>JAEZHJ010000091.1 GCA_023436925.1 Actinomycetes bacterium
CCCCCCCCCCCCGCCCCGGCCCCCCCACCTGGGGGGGCCCGCCACGCGTCGGGTGGCCCTTGGCGAACGGGGACGTCACAGGCAGGGCAGCGACGTCCCCGGTGAGGGTGGGTCAGAGCGCCGGAAGCACGTCCCCGGCGAGGTGGACCTGGTAGCCCATCGCCTCGAACATCGCCGCCTTGGCGACCAGCGCCTTGTCCGCAGTCTCCGCGTCCGGGGCGTAGGCCACGTTGAGGTGGTTGGCCTTGTGGCGGGCCATCAGCTGGTCGCGGCCGACCCCGTGCAGGACGGCGTTCATGATCGGCCACTCCGGGTTGGTGGCGTCGAGGCGGCGCTGGACCTCCTCGGCCGGCATCTCGATGCAGGTGCCGCGGCCCAGGTCGACGTGCAGCGCGCCGTCCATGATGAAGACCCGCGACCACACGATCTCGCCCGGCTTGGAGACGCCGGAGAGGGTGCCGCCGCCGAGCGGGAAGAAGTAGTACGACTGCCGCATGGAGTAGGCCTTGTCATAGCCGCCCAGGTGCGAGGCGGGCACCGAGCCGGAGATCTCCAGCACCCAGACGAAGTCGTCGCCCCACTGGTCGCCCCAGCGGACGTCGTGCAGGGTGGTCGCCGGGTCGAGCCCCATCGCCGTCCAGATCCGGTTGGTGACCAGGGCGTCGATCGCGACGCCCTCGTCCACCTCGTTGGCGCAGGGGATCGCCTGGCCGTCGTAGAGGACGCGGGAGCCGTCGCGGGAGGTGACCGGCGGACGCTCGACGTTGTTCAGCAGTCCCTCGACCAGGTCGGAGGCGGGGACCATGTCCTTCAGGCCCTGCTGGTACTGGATGCCCACCACGTCGGCACCGAAGTCGTCGGCCATCCGGACGGCGGCGATGTACATCTTCATCTGCTGGTGCAGCTGCTCGTCGGTGAGGTTCTCCTTCCAGTCGCCGTCGTTGTTGACGTGGAAGGTGAGGCCGGCGTCGTCCAGCCACTTGCGGACGGCGGCCGCCTCCTCGTCGGAGGTCTTGTTCATCTCGGCGACCAGCGCGCTCTGGGAGAGCCGCTCCTTGTAGATGCCGGCCGGGTTCATCAGCTCGTCGTCGATCAGGGCGTTGTACATGCCCATGCAGTACTCGTCGAAGACGGCGATGATCGCCTTGTCCTCCTTGAGCTGGGCGGCCAGCGCCTCGCCGAGTCGCTTCTCCTCCGACTCCGGCAGGGCCGGCAGGTCGCGGACGTGGGAGACGTCGTGGACGATCTCGCCGGTCTCGAGCCATTCGGCGAGCTTGGTGCGCGCCCACTCGTCGGTGAAGTCCTTGCTCCACAGGGTGGAGTGCTTGATGCCGGCCTTGACCATCGAGCCGTGCAGGTTGAGCATCCCGACCAGGCCGGGGAAGTCGCCGGCGAAGTTGGCCACCAGCAGGATCGGGCCCTGGTGGTCGCGCAGGCCGTGCAGGACATGGTGGCTGTACTGCCAGACCGCTTCGACGACGACCAGCGGCGCCTCCTTCGGCACGTTCTTGAACACCTGGCGGCCGTAGTGCTGGCTGTCGATGAAGCCGTGGCCGGTCTCCGGGTTGACCCCGTGGGCCCGCTTCACCGCCCAGCCGAGCGCCTCCAGGGCGGCGGCGAACTCGCCCTCCACCTGCTGCTGCATGTCCCACGTCTTGACGTTGGTGGTGAGCCTGAGGTCGCCGTTGGCGATGGTGTACACGGTCTTCGGCTCGGCGGCCGGACGCGGGGTGATGACAGGGAACTGATATGTGGTCACAGGGTGTCTCCTAGCAGGTGGTCGCGCCGTCCCGCCGCCTCAGGCCACAGTGCCCAACAGCGGCGGTGTGCTGCCACAAAGACTCTCAGAAATCGATTTCACAGTCAAGGTGGGAGAAGCCGGCCCAAGGGGTGGCTCAGCCGTTCGCGACCCGGCCCTCGATCAGTTCGCGGCCCTCGTCCTCGTCGCCGTAGACCAGGGGAAGGACCACCTCGCGGCCCGGTCCGGTGAACCCGCCGATGCGCTCCATCAGCATGGTCGCCGCGGTCTCCCCGAGGCGTCGCGCCGGCAGGTGGGTGACCATCACGCCGACCGGGACGAGCAGCACGAGGGGGAGTCCACCGAAGGACACCAGGCCGGTGGTCGGGGGAAGCTTGCCCGCCTCGGCCAGCACCCGGATCACGCCCGAGGCCAGCTTGTTGTTGGCCGCGAAGATGGCATCGGGTGGCTCGGGCAGGGCGAGCAGGTCGCGGGTGGCCTGCTCCCCGCCGGCCAGGGTGTAGCTGGTCCGGATGACGAGTTCCTCCGGGGGTTCGGTCCCCGTCGCGGTCCGGTAGGCGCGCAGCCAGCCCTGGTGGCGCAGGTCGGCGGTCTCGACCTGGGTGGGCCCGCTGACGCAGGCGACCCGGGTGTAGCCGGCCTCGAACAACAGCATGGCCGCGCTGGTGGCGCCCTCCAGGTTGTCGGCCACCACCGTGTCGACCTGGTCGGTGGCCGGGTGACGGTCGACGCAGACCACCGGGACGTCCCGCTCCAGGGCCAGGCTCAGGTCGGTGGTCACGCTGCTCGGGGCGAGGATCACCCCCGCTACCGGATCGCTCACCGCCACCCGCAGGTACTCCTGCTCCTTGACCGGGTCCTCGTCGGTGTTGCACAGCATGACCGAGTAGCCGCGGGCCCGCGCGATGTCCTCCACGGCCCTTGTCATCGCGGTGAAGAAGGGGTTCTCGATGTCGGGGATCATCATCGCGATGATCTCGGAGGAGTTGGTCCGCAGCCGACGGGCGTTGCGATTGGGGACGAAGCCGAGCTCGGCCGCCGCCCGGTTCACCGCCTCGACCCGGCTCGGGGTCACCTTGATCCCGTTGAACACCCGGGACACCGTGGCCGGAGAGACCCCCGCGCGTCTGGCGACGTCGTAGATGGTGACCACGGCCCTCTTCTCCTCGGGCTCAGAACCAGCCGGATAGTGCATGATAAGCCGCCTCGAATCGCTGCCGGTGGCTGCCCAGCAGCGCGCTGTCGGGCGATGGTTCGAACTCCGCCTCCACCACCGAGAGCCGGGCGGCGGCGGTGAAGTCGGTCAGCCCCAGCCCGACCAGCCCGGTGACTGCGGCGCCCAGGCTGTTGGCCTGGTCGGTGACGCTGCGGCGGCGGACGGGCAGGCCCCAGATGTCGCTGAGCAGCTGCAGCCAGCTGTCGCTGGCCGCACCGCCGCCGATCACGTCCACCGGACGCCCGGCGGGCGCCAGCGGAGCCAGGCAGAGCGCGAGGTTGAACCCGACCCCCTCCAGCACCGCGCGGGCCAGGTGGGCCGGGCCGTGGTGCGGCCGCAGCCCCAGGAAAGCGCCGGACGCGGCCGCGTCCCACCAGGGCGAGCGCTCGCCGAGCAGGTAGGGCAGGAAGTACAGCCCGTCCTCGGCGGCCCGGACCTCGCCGGCGGCGGCCACCAGGTCGGGGATCGCGCCGCCGAGCACGCCCCGAAGCCACTGCAGCGAGCCGGCTCCGGTCTGGCTGGTGGCGCAGGGGGTGAACAGCCCGGGCACGACGTGGCGGAAGGTGAACGAGCGGCGCAGCGGGTCGAAGACCGGTTCAGTGGTCGTGGTGGCGAACCAGGCCGAGGTGCCCAGGCAGACGTAGCCGTTGCTGTCGGGGGCGGTGCAGCCCGCCCCGATCGAGGCCATCGGGCCGTCGCCCCCGCCGGCGACCACCCGGGTGCCGGGGCGCAGCCCCAGTTCGTCGGCCGCCTGCGGGGTCAGGGTGCCGATCACGGTGGTGGAGTCGACGATCTCGGGCCACAGCCCGGCGTCGATGCCGGCAGCGTCCAGCAGGGGCTGCGACCAGGTGCCGGCCAGCAGGTCGTAGGCGTCGGTGCTGGAGGCATCGGAATGGTCGGTGACCAGACGTCCGGTCAGCAGCAGGTTGACGTAGTCCTTGGCGACGCAGACCGCGCGGGCGGCGGCCCAGGTGTCGGGTTCGTTGTCGCGCACCCACATCAGCTTGGGCAGCGTGTAGGTCGGGGCGAAGCGGTGGCCGGTGAGCCGGTAGCCGGCGTCGGTGCCGATCTCGTCGGCCAGTGCCGTGGCCTGGGCGGTGGCCCGCTGGTCCGACCAGATCATGGCCGGACGGACGGGGCGGCGCTCGCCGTCGAGCAGGACGGCGCCCATCATCTGGCCCGAGACACAGATCCCGGCCACCTGGCCGGCCGAGCCGGGAACCGAGGACAGCAGCGACCTGGTGGCGTCCACCACGGCGCGCCACCAGTCCTGCGGATCCTGCTCGCTGGTGGTGTCGGCGGCGTAGCGGGTCGGGTAGCCGACGGTGACGGCCGCGAGCAGCCGTCCGGTGTCGTCGTGCAGGGACGCCTTGTTGCCGCTGGTGCCGAGGTCGTGCGCGATGAGCACGGCAGGTCCTTCCCGGAAAGTTGGTGGGTGGGGGTGGAGAGCACGAGGGCGGGCTGCTCGATGAGCAGCCCGCCCCCGGGCGTCAGGTCAGATCAGGTCGCTCACTGGTAGAGGACGGCCTTGATCTTGTCATCGTTGATGTTGTTCTTGTCGTACCAGTAGAAACCGGTGTCGACGATCTTGTCGATGGTCTCGCCGTTGATCGCCTTGACCGCCAGCTCGACGACCTGCTCGCCGATGCCGACCGGGTTCTGGGTGATCGCGCCGGCCATCAGGCCGTTGTTGATCGCGTCGATCTGGGCCTGGCCGGAGTCGAAGCCGACGACCACGAGCTTGCCCTTGGCGCCAGCCTCCTCGACGCCCTTGACGATGCCGATGGCCGAACCCTCGTTGGAGCCGAAGATGCCGGACAGGTCGGGGTTGGAGGCGATGATCGCCTTGGCGATGTCAGCCGACTTGGCCTGGTCGCCGCCGCCGTACTGCGCCTCGAGGACGGTGACGTCGGGGCAGTTGGCCTTCATGCCCTCGAGGAAGCCGTCGCGACGGTCGACGCCGGACTTGGAGACCTGGTCGTGCACGATCAGGCCGACCTTGCCCTTGCCACCGATCAGTTCGCACATGTGCTTGGCGCCCTCAGCGGCAGCGGCCTTGTTGTCGGTGGAGGCGGTCGACAGCGGGATGTCGGAGTCGACACCGGAGTCGAAGGCGATCACCGGGATGTTGGCGTCCTTGAACTGCTGCAGCACCGGCTCGGCCACCTTGCTGTCCAGCGCGGCGAAGCCCAGCGCGGCCGGCTTCTTCGCCAGCGCGTTGGTCAGCATCGTCATCTGGGCCTCGACCTCGGTCTCGGACGCGGGGCCCTCGAAGGTGATCTCGACACCCAGCTCCGCCGCCTTGGCGTCGGCGCCGATCTTGACGGCCTGCCAGAACTGGTGCTGGAAGCCCTTCGAGACGATGGCGATGTACGGCTTCTCGGAACCGCCGGCGGGTGCCGAGGCGGACCCACCCGGCGCGGCCGGTGCGCTCGAACACGCCGCCAGGGAGACGGCAGCCAGAACGGCCGCTGCCCCTGCATACATCTTCCGCATTACTTTCTCCTTTGGTTGTGGTGCGGGAGTTTGGTGGTGGGACTACGCGCGGGTCAGCTGGACTGGACCCGCTTGGTGCGCAGCTGGTCGATGAAGACGGTGACCAGGATCACGATGCCGAGGATGACGTTCTGCCATTCCTGGGGCACCGAGATGATCTGGAGACCGTTGTTGATGACGGCGATGATCATGGCGCCGATCACGGTGCCGACGATCGAGCCCTTGCCGCCCGACAGGGAGGTGCCGCCGATCACCACGGCGGCGATCGCCTGCAGTTCGTAGCCGGCGCCGGTGGCCGGCTGAGCCGAGCCGAGCCGGGCGGCGATCATGATGCCGCCCAGGGCGGTGAAGACACCGGCGAGGGCGTAGATGATGATCAGCCACTTCTTGACGTTGATGCCCGACAGGGCGGTCGCCTCCATGTTGGAGCCGATCGAGATGTCGTAGCGGCCCAGGATCGTCTTGGACAAGATGACGTAGGCGATCAGGGCGGCCACCAGCAGCACCAGCGGGGCGTTGGGGAAGCTGGGGATCAGGTTGCCGGTCGACAGCCAGATGAAGCCGGAGTGGTCGTGCAGGTCGAAGTAGATCGGCGCCTTGTTCGACACCACCAGGGCCAGGCCCTGGCAGACCAGCATCATCGCCATCGTCGCGATGAAGGGCGGCAGGCCCAGGATCGCGACGTTGGTGCCGTTGATGGCACCGATCACGGCGCCGACCAGCAGCGTCAGCAGGATGCCGAGCCACACCGGCAGGCCCATGTTGACGATGAAGGTGGCCGACATCACGGCAGTCAGGGTCATCCCGGTGCCGACTGACAGGTCGATGCCGCCGGTGATGATGACGAACGTCGCTCCCAGCGAGAGCACGCCGATCACGACCCCGGAGAACAGGATGTTCGTGATGTTGGAGTAGGTCGGGAAGACCTGCGGGCTGGCCAGCGAGAAGGCGAGGAAGATCAGCACCAGACCGGCGAGCGCAGCGAGCTGCTGGAGCCGCTGACGCCAGGCGCTGGCCTTCGCGTCGGCGGGGCCGGCGTTGGTGGTTGCGGGTGCGGTGGCACCGGGCGCGGGGGACGACATCACTGCTGGGCTTCCTCGTCTGTCTGGATGATCGGTTCGGCTGGGTCATGGCTGACCTGGGTGGGCTCGTCGTCCTCGCGGTGGGTGGCCAGGGCCATGATGGCTTCCTGGGTCGCCCCGGCGGCCAACGTGCCGGTGACCCGGCCGTCCGCCATCACGACGATGCGGTGCGACATCCGCAGCACCTCGGGCAGCTCGGAGGAGATCATGATGATCGACTTGCCGTCGGCGGCCAGCTGGTTGAGCAGCTGGTAGATCTCCTCCTTGGCGCCGACGTCGATGCCCCGGGTGGGCTCGTCGAAGATGAGGATGTCGCAGTCGCGGACCAGCCAGCGGGCGATGATCGCCTTCTGCTGGTTGCCACCCGAGAGGTACTTGACGAGCTGCTTGCTCGAGGGCGTCTTGATCTTCAGCAGCTGGCGGGCGTCCTCCGCAGCGGCGGCGATCGCCTTGTCGCGGACGAAGCCGAAGCGGCTGAACTTCGAGCCGATGGAGCTCACCGCGATGTTGTGGGCGACCGGCAGCGGCAGCATCAGGCCGTAGCGCTTGCGGTCCTCCGACAGGTAGCCGATGCCGTGGCGGGCGGCCTCGGCGGCGTTGCGGATGGTGACCGGCTTGCCGTTGAGGACGATCTCGCCGCCGGCCAGGGGGTCGGCCCCGACGATCGCCCGGGCGACCTCCGTCCGTCCGGCGCCCATCAGGCCGGCGAAGCCCAGAATCTCGCCCCGGTGAAGGTCGAAGCTGACCTGGCGCAGCAGGGCCTTGGTGGACAGGTTGCGCACCGACAGGATCACCGGACGGTCGTCGCGGACGTTCTCCGGGCGAGCCTCGGTGTTGATCGCGCGGCCGACCATCTTGGAGATGACCTCACGGATCGCGGTCTGCTCCATGTCCATGGTGTCGATGTAGTGGCCGTCGCGGATGACCGTGATGCGGTCGGCGATCCGCTTCAGCTCCGGCATCCGGTGGGAGATGTACACCACCCCGGTCTCCGGAGTGACGAACCGGCGGATCAGGCCGAACAGCTGTTCGACCTCGGCGTCGTTGAGGGCCGCGGTCGGCTCGTCCATGATCAGCACCTTGGCGTCGAAGGACAGCGCCTTGGCGATCTCGACCATCTGCTGCTTGGCCACGGTCAGGGTGCCGACGACCGTGTTGGGATCGAGCGGCAGGCCCAGCGAGTCGAGCAGGTCCCGGGTCCGGGCCACCTGCGCGCCCGGCTTGGTGAAGATCCGGCCGCTGACCGTCTCGCGGCCGAGCCAGATGTTCTCCGCCACGGTCAGGTGGGGGACCAGGTTCAATTCCTGGTGGATGATCGCCAGGCCCTTCTCCTGCGCCTCGCGGGGGTTGCGCACGTCCAGCGGCTCCCCGTTCAGCCAGAAGTCACCGTCCTCGCGGTCGTAGATGCCGGTGAGCAGCTTCATCAGGGTGGATTTGCCGGCACCGTTCTCGCCGACCAGGCCGAGGACCTCGCCCTTGCGCAGGTCGAGCCGCATCCCCGAGAGCGCCTTCACGCCGGGGAAGGACTTCTCGCAGCCCTCCACCTGCAGCAGCAGGTCGGGATCGTGCGGGCGCCGCAGCACCTCGTGTTCGGTCTGGACGCTCATGCGCCGACAACCGGGGTGACGCCCTTGCGGAAGAGCGCGTTGCCGTAGACCCGGGTTTCCCCGGTCCGGATGATCAGTTCCGCCTGCGCGGCGAGGTCGTAGAACGCGAACCGCTCCACCATCCGCAGCTCGGTGCCCTGCAGGTCGGCAGCTGCGATCAGCTCCTCCTGGACCGGCAGCAGACCGTCGGGGGACTCCATCAGGTCCAGCGCAGGTCCGTGGCTGTCGGGCACCATCACCGAGCGGATCGCCTGCAGCACCCGCGGCGAGCCGATTCCCGGCAGGTCGATCAGGTGCTTGCGAGCGAGCTTGGACGCGGTGAAGTGCGCATCAGCGACCACCACAGCGTCGCCGTGGCCCATCTCGTCAAGCGCGAGGAGCACCCGGCCGGTGAGAAGCGGATCTAAGTTGAACAGCACCATTGCCTCCAGCAGAAATCGATTTCTGTATCCTAGACAGCAGGTTGCCGGTTTCGCCACTTGCGTGATCCGATTGTGACAATCGCCTCGGCGGGAGCTCTTGGGCGGGGTCCGGCAACCCCGGTCCGGACCCTCCTTGACAGGGGAGAATGTGCCACCTACGATCAGTTGAAACGATTCATACGCGAGGAAGCGATATGCCCACCGTTGCACTCTGCACCCGCGCCGGGACGGACCCACGATGACTCCGACCTCCTTCGCCGCCGCCGACCTCGGCGCCTCCAGCGGCCGCGTGATCCTGGGGACCCTGGCGGATGGCCGGTTCCACCTCGAGGAGGTCGCCCGGTTCGCGAACGGCCCGCTGCCCGACGGTGACTCGATCCGCTGGGACGCCGCCTCGCTGTTCGCCAACATCCGCGCCGGGCTGAACGCCGCCCAGGCCCGCAGCGGCGGACTGGCCAGTGTCGGCGTCGACACCTGGGGGGTGGACTACGGCCGCCTGGACGCGACCGGGACGCTGATCGAGCCGCCCTTCAACTACCGCGACGCGCGCACCAACGGGGTGCCGGAGAAGCTCTTCGCGAGCCTTCCCGCCGAGCGGCTCTACCGCATCGCCGGCCTGCAGGTAATGCCGTTCAACACGATCTTCCAGCTAATCGCCGACCAGGGCTGGGACGAGGTCGCCCGGATCCTGCTGCTGCCGGACCTGTTCGGCTACTGGCTGACCGGACGCGGCGTCGCCGAGGTCACCATCGCCTCCACCACCGGCCTGCTGGACGTGGCCGGGCGGCGCTGGTCGACCGAGATCGCCCAGCATCTCACCTCGACCTACGGCATCCCGATGGACCGGATCCTGCCCGAGTTGGTCGAGCCGGGGACGGTGCTGGCCGACACCACCCCGGGGGTGCTCGACCAGGTCACCCCGGTCGTCGCGGTCGGCTCGCACGACACCGCCTCCGCGGTCGCCTCGATTCCTGCCGTGGGCAGTGATTTCGCCTTCATCTCTTCCGGCACCTGGTCGCTGGTCGGCCTCGAGCTGCCCGCCCCCGTCCTGAGCGAGGAGAGTCGGCAGGCGGATTTCACCAACGAACTCGGCGTCGACGGCACCGTCCGGTACCTGAAGAACGTGATGGGGCTGTGGGTGCTCAACGAGTCGCTGCGCACCTGGCGCGCCCAGGGCATGGAGATCGACCTGCTCGAGCTTCTGGCCGAGGCCGCCCGCCAGCCCGGGCTGGCCTGCGTCGTCGACATCAACGACGACCGGCTGCTCCCCCCGGGAGACATGCCGTCGCGGCTGCGCACGCTCGCCGCGGAGGGCGGCCAGACCCTGGGCGAGTCGCCGGCCCAGATCGCCCGGTGCATCCTGGACTCCCTGGCCCTGGCCTACCGCCGCACGATCCGCAACGCCTGCCAGCTCGCCGGCCGCGAGGTGCGGGTCGTCCACATCGTCGGCGGCGGCTCCCGCAACCGCTTCCTGTGCCAGCTCACCGCCGACGCCACCGGCCTGCCGGTGGTCGCCGGGCCGGCCGAGGGGACTGCCCTGGGCAGCCTGCTGGTGCAGGCCCGCGCGATGGGCGCGCTGTCGGGCGACCTGAGCCAGCTGCGCGAGGTGGCCCTGGCCTCCTCCGAGCTGGAGAGCTACACCCCCGGTGGGCTGGGGATTGAGCCGATGCTCTGGGCTGCGGCCGAGCGCGCTGTGGCCAAGTAGGGCTTGATAGGGTCTTGAATCGTTCTAGGAGCAGGTGCATCAGATGAGTGACAGCCCCGCGGTGGGCGGACAACCGGTCGTCAACACCCACGTCCACTTCCCGCCCAATTTCTCCGCCTTCACCACGGTGACCGACGCCATCGAGCAGGCCGTCGCCCAGGGCGTCCGCGCGATCGGGATCTCGAACTTCTACGACCAGCAGGTGTACTCCCGCTTCGCCGAGCAGGCCGAGGCGGCCGGGATCGTGCCCCTGTACGGCCTGGAGTTCATCACCCTGGACCCGGAGCTGGCCCAGGCCGGCGTCCTGGTGAACGATCCGGCCAACCCCGGCCGGGTGTACTTCTGCGGCAAGGGCATCAGCCCGTTCCGCGACAAGACCGCCGCTGCTGCGGCAACCGCCGCCGCGATCCGGTCCGACAACGACCGGCGGGCCGCCGCCATGGTCGCCCAGTTGGCCGCCCACTTCGCCGCACACGGCCTGGACACCGGCCTGACCGCCGAATCGGTCGCCGCCGATGTCGCCGCCCGCAGCGACGTGCCGGTGGAGTGGGTCTCGCTGCAGGAACGCCACATCGCCCGCGCCTTCCAGGAGGCGCTGGCCGCCCTGCCGACGCAGCGGCGGGCGCAGGTGCTGGAGGCCGCCTACGGGGCGCCGTCCGGGGTCGACATCGACGACCCGGTCGCGCTGCAAGGCGAACTGCGCTCCCGCCTGCTCAAGGTGGGTACCGCCGGGTTCGTGCCTGAGGTGCCGCTCAGCTTCGCCGACGCCTACTCCTATGTCCTGGACAGCGGCGGCATCCCGACCTTCCCGATCCTGGCCGACGGCGCCCGCGAGCTGAGCCCGTTCGAGTACCCGGCCAGCGACCTGGCGCAGAAGCTGCTGGAACGCAAGGTGTACGCCGCCGAGCTGATCCCGCTGCGCAACGCCGCCGCCATCGTCGAGGAGTACGTCGCCGCCCTGACCGCGGCCGGGATCATCGTGATGGGCGGTACCGAGCACAACACCGCCGACCGCATCCCGTACGACCCGTCCTGCGCGGACGGCCCGCTGCCGGACGCCGCCCGGATCGCCTTCTGGGAGGCGACCTGCGTGGTGGCCGCCCACCAGCACCTGGTCGCCGCCGGCGAGCCCGGCTACGTGGACGCGGACGGCAACCTCACCGGGGACGACCCCGCCACCCGCAAGGCGGAGCTGGTCGCCCTCGGCGCCGAGCTGATCAGGGGAGGCAAGTGATGCGGGATCTGACCCAGGAACTCATCGAGGTCGCCAACACCTACGGGCGGGACCCGGAGTACTCGCGAGCCGGCGGAGGCAACGCCTCGGTCAAGCTCGACGGCGTCCTCTACATCAAGCCCAGCGGGGTGCCGCTGGCCACCCTGGCCGCCGACGACCTGGTGCCGCTGCGGATCGACGTGCTGCTCGACGCACTGCACTCCGACGAGCCGGTCGAGGGCGACCCGGTCCGGGCGGCCGCCGTCCGGGCGCAGGTGCGCGACGTCAAGGGCCGCCGGCCCAGCGTCGAGATCCTGTTCCACGCCCTGCTGCCCGAGGCACTCGTGCTGCACTCGCACCCGCTGGTCGCCAATGCGCTGACCTGCAACGCCCGGGCGGTCGAGCTGGCCGCCGAGCTGCTGGGCGATGACGCAGTCCTGGTGCCGTACATCGACCCGGGGGTGCCGCTGGCGCGCGGAGTGGAAGCGGCCCGCACCGCCTACACCGAGCGCACCGGCCGTCCCGCCCCCGGCATCACGCTGCTGAGCAACCATGGCATCATCGTCGCCGGCGACTCCGCCGCCGAGATCACCGAGCGCACCGAGCGGGTGACAGGGGCGATCCGGGCCGCGATCGACGCGGTCGCCGCACCCGTCGCCGCGCCGCTGGACGAGGCCGAACTCGCCCGCGTCCGCGCTGCAGTGGCCCCCACCCTGCGCGGCCTGCTCGCCGGTTCGGACGCCCTCCCGGTGGTCGCCTCCGACGCCTCGGACCTGGTCCGGTCGGTCACCACCACGCCGGCCGGCGACGCGATCCTGACCGGCGGCCCGCTGATTCCCGACCAGATCGTCTACGCGGGCTCCTTCCCCGCCGTCGTCCCGGCCGACGCTCCCGACCTGGCCGCGGCCACCACCGCCGCGGTGGCCGACTACCGGCGTGCCCACGGCAAGGACCCGGTGATCGTCGTGGTGCCCGGGCTGGTCGCCTTCGGTGCCGGACGCGACCTCGCGGCCGCCCGGAACGCGCTGGCAACCTTCACCGACGCGCTGCGGGTCGCCCGCGACGCCGACCGGATCGGACGGGTCCGGGTCCTCGACGCCGCCGAGCGCGGGTTCATCGAGAACTGGGAGGCCGAGGCCTACCGCAAGTCGGTCGCGGCGTCGTCCTCCTCCGGACGGCTGGACGGCAAGGTCGTGATGATCACCGGCGCCGCCCAGGGCTTCGGCCTCGGCATCGCCAGGGAGCTCATCACCCAGGGCGCCTCGCTGGTGCTGGCCGACCTCAACCTTGAGGGCGCCCAACGCAACGCAGACGAGATGTGCGAGCAGTACGGTGCCGGCCGCGCCGCAGCCGTGCGGATCGACGTCTCCAATGAGCAGTCGTGCCTGGCCGCGGTCGCCGAGGCGGTCGGGATCTACGGCGGCATCGACGTGTTCATCTCGAACGCCGGGGTGCTGCGGGCGGAGTCGGTGTTCACCCAGCCGGTGGCCGACTTCGACCTGGTCACCAACGTCAACTACCGCGGCTACTTCCTGTGCGTCAGGGCCGTCGCGCCCGTCATGGCCGCCCAGCACGCGGCCCGGCCGCAGGCCTGGTTCGACATCATCGAGATCAACTCCAAGTCGGGCCTGACCGGCTCGAAGGCCAACTTCGCCTACGCCGGCTCCAAGTTCGGCGGCATCGGCCTCACCCAGTCGTTCGCGCTCGAGCTGGTCACCTCCGGCATCAAGGTCAACGCCGTCTGCCCCGGCAACTACCTCGACGGCCCGCTGTGGTCCGATCCCGAGCGGGGGCTGTTCGTCCAGTACCTGCGGGCCGGCAAGGTGCCCGGGGCGACTACTGTCGAACAGGTCCGGGCGCACTACGAGAAGCAGGTGCCGATGGGACGCGGCTGCTTCCCGTCCGACCTGGCCAAGGCGATCTACTACATCGTCGAGCAGAACTACGAGACCGGCCAGGCGGTGCCCGTCACCGGCGGCCAGAACATGCTCAACTAGCCGGCCCGGCGGCCGCCCACAGACAGCTCCCGAGCCCCAGCTGACCTACCCGGGGCTCACCGAGATACCGGAGGATCAGGTGTCCGCAGTTCCCGCTACCCAGTACGCCATCCAGTTCACCGGCAAGGACCGGTTCACCACCAATCCGGCCAAGCCGGTCGACCCGGTCGGGCCGACCCAGGTGCTGCTGAAGGTCGAGGCCTGCGGCATCTGCTTCTCCGACACCAAGCTGCTGCACGCCTTCGAGGACCATCCCCGCAAGCTGCCTGTGGTCGCCGGGCTCTCGCCCGAGGTGCTCGCCGAGGTTCCCGGCTACCACCCCGATTCAGAGCCGACCGTGCCGGGCCACGAGCCGGTCGCGCGGATCATCGCCGTGGGTGAGGACGTCCGGCACTTCAGCGTGGGGGAGCGGGTGCTGGTCCAGGCCGACTGGCGTCACGTGCCGACCCCGGCCTCGAACGCCGCCTTCGGCTACAACTTCGAGGGCGCGCTGCAGGAGTACGTCGTGGTCGACGAGCGGATCGTCGTCCACGAGGGCGAGGAGTTCATGCTGCGGGTCTCCGACGCCCCGACCGCCGCCCAGGTCGCCCTGGTCGAGCCCTGGTCGACCGTCGAGGCCTCCTACTCCCGCACCGAGCGCAACACCCTCAAGCCCGGCGGACGGCTGGTCGTGGTCGCCGACCCGGGGGTCGTGCCCGGCGGGCTCGAGCCGCTGCTGGCCGCCGCCCGGCCGGCGAGCATCACCGTGGTCGGCGCCGAGCCGGCCATGGTTGACGCGGCGGCCACCTCCGCTGTGCTGGACGAGATCGAGGCGGGCGTGGACGACATCGTCTACTTCGGCTCCGACGCCGACACCATCGAACGGCTGAGTGCCCTGCTGGGCGCCCGCAGCCTGCTCTGCATCGTGCTGGGCGGAGCCAGGATCGACCGCCGGGTGAAGCTGGACGTGGGCCGGGTGCACTACGACTTCGTCCGCTACATCGGCACCACCGGCAGCGACCCCGCCGTGGCCTACGCCGCGGTCCCCGCCGACGGCGAGATCCGCGCGGGGGACAAGGTCGCGATCATCGGGGCCGCGGGCCCGATGGGCCTGATGCACACGGTGCGCACCATCTCCCTCGGCCTGCCCGGGGTCGTGGTGGACGCCGCCGACGTCAACGACGAGCGGCTCGCCCACCTCGCCGAGGTGGCCGGCCCGACCGCGCAGGAGCGCGGCGTGCCGCTGCGGGTGGTCAACTCGGTGACCACGCCGCTCGAGCCCGGCTACACCTACCTGACCTGCCTGGTGCCGGTCCCGGGGCTGCTCTCCCAGGCCGTCGACCTGGCCGGGCAGGGCGCGATCGTGAACGCCTTCGCCGGCTTCCCGGCCGGCACCCTGGCCGAGCTCGACCTGCAGGGCATCGTCGAGCGGGGCGTCTTCCTGCTCGGTACCTCCGGGTCCGAGATGAGCGACATGCGCAGCCTGCTGAACAAGCTGGAGAGCGGGGCGCTTGACACGTCCATCTCGCTGGACGCCATCTGCGGCATGGCAGGTTTCGCCGACGCCATCGAGGCGGTCAACAACCGCACCTCCGGCGGCAAGATCATGGTCTACCCGCAGCTGCGCGACCTCGGCCTGGTTCGGCTCGCCGACCTGGCCGAGCGGCTGCCCGCGGTAGCGGCGGCGATGACCGACGGACGCTGGACACCGGCCGCGGAGGCGGCCCTGCTCGCGACCGCCGGGCATAACTGAGCGCCGCCCGACAACCGGCCCGCCACCGCGAGGTGGCGGGCCGGTTCGCGTCAGGGCCGCGGGGCGGGGATCTCGGAGGGCCCGCCGATGGAGCGGATCTCGTCGCGGAGCCGCGCCATCCGCTCGTCCAGCTCGGCGGCGATCCGGGCGGCGTCGTCCAGCTCGGCGACCAGGCTGCGGGGCAGATCGTGGCGGTACTTGTAGAACAGCTTGTGCTCGACGCTGGCCCAGAAGTCCATCGCGATGGTGCGGATCTGGATCTCGACGAAGACCTGCTCGGTGTGGTCGGACAGGAAGACCGGCACCTGGACGATCAGGTGCAGGGAGCGGTAGCCGTTCGGCTTGGGGTTGGCGATGTAGTCCTTGGTCTGCACCAGGGTCACGTCCGGCTGCTTGGTGAGCATCGACGCGATCCAGTAGACGTCGGACTCGAAGCTGCAGGTGATCCGGATCCCGGCGATATCGCGCACCCGGGCCCGGACGGCCGGGATCGTGGGCTCGCAGCCGTACCTGACCACCTTCGCGATCAGGCTCTCCGGCGACTTCAGCCGCGACCTGATGTGCTCGATCGGGCTGTAGGCGTGGGTGTTCTCGAACTCCTGGCGCAGGATGTTCACCTTCGTGAGCACCTCTTCGATCCCGAACTGGTAGTAGAGCCGGAACCGGGTGAACTCCTCACGCAACTGGCGCCACTGCGCCGCCAACTCGTCCACGCTGGACTGGTCGAGTCCGGCGCCGCGGGCGAGGTGGCCCGCGAACAGTTCCTCCGGGCCCGGCCTGCGGACCACCTCGGACGTGGACTGGTCAGCGGTCAAGTCGGCCTCCCCTGGGACGAGTCCGGTGGCCGGCAGCAGGGCGCCGTCGACCCCGGGTGTTGTCCCTCGATGGTAACCCGACGGGTCAGCCCACCGCCCGCTTCACGAGGTCGGCGACCTGCTTCTCGTTCGCGTCGGTCAGCCTGGTGATGGCGTAGGCCGTGGGCCACATGGTGCCGTCGTCCAGGTTCGCCAGATCGTTGAACCCCAGGGTCGAGTAGCGCGTCTCGAACTTGCTGGCGGCCTGGAAGAAGAGCACCACCTTGCCGTCGCGGGCGTAGGACGGCATGCCGTACCACAGCTTGGGGGACAGCCCCGGCGCCGCCTCCTTCACGATGGCGTGGACCCGTTGGGCGATCACCCGCTCGTCCTGGGGCAACTCGGCGATCTTCTCCAGCAGCGCCTGCTCCGGGTCCACCTTGGGCCCCCGCTTGCGGACCTCTCCGGCACGCTCCTTCATCGCTGCCCGCTCCTGGGCGGAGAAGCCCTCCTGCTCGTCGACGGTCTGGGTCGCCTTGGCTGCCATGGGTTACCTCCCGGGTCGGTGTGGGCCTCCATGCTAGGAAGCCCTGCCACGGCGGCGCTTCTTTGATCCTGCTCTGCCTCTGCGAAGGTTGCGAAGCGGTTTCGAAGCCTTGAGCGAACCTTCGAGTTTCATTGCGACTACTTACGTATTGGCGTAGAATCGAAATATCCTGAAAGGACGGTGCGATGTCGACGGAGCGTGGTGAGCGGGAGAGCTACATCCTCGACCGGCTCGCCCGGGACGGCTCGCTGTCGGTCGCGGCGCTGTCGAAGGACCTCGGCGTGTCCGAGGTGACCATCCGCGCCAGTCTGAAGTCCATGGAGGAGCGCGGTCTGCTCGCCCGTACCTGGGGCGGGGCCAAGGCCAACACCTTGACCAACGTGCTCGAGCGGGTCCGCGTCCAGGACGACGAGAAGGACCGGATCGCAGCGGCCGCGGCAGCGCTGGTCCGCGACGGTGACCGGATCATGATCGAGGCCGGCACGACGACCGCGATGATCGTGCGCCACCTCACCGGCCTCACCGGTGTCCAGATCGTCACGAACTCGACGCTGGTCTTCACCTACGCCCGGCTCAACCCGGGGCTGGAGGTCATCCTCACCGGTGGCCAGTTCCATCGGGAGAGCGAGTCGCTGGTCGGTCCGGTGGCACTGGCCTCGATCCGCCGCTTCAACGCCCGGATCGCCTTCGTCGGCACCGACGGGTTCACCTCCGACCGCGGCCTGACCACGCAGTTCGCCGAGGGTGCCGAGGTGATCAGCGCCATGAACGAGCGGGCGGAGGAGACCTGGCTGGTCGCCGACTCCAGCAAGTACGGCCGGGCCGGCTTCGTCAGCGTGCTCGACCTCACTGAACTCAACGGAATCATCACCGACTCGGGCATTGGCGCCGGGTCGGTCGACGTACTGAAGCAGACCGCACCGACGGTGCAGGTCGTATAGAAGGAGTGGAATGGCCCAGGTAGTGGTGATGCCCCAGTTGGGCAACACTGTCGAGTCCTGTCTGATCACGTCCTGGCTCGTCGCTGTCGGCGACGAGGTGGACGCGAACAGCCTGCTGTGCGAGATCGAGACCGACAAGTCGGCGATGGAGGTGCCGTCCGGGGTCGCCGGCACGGTGCTCGCGCTGTTGGCCGACGAAGGCGATGAGGTGCCGGTGAAGCAGCCGATCGTCATCGTCGGCGAGCCGGGGGAGAACATCGAGCAGGTGCTCGCCGAGGCCGGCCTCTCGCCGCAGACCAGCGGCGAAGCCGGTGAGCTGGCGGAAGCCCCGACCGAGGACGAGCCGCTGGTGCCCCAGGTGCCGGAGCCGGCCGCCGCGGTGCCGGCCCGGGCGGCCGAGGGCGAGCCCGCCGCGGTCTCGCCGCGAGCCCGCCACCTGGCCGCCGAGCGGGGGATCGCCGCCGCCCAGCTGGCCGGGACGGGGCCCGAGGGTCGCGTCATCGCCCGTGACGTCGAGGCAGCCATCGCCGCAGGCCCTGCACTGACCGCCGGCGCCCGCGCCGAGGCTTCCGGTTTCGTGCCCGGCGCCGCCGGCACCGGGATCGGCGGACGGGTCACCCGCGCCGACCTCGCCGGAGCCGGGACCACCGATCAGCCGGCCCAGACCACCGTCGCGACCGCTGCGGCGTCCGACCTCGAGTTCCCCGGCCAGGTCACCGACACCCCGCTGAAGGGGATCCGCAAGGTGATCGCCGACCGGATGATGAACTCCCTGGCGACCTCCGCGCAGCTGACCTACACCGCCACCGCCCCCGCCGCCGGACTGCTCGCCCTGCGCAAGCGGCTCAAGGGCTCGTCCGACCCCGAACTCTCGGGCGTCACGATCGGCGACCTGGTCGGCTATGCCACCGTGAAGACGCTGGCCAAGCACCCCGTGATCAACGCGCACCTCAGCGACAACACGCTGCGGACCTTCGCCCACGTCCACCTCGGGATGGCTGTCGACACCCCGCGCGGCCTGCTGGTGCCGACGCTTCGGTTCGCCGACACGCTCACCCTGCGCCAGTTCTCGGTGCAGACCAAGGAGCTGGCCCAGGCCGCGATCGGCGGCTCGATCAGCCCCGACCTTCTGGGCGGAGCCACCTTCACGGTCTCCAACCTCGGCTCGTTCGGGATCGAGTCCTTCACGCCGCTGCTGAACGTCCCCCAGGTGGCGATCCTCGGCGTGGACGCGATCTTCCCGCGCGTGGTCGTGAACCCGGACGGCAGCGTCGGTGCCGAGCAGCGGATCGGCTTCTCGCTCACCGCCGACCATCGGGTGATCGACGGTGCCGACGCCGCCCGCTACCTGCGCGACCTGGTCGCCGCGGTCACCGACATCGACCTCACGGTCCTGGGCTGAAGGGGGCGAACCGATGGCTGATTACGACGTGATCGTGCTCGGCGGCGGCCCCGGCGGCTACCTGGCCGCCGAGCGGTTGGGCCACGCCAAGAAGAAGGTGCTCCTGGTCGAGGAGCAGTACCTGGGCGGCACCTGCCTCAACGTGGGCTGCATCCCGACCAAGTCGCTGCTCAACTCGGCCAAGCTCTACCTGCACGCCAGGCACTCGCAGATGTTCGGCGTCACCGCCGAGAACGTCGCCTTCGACTGGGCGAAGGTCCAGGGCTGGAAGGACGAGGTCGTCAAGACCCTCGTCGGCGGCGTCGCGATGGCGGAGAAGAAGGTCGGCGTCGAGGTCGCCAACGCCCATGGCACCCTGGTCGGGCCGGGCAAGGTGGCGGTGAACGGCGAGGTCAAGACCGCCGAGCACGTCATCGTGGCGACCGGCTCCGTGCCGGTGATGCCGCCCATCCCGGGCGCCAAGGACAACCCGGCCGTGGTGGACTCCACCGGCCTGCTGGCACTGGACGCCTTCCCGGCCAAGCTCGTAGTGATCGGCGGCGGCGTGATCGGCGTCGAGTTCGCCTCGCTCTTCGCCGCCTTCGGCGCGGAGGTCGAGGTGATCGAGCTGCTGCCCGAGATCGTCCCCTTCGCCGATGCCGACCTGGCCTCCCGGCTCCGCAAGGGCATCGAGGGAGTGGCCTTCCACCTGGGCTGCAAGGTGAGCGCCATCGAGGGCAACACGGTGGTGTACACCGATGCCAAGGGCGCCGAGGTCCGCACCCCGGCCGACGTCATCCTGATGGCGGTCGGACGCCGTCCGCTGCTGGACGGCTGGGGCGCCAGGGAGGCCGGGCTGGAGTTCACTCCGCGCGGCATCGTGGTCGACGACACCATGCGCACCAACCTGCCCAATGTCTGGGCGGTCGGTGACGTCACCGGACGCAGCCTGCTGGCGCACGCCGCCTACCGGATGGCCGAGATCGCGGTCGCCCACATCCTCGACCCGGAGAAGGCCTCCCGCACCGGACAGCGGCTGCGCACCGAGACCATCCCGTGGGCGGTCTACTCGATCCCCGAGGCTGCCGGCGTCGGGCTCACCGAGGCCCAGGCCAAGGCGCAGGGGCTGGAGGTCGTCACCGCGACCGTCCCGCTGGTGCTCTCCGGCCGGTTCGTCGCCGAGAACGGCCTCAAGGCGCCCGGCGCGGTGAAGGTGATCGCCGAGAAGCACAGCCGGGTGGTCCGCGGCATCCACGCCCTCGGCCCCTACTCCCCGGAGACCATCTGGGGCGCGGCCGCCGTCCTCGAGTCCGAGTACACCATCGACGACCTGCGCCAGGTCGTCTTCCCGCACCCGACCGTCTCCGAAGGCATCCGCGAGGCCGTCTGGGCCGTCAAGGACTGAACCCCGGGCGTCCGATCCCAGCCCGGCGAAGGACCGGACGCCCACCGGCAGAGCATCGTCGGGCCCACCAAGAACCAAGAAGGAAGAAATGCCCAAGTCACTCACCGTCGATCCGGTCGAGGTCCGCAAGCCCGGGACGGTCACCGTCCCGCCCATCCCGGTCAACGCCTACGTCCGCGACTTCGCCACCGAGAAGCAGCGGTACGGCGCCGACGGCCTCGTCGCGATGCTGCACGACATGATCGCGATCCGCGAGTTCGAGACCATGCTCAACTCGATCAAGACCACCGGCGGGTGGAACGGGATCGAGTACAACCACAAGGGCCCCGCCCACCTGTCCGCCGGCCAGGAGGCCGCGGCGGTCGGGCAGGCCGCCGAACTCGACGCCGACGACTACATCTTCGGCTCCCACCGCAGCCACGGCGAGATCCTCGCCAAGAGCTTCTCCGCCGCACGGAAGATGGACCCGGCGCTGCTGCAGCAGACGATGGCGACCTTCCTCGACGGCGACACCCTGCGCTACGCCGAGAAGATCGGCTACGACTCGGCCGAGGATCTGACCGAGAACTTCATCCTGTTCGGCACCCTCGCCGAGATCTTCGCCCGCAAGGTGGGCTTCAACCGGGGCATGGGCGGCTCGATGCACGCCTTCTTCACCCCGTTCGGGTCCATGCCCAACAACGCCATCGTGGGCGGCTCCGCGCCGATCGCCGCCGGCTCGGCGCTGTTCAAGCGGATCAACCGGCTGCCCGGCATCGTGGTCGCCAACATCGGCGACGCCTCGATGGGCTGCGGTCCGGTGTGGGAAGCCATGATGTTCTCCGCGATGGACCAGTTCCGCACCCTGTGGCGGGACGAGGACGGCGGCGCCCCGCCGATCATGTTCAACTTCTTCAACAACTTCTACGGCATGGGTGGCCAGACCTCCGGCGAGACCATGGGCTACGACATCCTGGCCCGGGTCGGCGCGGGCGTGAACCCCGAGGCGATGCACGCCGAGCGGGTCGACGGCTACGATCCGCTCGCGGTGGCGGACGCCGTCCGGCGCAAGAAGGAGATCCTGCTGGCCGGCCGCGGCCCCGTCCTGATGGACACCATCACCTACCGGATCTCGGGCCACTCGCCGTCGGATGCCTCCAGCTACCGCACCCGCGACGAGATCGAGGCCTGGGAGGCCGTCGACTCGATCGCCGGGTTCTCCAAGCTGCTGGTCGACGAGGGCGTGCTGGGCGCGGCCGACGTGGAGGCCCTGCACGGGCGGATCACCGAGCGGCTGACCAAGGTGCTGGCCCTGGCGGTCAACGACGAGGAGTGCCCGCGGGTCGACGTGGCCTACATCGAGGGCGCGATGCTGTCGAACAACCACGTCGAGGCGATGGCCCCGGGTGAGGCCGAGCTGCTCCACCCGCTGGCGGAGAACCCGCGTGTCCAGGCGATCGCCAAGAAGGTCCGCTCCGCGGTGGACGCCGACGGCAAGCCGGTCTCGAAGGTCCGGATGTTCCAGTTCCGCGATGCCCTGTTCGAGGCGATGGCACACCGCTTCAGCATTGACCCGACGATGGCCGCCTGGGGCGAGGAGAACCGCGACTGGGGCGGCGCCTTCGCCGTCTACCGCGGCCTGACCGAGCTGCTGCCCTACCGGCGGCTGTTCAACTCGCCGATCTCCGAGGCCGCGATCGTCGGCGCGGGCGTCGGCTACGCCCTGTCGGGTGGCCGCGCTGTCGTCGAGCTGATGTACTGCGACTTCCTCGGCCGCGCCGGTGACGAGATCTTCAACCAGGCCGCCAAGTGGCAGTCGATGTCGGCCGGCCTGCTGACCATGCCGCTCACCGTCCGCGTCTCGGTCGGCAACAAGTACGGCGCCCAGCACTCCCAGGACTGGTCGGCGCTGGTCGCCCACATCCCGGGCCTGAAGGTCTACTTCCCGGCCACCCCGACCGATGCCAAGGGAATGCTGAACCTGGCGCTGTCCGGGACCGACCCGGTGATCTTCCTCGAGTCGCAGCTGCTCTACGACATGGGCGAGCAGTTCACCGAGGGCGGCGTGCCCGAGGGCTACTACGAGACCCCCGAGGGTGAGCCGGCGATCCGCCGGGAGGGCAGCGACATCACGATCGCGACCCTGGGCGCCACGCTGTACCGGGCCCTGAAGGCCGCCGACATCCTGCAGGAGAAGTACGGGATGAGCGCCGAGGTGATCGACCTGCGCTTCGTCGCCCCGCTGAACTACGACACCGTGCTGGCCTCGGTGAAGAAGACCGGACGCCTGGTGCTGGCCTCGGACGCGGTCACCCGCGGGAACTTCCTGCAGACCGTCGCGTCCGACATCCAGAACCTGGCCTTCGACTCCCTCGATGCGCCGGTCGTCGTGGTCGGCGCCCGCAACCACATCACCCCCGCCCCGGAGCTGGAGAACCTGTTCTTCCCGCAGCCGGAATGGATTCTGGACGCGATCCACACCCGGATCGTCCCGCTGCCGGGCCACGTGCCGTCGTCGAACTACACCGACGGCGAGCTCATCCGGCGCAGCCGGCTCGGCGTCTAGAGCCGCGGGGCCTGGCTCCGGAGTCCCGACCGGGGCGGCGTCCGGACGGGGCTTCGGCCTCCCCGGGGCCCCTCTCGCTGAGGTCGCCTCACCTGCGGACGGCCACCTCATCCGTCGAGGGCCACCTCACGCGCCGAGGGCCACCCCACCTGTCGAGGGCCACCCATCATGGGTGGCCCTCGGCGCGTCCGGTGGCCCTCGCTGCGCGGGGAGGGGACGACGGCGGTGCGGGGCTGCGTCGGCCCCGGGCGGAGTGGGTAGGGTCGGTGCAGGAGGAGAGACTGATGGCAGAGCTGAATGGCAAGAAGGTCGCGTTCGTCCTCAAGCGGGGGGTTGAGCAGCCGGAGCTGACCGAACCATGGCGGGTGATCGAGGAGGCCGGCGGCCAGCCCGTCCTGATCTCGGAGGAGCCGGGCACCATCACGGCACTGATCGGTGACTGGGATCGCGGTGACGACTTCACCGTCGACCTCACCCTGGACGAGGCCGATCCCGCCGACTACGACGCCCTCGTGCTGCCCGGCGGCACGCTGAACTCCGACAAGATCCGGACCAATCAGCAGGCGATCGACTTCGTGAAGGCGTTCTTCGACCAGAACAAGCCGGTGGCGTCGATCTGCCACGGCCCCTGGATCCTGATCGAAGCCGGCGTCGTGCCGGGCCGCACCCTCACCTCGACGGCCCGGATCTCGACCGACCTCAAGAACGCCGGAGCCACCTGGGTCGACCAGGAGGTCGTCGTGGACGGGAACCTCATCACCAGCCGCAGCCCGCGCGACCTGGAAGCGTTCAATGCCGCCATCGTGGAGAAGTTCGCCGGCTGATCACGTCTGCCGGTTGAGCGGCTCTGGCTGAGCAGGTTCTGTCGGGTGAGCGGCTCGGCCGGCTCGGCAGCTACGCCGACCACGGCGGCACCCGTCCGACAGCTCGCGGGCCGTCCCGCTCCAGCGAGGGCCACCGTTCGCGTCGAGGGCCACCCATCATGGGTGGCCCTCGGTGGTTGTGGTGGCCCTCGGCGAACGAGGTGGCCCTCGGTGGTGGAGGTGGCCTCGGCACAGATCGCCCTCGGCCGACGGGGGCCGGGGTGCCGTGGACGGGTGCCCGCCGCCTATGCTCGGGCCTGTGACCCCGGAGGAGCTGGCCAACCTCGCCCGGCTGCGGCGGGCGCGGGACCTGATGGACCGCGAGTACGCCCGTCCGCTGGTGGTGGCCGAGATCGCGCGGGCGGCGCTGATGTCGCCGGCGCACTTCGCCCGGCAGTTCCGGGCGGCCTACGGCGAGACGCCCTACACCTACCTGATGACGCGTCGGATCGAACGGGCCCAGGCCCTGCTGCGCCGCGGCGGGATGAGCGTCACCGACGTGTGCATGGCGGTGGGCTTCACCTCGCTGGGGTCCTTCAGCGCACGGTTCGCCGAGGTGGTGGGGGAGAGCCCGAGCTCCTACCGTGCCCGCGACCACGGCGACCTGGACGCCCTGCCTGCCTGTGTCCGGCGGGTGGCCACCCGGCCGCCGCGCACACCGAGCAGGATCGAAGAAGCACCCCGTGAGCCCGGCTGCGTAGCGTGACGCCATGAACATCGCACTGTCCACCTGCTTCGTCCAGGTCCACGACCCCGACGCCGCGCTCGGGTTCTACCGTGACGCCCTCGGCCTCGAGGTGCGCAATGACGTCGCCTACAACGGCTCGCGCTGGGTCACCGTCGGTTCCCCCGACCAGCCCGAGATCTCGATCGTCCTCACCGACTACGTCGACGGCGCGCCGCAGGACAAGGAGGTCGTCGCCGCACTGCTGGCCAAGGGCGCGATGAACGGCGTCCACTTCAGCACTGCGGACCTCGAAGGGCTCTTCGACAAGGTCCGGGCAGCCGGAGCCGAGGTCGTCGAGGAGCCCACCGACCAGCCCTGGGGGGTCCGCGACGGCGCGGTGCGCGACCCGTCCGGCAACCTGATCCGGATCAACCAGACGGTTCCGGCCTGACGGACGGGGCCTGCTCAGGCGCGTGAGCGGCTGATCTCGTCGTACCGCCCGCGCTTGCGCGGGCTCAGCAAGAGGTCAGGCGCGTGAGCGGCTGATCTCGTAGAGGGCGATCGCGGCCGCCACCGAGGCGTTCAGCGACTCCACCGCGGACCCGATCGGGATCGCGGCGAGCACGTCGCAGTTCTCCCGGACGAGCCGGGCGAGTCCTTCGCCCTCGGAGCCCACCACCAGCAGCACCGGGCCGTCGATGCCAGGGAAGCCGGCGATGTCGGTTTCAGCTTCGCCGGCCAGGCCCACCACGGTGAACCCGGCGTCGGCGAACCGCTTCAGGGTGCGGTTGAGGTTGGTCACCTGGGCCACCGGGACGCGGGCCGCGGCACCGGCAGAGGTCTTCCACGCCGCCGCGGTCATCTGCGCCGAACGGCGCTCGGGGATGATCACGCCCTGCGCGCCGAAGGCGGCGGCCGAACGGACGATCGCGCCCAGGTTGCGCGGGTCGGTGATCGAGTCCAGCGCGACCACCAGGCCGGCCGGCTCGGCGTCCAGGGCGTCGGCCAGGACGTCCTCGGCGTCGGCGTACTCGAACTCGGGGAGTTGGAGCGCCACACCCTGGTGGACGCCGCCACCGGTGAGCCGGTCGAGCTCGGTGCGGCTGGCCTGCAGCAGCGGAATGCCGTGGTCGGCGGTGAAGGCCAGGATGTCGCGCAGCCGTGAGTCGCGCTCGGCACCCTCGACCACGTAGGCGCGGCGGACCGGCAGCCCGGCCTGGAGTGCCTCGAGCACGGCGTTGCGGCCGATCACCCAGTCGGCACCCGCCGTCGCGGTGCCGCCGGCGCGCGGACGGGGAGCGCGGCCACCACCGCTCCTGGGACGCGACGTGGTCTTGCCGGGCTCGTCCGGGCCGCGCCGACGGTAGGCCTTGTGGTACGGACGGTCCTCGGCCTTCGGCGTGGGGCCCTTCCCCTCCAGGCCACGGCGGACGCGGCCACCCGACCCGGCCGGGGTGGTCTTGCCCTTCTTGCGAACGGCCCCCTTGCGCTGGCTGTTTCCGGGCATCAGTCCTCCAGGCTCCACCGGGCACCCTGCGGGGTGTCCTCGATCTTCAGGCCGATCGCCTTCAGCTGGTCGCGGATGGCGTCGGCGGCGGCATAGTCCTTGCGTGCCCGGGCTTCCTGGCGCTGGGCGAGCAGGGCCGCGACGAGTCCGTCCACGACCGGCTCCAGGTCGTCGGCAGCATTCTGGTCGGCCCACTCCGCAGCGGCCGGGTCGAGCCCGAGCACCCCGAGCATGGCGACCACGGCTGCGTAGGCGCGCGCCGCGGCTGCCCGGTCAGCGTGCTCCAGGGCGACATTGCCTTCCCGGATCGTCCCGAACAGGACGGCGAGCGCTCCCGGCGTGCCGAGGTCGTCGTCCATCGCCGCGGCGAAGGCGGCGGGCAGCAGCTCCCGCGTCGAGCCGGCCGGGGCGTCGGCTTCGGCGGCGCCGGCGGCCACCGCCCGGGCCAGGAAGGAGTCGATCCGGGCGAGTTGTGCCGAGGCCTCGCCGAGCGAGGCGTCCGACAGTTCGATCGCCGAGCGGTAGTGCGGCCCGGCCAGGTAGAGCCGGACGGCGCGGCCGCCGTAGCGCTCGACCGCGGCCAGCACGTCGGCGGTGTTGCCCAGGGACTTGCTCATCTTCTCCCCGGCCATGGTGACCCAGGCGTTGTGCAGCCAGTAGCGGGCGAACCCGCGCCCGGCGGCCCGGGACTGGGCGAGCTCGTTCTCGTGGTGCGGGAAGCGCAGGTCGAGCCCGCCGCCGTGGATGTCGAAGCTGTCGCCCAGGTACTTGCCGGCCATCGCCGAGCATTCCAGGTGCCAGCCCGGCCGGCCGCGGCCCCAGGGCGCGGCCCAGGACGCGGTCTGCGGGTCTCCTGCCTTGTGGCCCTTCCACAGCGCGAAGTCGCGGGGGTCGCGCTTGCCGCGCGGGTCGGCGTCCTCGGCGGGGGCCATCTCGTCGACCTTCATCCCCGACAGCGAGCCGTAGGCCGGCCACGACTTCACGTCGAAGTAGACGTCGCCCGAGCCGTCCCCGGCGACGTAGGCGTGGCCGCGCCCGATCAGCTCGGCGATCAGTTCGATCATCTCCGGGATGTGCCCGGTGGCCCGCGGCTCGTACGTCGGCGGCAGCACCCCGAGCGCCCGGTAGGCCCGGTGGAAGGCGCCCTCGTAGTGATAGGCGTGCGCCCACCAGGGACGGCCCGCCTCGGCGGACTTGAACAGGATCTTGTCGTCGATGTCGGTGATGTTGGTGACCATCGTCACCTCGTAGCCGGACGCCTCCAGCCACCGGCGCAGGACGTCGAAATTGACCTCCTTGCGGATGTGGCCCAGGTGCGGGGCGGACTGCACCGTCGGCCCGCAGCAGTAGATCGACGCCTTGCCCGCAACGAGGGGTTCGAACGGTCGGACGGCGCGGGTCGCGCTGTCGTACAACTGGAGGCTCACGAGCCGAGCTTATTGCAGCCCCGCCCGGGCAGCCGCATCGGGGTGCCCGCCCGGACCGGGGATGGGTGCGGTCATCGCCGCCGGGCGCGGAGCGCGTCGATGTCGAGGTAGCCGGGATTCGTCGGCGCCGAGTCGGCGGACTCCTCCCACGGGTCGGCCGGCATCGGGCCCTCGTCGTCGACGAAGCCCTGGGACGGGTCGAACGGGTTGGCGAGCTGGCGGTCCTCGGCGGCGCTGATCGGGGTCTGCGACATCACCTCGTCGGGCAGCGCCCGCAGCACGTCCTGGATGTAGCCCCAGGTCGCCTCCACCAGCGGGACCTCCCGGTTCTGCCGCTGCGAGGCGTACCAGCGGTAGTCCAGCACCTCATGGAAGATCTGGGCCGCCTCCCGCTTGCCCCGCAGGTCGGGCGGGACGGCGGTCACCACGGGCTGGAAGCACTCGGTCAGCCACTGGTGGGCGACCACGGCCTCGTCGACGTGGGTCTGGTTGGTGCGGGCCCGGAACGTGTCCAGGTCGTTCAGCAGCCGCCGGGCCTGGTGCTCCTCGGTGTCCAGCCCGGTCAGTCGCAGCAGTCGCCGGGAGTGGTGGCCGGCGTCGACCACCTTGGGCTGGATCTGGATCTGGGAGCCGTCGTCGGAGGTGGTGATGTCGAGCTCGGCCACATCGAAGCCGAGGGCGTTCAACCGCCGGACGCGGTTCTCGATCCGGAAGGTCTCCGAGCCGGGGAACTTCTCCACCCCGGTCAACTCCGCCCACAGGTCGCGGTAGCGGGTGATGATCGACTCGACCAGCTTCAGCGGATCCAGGGACGGGTCGAGCATCCGTCCGGCCTCGAGGTCGCTGAACTCGCCGTACATGTTCGTGGTGGCGATCATCAGGTCGTGCTCGCGCTGGCCGTCGGTCAGGCGGTCGTGCATCTCGCCGGTCTCGGCGTCGACCAGGTAGGCGGCGAACTGGCCCGCGTCCCGCCGGAACAGGACGTTCGACAAGGACACGTCGCCCCACAGGAAGCCGGTCAGGTGCAGCCGGACCAGCAGCACGACCAGCGCGTCCAGCAGCCGCGAGACGGTCTCGGGGCGGACGCCGAAGTCGAACAGCGCGCGGTAGGGCAGCGAGAACTCCAGGTGCCGGGTGATCAGCACCGGGTCGAGCGGGTGGCCGTCGGCGTCGGTCCGTCCGGTCACCACGGCCAGCGGCTCGACCGCGGGGGTGTCGGCGCGGCGCAACTCGGTGAGCAGCCGGTACTCGTGGATCGCGAGGTGCTCGATGACTTCCTTGGCGGCGTAGACCGAGGTGCCGACCTTGATGAAGCGGACGACGTGGCGGGAGATGCCCCGCGGGAGTGCGACCAGGTAGTCCGTCGGCCAGTGCGCCAGCGGCACGTCCCAGGGCAGCGGGATCAGCCGGGAGTCCGGCCGGGACGACAGGAATCTTGGCACGGGAACCTTCCTACCACCACCGTGGTGGCTTGCCTCCGGCCCGGGCGGCGAGGGTGGGCCGGAAATGGCTGAGCGCCGGCCGGGGATCCCGGCCGGCGCCCGGCGCTGAACTCAGTTGAGCCGGAGCTCGGTCTTCTGCGAGAAGATGTGAACCCCATCGGCGTCGCGCGGAGCCAGCTTGACCACGCCGCCGCGCTGCGGTGGCGTCCGGGCCGAGACCCGGGCGACGATCTGCTGAGCCGCGAGCTTCTCCTCTGCGGACAGCCCGGAGAGGGTGCCGTAGACGTAGGCGTCGGCGCCGGTCTCCTCGACCACGTCGACGTCCACCGCGATGCCGGCGTCGGCGATCTGGAAGTTCTCCGGCCGGATGCCGATGACCAGGTGGTCCTCGCCGCTGGCCTTGGCCAGCACCTCACGCTCGACCGGGACGACGTAGTCGCCCAGCTGCACGCCGCCGTCGACGACCTTGCCGGTGAGCAGGTTCATGGCGGGCGAGCCGATGAAGCCGGCCACGAACAGGTTGTCCGGACGGTCGTAGAGGCTGAGCGGGCTGTCGACCTGCTGCAGCAGGCCGTCCTTGAGCACCGCGACCCGGTCGCCCATCGTCATGGCCTCAACCTGGTCGTGGGTGACGTAGACGGTGGTGACACCGAGCCGGCTGACCAGCGCGGCGATCTGGGTGCGGGTGGAGACGCGCAGCTTGGCGTCCAGGTTGGACAGCGGCTCGTCCATCAGGAACACCTGCGGCTGGCGGACGATCGCGCGACCCATGGCGACGCGCTGACGCTGGCCACCGGAGAGCGCCTTCGGCTTGCGGTTGAGGAAGCTCTCCAGGCCGAGCAGGTGCGCGGCCTCGAGGACGCGCTTGTCCCGGTCCGCCTTCGGGACGCCGGCCATCTTCAGGGCGAAGCCCATGTTGTCGGCGACCGTCATGTGCGGGTAGAGGGCGTAGTTCTGGAAGACCATGGCGATGTCACGGTCCTTCGGGGGCAGGTCGGTGACGTCCCGCGGGCCGATCATGATGCGGCCCTGGTTGACCTCTTCGAGACCTGCCAGCATGCGAAGCGAGGTGGACTTGCCGCAACCGGAAGGTCCGACCAGAACCATGAACTCGCCGTCACCGATCTCGAGGTTCAGCTTGTCGACGGCCGGGTGGTCGGACCCGGGGTAGATCCGGGTGGCGTCCTGGAAACTGACTGTGGCCATGCCACGCACATCCTTTCCATGGGCAGGTACGTGCCCAACGATCCGTTGTGGAAACGTGGCCGCAGCGACGCGGCCTGGCCATATTGTCGCACACCGCCACCAGTGGTTCGTCCAGCGGGCGGCCAGTTGGCGGACGCCCGCGGCGACCACGGGTTGGTCCGGCCGGTAGGCTCCCCGGCGTGACCGGGACGCCACCCGAACCGCCGCGGGAGCCGGCGGAGACCGCGCCGCAATGGTGGGACGATCCGTCCCTGCCGTGGCGGCACAAGCCCACCCGCGCCGACCTGGCCTGTCTGGGCTGGCTGTCCGCTGCCGGGATCTACGGGCTGGTCATGCTCGCCCTTCGACCCGGCTTGCTCGCCTCCGCGCCGCATGTCCTGGCCTCCCTGGGGTCGTGGACCGGGACGGTGCTGATCGGCGCCCGGGCCGCGATCGGGGACGGCTGGTGGCCGCTGATCTGGGTGCTGGGCACCCTCGGGCTGGTCAAGTTCGACTGGGTCTACTGGTGGGCCGGCAAGCTGTGGGGCAGGAACCTGATCGAGGTCTGGTCGGGCCGCTCGGAGCGGGCCCGTCGGGCCAATGAGCGGGCCGAGCGGTTCGCCCGCAAGTACGCCACCTGGGCGATCGTGATCTGCTCGCTGCCGATCCCGCTGCCGCGGGCGGTCGTGCTCGCCGTGCTCGGTGAGGCGGGGACGAGCCTGCGCAAGTTGCTGGCCGTGTCGATCACGGCGTCCTTCATCACGATGGGCGGCTACCTCGCGCTGGGCTACTGGATCGGGGAACCCGCGGTCGCCGCTGTCGAGGCCTACGGGCGCTACCTGTGGTACGTGACGCTGGCGATCGTCGTCGGCATCATCGCCAACTCCTGGTGGAAGGGCCGATCGGCCACCTAAGAAGCTTGGTGCCCGCCGGATGACTTTGCGCCCCCTCCCAAGTGCGCAAAGTCATCGGCGAGCCCCGCCAGTGATGCGATCGGCCAAGTGACAAGCCCCCCAGCTGGTTCCCCCCAGAACCAATACCACCGGCCGATCGCCTCCGGCTTGGAGAGCCCCCCTGCTCTCTCGGGAAACGCTAGTACCCCCCGGGGTCGGGCGCAAGAGCACTGCTCTCTGAAGTGGGCGCCTTTTTCGTGGTGTGACAGGATGAGGCCCATGGTTACCCCGCGTCAGCGTGCTCGCGAGCGAACAATGGCCGAGATCCGCGGTCTCGCCTGGCGACAGGTCGAGGAGCAGGGCGCGGCGTCGTTGTCGCTACGCGCGATCGCACGTGACCTGGGGGTGGTCTCGTCCGCCATCTACCGGTACGTCCCCAGTCGCGACGACCTGCTCACCGCCTTGCTGGTGGAGGGATTCACCGATCTCGCCGACGCCGTGGAGGCGGCGGAGGCCCGGGTGGATCCCGCGGACTACCGGCTGCGCTGGATCACCATCGGAGGCGCGATGCGGGCGTGGGCGCTGGCCCGGCCGTCGGCCTGGGGTCTGCTGTACGGCGGCCCGGTGCCCGGCTACAACGCCCCCCAGCAGGAGACCAGCCCGCCCGGGGCCCGCGTGCTGTTGCGGCACTCCTCGGTGCTGATCGAGGCGGTGGCCGCCGGACGGCTGCATCCCAGGGTGGGACCGGCCGCCGGGTTGGAGGAGATCCCGGACGCGCTGCGCCCGATGCTCGAGGCGGTGTCGGAGCAGTACGGGGTGAAGGCCTCCGCGGAGGTGGTCGCGGTGGGCTTCCTCGGCTGGACCAGTCTGCTCGGGATGATCAGTGCCGAGATCTTCGAACAGTTCGGACCGGAGGTTGCGCCGCTGGTCGAGCAGTTGGCGCAGGTGCAGCTGAACAGCATCGCCGACCTGATGGGCCTGTGAGTTCGGAGCCTCCGACAGGATTCGAACCCGCGACATTCTCTTTACAAGGGAGACGCTCTACCAACTGAGCTACGGAGGCACGGCCAGGGGCCACTGCCATTGTGGAGCAGAGCGGTCAGTGTTGGGAAACCGGGCTGACCACCAGATCTGCCAGCGTCCACGGCTGGTTCGCTGCCCAGTGGGCGGCCTCCTGCGCGGCCCACTGGTCCCAGTGGACCGCGAACCGCTCCCCGTCCCGGGCGATCGCCAGTTCGCGCCGCCGGACGGGGTCCAGTTCGCACCACACCGCCAGATCGGCCAGCCG
>JAEZHJ010000126.1 GCA_023436925.1 Actinomycetes bacterium
TGATCGGTTCGACCTCAGCAAGACGCCAGCCCGCCGACAGCACCTCGGCAACGACCATGCGGACCTCGTTCACCGAGGGACCCTCTGGCAGGGGGACCTTTGCGGCGACCTCGACGGTGTGCTGCAGTCTTCGCGCAGCATCCAGGAAGACGCGGTACTCCGCGAGGCCGTTGGTCACGCCAGCATTCTGGCGTCGAAGTCGAACATGCGCGCGTCTGCCGCGCTCACTGAGGCTTGGCGCTCGGGTTCTGGCCGTCGCTGCTCCGGTCAGTACCTGAGAGGCGACGGACTCGCCCAGGAGCGGGAGTGTGTGAGACGTGCGGGCAGCCACGAGGCGGAGCGGTCGACGCATGGCGTCTCATGTCCCCCGGCACACAGTCTCGAACGGGGTGCGTTTGGCTCACGGCACAGCGCCAACGGCAGCCGACCCTGGGGCGGGATCCGCCAGCAGCCACCGGACGCCGGACCGGGCCAGCAGCAGCACGAACAGCAGCCCGGTCACCGCCCAGAACCCGCCGAGCTTGACCTGCCCGGCGAAGATCCAGGCGGTCAGCTCGATAACCACGAACTTGCTGCTCACCAGGAGCAGCCACAGCAGCACCAGGGCGACCGCCTTGCCGAGCGCCCCCGTCGCGGCCCGGAAGCGTCGCTTGGCGCGGTTCTTCAGCGCCACCACCACCTCCAGGGTGGCCTTGAGCACCACGGCGGTCAGCAGCGACAGGGTGAAGGTCTCGGTGATCACCGCGGGCACGTACTCCGCGGCGAGGTTGAGCACCACGACGTAGACGAACACGTCGACGACATCCTCCGGGCTGATCGAGAACCGCTTGAGCATGCCCCGCCCCCTCCCCCGGCCCGCGCGGACCGCGCAGGCCAATCCTCGGCTCACGAACCGGCGCCGGTCCACCCCCAGGAATGATTGCCGGCCGACGTTGCGGTCACGATCCGGCCGCAACTGGCAGAGTGTGGCCATGGCCAGCGGTCCCCGGCTCGACACCACCGCGCTGACCCGCGCCCTGTACTCCTACGACGCCTCGCTGTACCGGGTCACGCCCCAGGCGGTCGCGCACCCCGCCACGGCCGCCGAACTGGCCGGGCTGGTCGACCTCGCCCGCGAGCGGGGCCTGCCGCTGACGATGCGCGGGGCGGGCACATCGTGCGCAGGCAACGCGGTCGGCCCGGGCCTGGTGGTTGACACCGCGCGTCGGTTGCGCCGGGTCTCGACGATCGACCCGGACGCCGCCACCGCGACCGTCGAACCCGGTGTCGTGCTGGCCGCGCTGCAGCAGCACGCCCGACCGCACGGCCTGCGGTTCGGCCCCGACCCGTCCACCCACAGCCGTTGCACGATCGGCGGGATGATCGGCAACAACGCGTGCGGGCCACGGGCGCTGGGCTACGGACGGACCGCCGACAACCTGGTCGCCCTCGACGTGGTCACCGGCACCGGGGAACGGCTCACCCTCGACTCACGGACCGACCTGCGGGCCAGTGACTCCCCCACCCTGCGGCGGCTGCACTCGCTCGTGATGGCCAATCTCGGCGTGATCCGGACCGAGTTCGGCCGGTTCTCCCGGCAGGTCTCCGGCTACAGCCTGGAGCACCTGCTGCCCGAGCGGGGTTTCGACGTCACCAGCTTCCTGGCCGGCACCGAGGGGACGCTGGCGGTGGTGACCGGCGCCGTCGTCCGGCTGGTCCGGGATCCGGCCCACACCCGGCTGGTCGCGCTCGGCTACCCGTCGATGGCCGAGGCCGCCGATGCCGTGGTGGGCCTGCTCGCCCACCGTCCGGTCGCCCTGGAAGGCCTCGACCGGCGGATCGTGGACGCCGCCGCCCGCCGCCCGGGGACCGGCGCGCCGCCACCGCTGCCGGCCGGCGACGGCTGGGTGCTGGCCGAACTGGCCGGTGAGGACGCCGCAGAGGTGGCCGACCGGGCGGCTGCCCTGCTGGCCGCCGCGGGCGCGCTGGACGGCCGGGTGGTGACCGATCCCGACGAGGTGGCGGCGCTGTGGCGGATCCGCGCCGACGGAGCCGGGCTGGCCGAGACCTCGCTGCCCCGGCCCGCGTATCCGGGCTGGGAGGACGCGGCCGTCCCGCCGGCCCGGCTCGGGGCCTACCTGCGCGCCTTCGACGACCTCCTCACCGACCACGGGCTGCACGCGGTGCCCTACGGCCACTTCGGCGAGGGCTGCGTCCACGCCCGGATCGACTTCCCGCTCGATCGGCCGGACGGGGCGGCCACGCTGCGCGCCTTCCTGACCGACGCCGCCCGGCTGGTCGCCGACCACCAGGGGTCGATGTCGGGCGAGCACGGCGACGGCCGGGCGCGCTCGGAACTGCTGCCGCTGATGTACTCCCCCGCCGCGCTCGGACTGTTCGCCGCGGTGAAGCAGCTCTTCGACCCCGACAACCTGCTCAACCCCGGCGTGCTGGTCGACCCCGCCCCGCTGGATGAAGACCTGCGCACCGCCGGGCTGGCGACCGCGCCGCTCGTGCTCGCCCATCCCGAGCTCAGCGCCGGGGCCCACCGCTGTTCCGGGGTCGGGCGCTGCGTCAGCCACCACCCGGCCGCCGGCGACATCATGTGCCCCTCCTACCGTGCCACCGGCGAGGAGAAGGACTCCACCCGGGGCCGGGCCCGCGTCCTGCAGTCGATGCTGACCGGCGCCCTGCCCGGCGGGTTCGCCGCCCCCGAGGTCGCCGAGGCGCTCGACCTGTGCCTGGCCTGCAAGGGTTGCGCCCGCGACTGCCCCACCGGGGTGGACCTGGCCGACTACAAGTCGCGGGTGCTGGACGAGCGCTGGCGGGGTCGGCTGCGGCCCCGCTCCCACTACGCGCTCGGCGCGCTGCCCCGCTGGGCCAGGCTCGCGGCCGCCAGCCGCGCCGGTGCCGCGCTGGTGAACGTCGTCCTGGCCACGCCGGGCCTGACCCACGCGGCCCGCTGGCTGGCCGGGATCGACCAGCGCCGGTCCCTGCCCAGGTTCGCCCCGGCGGCGCGTCGCACGCTGAGGGTCGCCGAGCACCCGGGACGGCCTGTCGCACTGTGGCTCGACTCCTTCAGCGACTCCTTCGCCGGAAGCCACCTGCCCGCCGTGGTCCAGGTGCTGGTCTCGGCCGGCTGGGCGCCGCAGGTGATCGACGAGCCCGCCTGCTGCGGCCTGACCTGGATCAGCACCGGGCAGCGCGACCAGGCGGCGGCCCGGCTGCGGTCCGCCCTCGACGTCCTGCACCCCCATGCTGCCGCCGGGATCCCCATTCTGGGCGTCGAGCCGTCCTGCCTGGCGGTCTGGCGTTCCGATGCCGCCGACCTGGTGGACGACCCCCGGGTCGCGGTGGTCGCCGGGGCCACCCGGACGCTGGCTGAACTGTTGCTGGAGACCCCGGGCTGGGAGCCGCCCGACCTGGCCGGGGCATCGGTCGTCGTGCAGCCGCACTGCCACCACGCCGCCGTGCTGGGCTGGCAGCCTGACGCCGCGCTGCTGGAGCGCACCGGCGCCGAGGTCACCACGCTGGGCGGCTGCTGCGGCCTGGCGGGGAACTTCGGCGTCGAACGCGGCCATTACGAGGTGAGTGTGGCAGTCGCCGAGGACCAGCTGCTGCCGGCCCTGCGGGAGCGGCCCGGGGCCACCGTCCTGGCCGACGGGTTCTCCTGCCGGACGCAGGTCGCCGACCTGACCGGCAGGCGGGCGATCACCCTGGCGGAACTGCTCATCGGGCACCGCCCGGGATGAGCCACACCTCCCGCGTACCCTTGGCGCCATGGACCTGTTCGCGCTGACCTTCGCCAGCGGCTGGGCGAGCGGCCTCAACGCCTACGCCACCGTGCTGGTGCTGGGCCTGCTGGGCCGGTTCGCCGGGGTCGAGGCGGTTCCCGCGGGCCTGCAGCGCACCGACGTCCTGATCGTGATGGCGATCCTCGCCGTGGTCGAGTTCATCGCCGACAAGATCCCCTACCTCGACACCCTGTGGGACGCGGTCTCCACCGTCATCCGGCCGATCGCCGGCGCCACGATCGGCGCCCTCATCGCCGGCGCCAGCGGGGAGCTGCCGGCGGTGACCCTCGCCGCGGTCGGCGGTGTGACGGCCCTGCTCAGTCATCTGGTGAAGGCGGGCCTGCGGCTGGCCGCGAACAGCTCGCCGGAGCCGGTCTCCAATGTCGGGCTCTCGGTCACCGAAGACGTCGCGGCGGTCGGGGTCACCAGCCTCGCACTCGCCTTCCCCGTCGCGGCGGCGGTGATCGCTGCCGTCCTCCTGGTCGCCACCGTGATCCTGGCCGCCATCCTGCTCAACCAGATCAGCCGCGGTTGGGCCGCGCTCCGCCGGCGCCTGACGGCCGACCGGCCATGATCGTCGTCCTGGGCGCCACCCTGACCGGGATGGCCGCAGCCGCACGCCTGGCGCGGGTCGGCCACCGCGTGGTGATCCTCGACCAGGCCGAGGGACCGCACGACCTGCTACCCAGCCGGGTCGACGCCGATGACACGACAGTGACCCTGCCCGCGGCCTGGCGGGACCTGTTCCGCAAGTCGGGCCGCCCGCTGGACGCCGAACTTGCCCGCCACCGGCTCGCCCTCACCCCCGCGCCGCCCGCTGTCCACCAGCTCCCCGGCGGCGACGAGCTGCTGCTGCCGTCCGACCGGGCCGGCCAGTGGCACACCCTGGTCGACACCCTCGGCGCCGGAGTCGCGACCACCTGGCGCGACCTGCTGGACCGGCTGGACACCAGCTGGCTGGCGCTGCGTCCGCTCGGGGTGGAGGCGGAGTTGGTGACCACCCGGCTGGAC
>JAEZHJ010000137.1 GCA_023436925.1 Actinomycetes bacterium
CCGAAGTTCTCCGCCCCCGGACGCGAGATCAGGCGGTACACCACCACCGGCAGGGTCGGCCGGTCCGGCCGGGCCAGGAAGGAGGTGGCGCCGAACTCGCCCAGGGAGGTGGCGAAGGCGAAGCCGAGCGCCAGCCCCAGCCCGCGCAGCGCGAACGGAAGGTCGACGGTGAGCGCGATCCGCCGCGGCCCGGCACCCAGGGTGGCGGCGGCTTCGTGCAGCCTCGGGTCGATAGCGCGCAGCGTGGGCAGCAGGGTGCGCACCACCAGCGGCAGCGCGACCAGCGCCTGCGCGATCGGGATCAGGAACCACGACGAGCGCAGATCCAGCGGTGGCCGGTTCAAGGTGATCAGGAAGCCGAAGCCGACCGTCACCGCCGACACCCCCAGGGGCAGCATGAACACCGAGTCGGCCAGGTTCAGCAGCCACCGTCCGCCCGGCGAGGCGGCCCGGCGGGACAGCACGTAGCTCACCGCCAGGCCGAGGCCGATAGCGACAAGGGTGGCGGCGGTCGCCGTCCCCAGCGAGTTGAGCAGCGCCTGCCACACGCTCACCGTGGTGCCCTCGGCCCGTCCGGCCAGCCGGGCGTAGTTGCCCCAGCCGATCCCCTCGGGGGTGACGAAGGAGCGGACGACCAGATGGGCGATCGGGGTGACCAGCAGGCCGAGGACGACGACAGCGGTGACCGCGACGGCCGGCCAGTCGCAGGCCCGCAGCGGGGTGTCGCCCGGCCGTCCGAGCAGCTTCAGCGCCCGCTCCGAGCTGGCCCGGGCCCGGTTGGCGGCGACCAGGCAGGCGGTGACCACGCCCAGCTGCAGGATGGAGAGCGCAGCGGCGGCCGGCAGATCCAGCAGCTGGGTGGTCTGGTACCAGATCTCGGTCTCGATGGTCCCCCAGGTCGCCCCGCCCATCACGAGCACCACCCCGAAGGCGGTGGCACAGAACAGGAAGGTGAGCGCGGCACCGGAAGCGATCGCCGGCGCCAGGGCGGGCAGCGTGACGGTGGTGAAGACACGGACGCGGGACGCCCCGAGGGTGCGAGCGGCGTCCTCGGCCCGCGGGTCGAGCCGCGCCCACAGCGTGCCGACCGTCCGCACCACCACCGAGTAGTTGAAGAACACCAGGGCGGCGACGATCCCGGGAAAGGACTCCTGCCAGCCCAGCCAACCCAGCGGCCCGGTGGGCGCGAGCAGCGAGCTGAAGGCCACTCCGACCACCACGGTGGGCAGCACGAACGGCACCGCCACCAGGGCCCGCAGCAGCCGGCGGCCGGGGAAGCGCCGCCGGTACAGCACGAAGGCGCCCGGCACGCCCATCAGCACCGCGACCACGGTGCCGGCGGCGGCCTGGGCCAGGGTCTGGCCGACGATCCGCCAGGTCCGGGGCGCGGACAGGACGGCCTGCACCCCGGCGAGGGTGGGCCGGCCGGCCTCGTCCACGAAGCCGCGGGCAACCAGGGCGGCGACCGGCCAGGCGAAGAACACGGCCAGGAAGGCGACCGGAACCGCGGCGACCAGCCACCACACCCACGGCGGACCGCCCAGGGCGGCACGCCGCCCCGGTCTGGCGGCCGGCTCCGGGCCGGCGGGCAGGACAGCCTGGCTCACCCGATGACCGTAGCCGTCCAGTCGCGGATCCAGGTGTCGCGATTCGCGGCGATGGTCTCCGCGGGGACATGCCAGGCCTCCTCGACCGAGGTGCCGAACTGTGCCCAGGCCTCGGGCAACTCGACTTCGGAGTCGACCGGGTACATCCACATGCTGGTCGGGATCTGCTCCTGGACGGCCGGGCTCAGCAGCCAGTCGATGAAGGCGCGGGCGCCGACCTCGTTCTGCGCCCCGGCCACCACTCCGGCGTACTCCACCTGCCGCAGGCAGGTCCGGGGCAGGTTCGCGGTGCGCGGCCGGCCGGCGTCGTCCAGTTCGGAGGCCGGGGAGCTGGCATAGGACAGCACCAGCGGACGCGAGCCCTGCCCGGCCGAGCCGGAGAACTCCACGGTGTAGGCCTCGGTCCAGCCCGGCACCACCTTCACCCCGTTGTCCTTCAGGCGCTGCCAGTAGGCCAGGTAGTCCTCGCCCTCGGCGGCGATGGTGGCGACCAGGAAGGACAACCCGGGAGTGGATGAGGCGGGGTTGGACACGACCAGCAGGTCGGCGTACTCCGGCTTGGTCAGGTCATCGAAGCTCTGCGGCAGGTCGAGGCCCTTGGCCTTGAACCAGGCCAGGTCGGCGTTCAGGCACACGTCGCCGTAGTCGATCGGGGTCAGCACCCCGGCGCCGTCCTCGGCGAGCTCGGCGGCCTCGGACGGCAGCGCCGCCGAGGTGTACGGCGCCAGCACCCCGGCCCCGACGGCCCGTCCGGCGAAGGTGGTGTCGATCCCGAACACGACGTCCCCCAGCGGGGCGTCCTTGGTCAGGATGAGCTGGTTGACCAGCGTGCCACCGTCGCCCGGGGCGACGTACTCGACGTCGTAGCCGCTGCTCTGCTCGAACTCGGCGAGCAGTTCGTCGGGCAGGTAGAAGCTGTCGTGGGTCAGCACGGTCAGCCGGTTGCTCTCGGTCGGGGCGGTCGCGGTGGCCGGCCCGCCCGGCTGGCTGCCGCAGCCGGCGACCAGCACACTGAGTGCCGCCGCGAGGGCGGCGACCCTGGTTCGAATCATGGGTCCTCCTGTCTGGAGGGCTCGGCGATGGCCGAGGAGATGCCCGACTCCCTACGCCGGTGCTAGCCGGATCAGGTTCGAGGGTCTGCGTTGCCGCACTCTCAGCGCCCCGCGGCGCTCCCCTGTCTGGGGCCTAGGGTACCCCGACCGGCCCGGTAGGGGCAGTTCTGCCCGCGCGGCCGGACGGGGGCCTCCTTCCCTTGGGTGGGACGCGACGCTGTGGCAGGCTCGGCCCATGACCCAGCCCCCGTTCCAGCAGCCCGTGCCCGTTCCGGGCGTCGCCGAAGAGTTGTCCGACAAGCTCGACACCCCCGACTCCCCGGACTCGCCGGGGTCCCCGGCCTCACCCGCGACCCCGAGCGAGGCCGACCTCTACGAGCCGACGGTGATCGACGTGCCGCCGGTCGACCCGCCGGTCCGGCCCGAGGACGCCTGACCGACCGGCGCCGGGCTGAGGTTGCCGGGCGCGATTCCGGTTGCGCCGTGCGCGGACGCCGCCGGAATCTGGGTGGTGCGATGCCGCAGGCGTTGTGGCAGGCTTCCAGCCATGACGCAGCCGCCCGTTTCACCCGGCCCGCTCCCGTCCGATCCTCCGGCTCAGGCCAGCCCGGACGCGTCCGCCGGCTACACCCCGCCCGCCACCACCGCCCCACCGCCTGCGGCGCCGGCTCCGGTAGCCCCGGCGGCGTCGGCCGCGCCGCGCTCGGAGTGGACGCAGCGGGTGATCGAGGGCTACACCTTCGACGAGCCGGCCGTTGACCTCGGCGTGCTGATGGAGGACGGCACCCCGGTCAAGGACGCCCGGGTGCGGATCTCCCTGTCGATGCTGAACCGGCACGGCCTGATCGCCGGCGCGACCGGCACCGGCAAGACCCGGACGCTGCAGCTGCTCGCCGAGCAGATCTCCGCCGCCGGCGTCGCCGTCTTCGCCGCCGACATCAAGGGTGACCTGTCGGGCATCGCGCTGCCGGGCGAGCCGAACGAGAAGCTGCTCGCCCGGACCGCGAAGATCGGCCAGGACTGGCAGCCCCAGGCGGCCCCGGTCGAGTTCTACGCCCTCGGCGGCCAGGGGTTGGGCGTCCCGCTGCGGGCCACCGTGTCCTCGTTCGGGCCGATCCTGCTCAGCAAGGTGCTCGGCCTGAACGCCACCCAGGAGTCCACCCTCGGCCTGGTCTTCCACTACGCCGACACCAACGGGCTGGCGCTGCTCGACCTGGAGGACCTGCGCGCCGTCCTGAACTACCTCACCTCCGACGAGGGCAAGGCCGAGCTGAAGACCATCGGCGGGGTGTCCAGCGCCACCGTCGGGGTCATCCTGCGCAACATCATCACGCTGGAGGCGCAGGGCGCCGGCCAGTTCTTCGGGGAGCCGGAGTTCAACACCGCCGACCTGATCCGGGTCACCCCGGACGGTCGCGGCGTGATCTCGCTGCTGGAGCTGCCCAACCTGCACGACCGTCCGGCGATCTTCTCCACCTTCCTGATGTGGCTGCTGGCCGACCTGTTCAGCGAACTGCCGGAGGTGGGCGATTTGGACCGGCCGAAGCTGGTCTTCTTCTTCGACGAGGCGCACCTGCTCTTCAACGGCGCCTCCCCCGCCTTCCTCAACGCCATCGCGCAGACCGTCCGCCTGATCCGGTCGAAGGGGGTCGGGGTGTTCTTCGTCACCCAGACCCCGAAGGATGTCCCCGAGGAGGTGCTGGCCCAGCTCGGCTCGCGGGTGCAGCACCAGCTGCGGGCGCACACCCCCAACGACGCCAAGGCGCTGCGGTCGACCGTGCAGACCTACCCGAAGTCGGCCTACGACCTGACCGAGGTGCTGCAGGCGCTGGGAATCGGCGAGGCGATCGTCACCGTCCTCAACCCCGACGGCGCGCCCACCCCGGTCGCCTGGACCCGGATCCTGGCCCCGCAGGCCCTGATGGAGCCGATGAACCCGGAGTGGATGGCCGCCGGGATCGCGCAGTCTGCGATGCAGGCCCGCTACGGCCAGGAGATCGACCGGCAGTCGGCCTACGAGGTGCTCACCGCGAAGCTGCAGGCCGGGATCGAGGCGGCCCGCCGGGAGGCGGAGGAGAAGGCGTACGACGCCCAGCGCAAGGCCGAGGCGGCCGAGTGGGAGCGGCAGCAGCGCCGCGAGGCACCCGCCCGCAGCCAGAGCCGCTCCAGCTCGTCGCGGCGGCAGGAGAAGTCGTGGATGGAGAAGACCCTGGGGTCGGCCACCTTCCGTGACCAGCTGCTGCGGACCGGCGGCCAGGTGCTGCGCGACATGCTGGGGACGGCCCGCAAGCGCTGAGCCGCCCGCCTCACCACCAGATCGCGGCGAAGTAGACCGGGTCGCCCGGCTCAATGGCGCCGAAGGTGTCGCGCAGCAGGCTCAGCGCGCCACGACTGTCGAGGTGCTCGGCCGAGACGGCGTCGACCGCCACGATGGCGCCGTCGATGGAGCCGTCGAACGGGTAGAGGTCCTGCACCTGCTCCGGTGCCTTGTTGACCGAGGCATAGGAGAACTCACCCGGTTCGGGGTCGAAGAAGGACCAGCCCTGCGGCTCCAGCCACGCCCGCACCTGCTGCGGGAAGTCCGGCGACGGCTGCACCGGCAGGATCGCGAAGCTGTCGTAGTACTTGCTGTCGTACAGGCACAGTCCGTCCGGCAGGCCGTCCACACCGATCACCGAGGGCTCGGCGACCAGGTACTCGTCCTCGGCGTCGGTCGTGACCGGGCAGCCGCGATCGTCGGTCGGCACCTGGCCGAACCAGTTCTGCGCCCCGGGACCCGCGCTCGGCGTGGGTGTCGGCTCGGCCGTCGGGGTCGCAGTCGGCTGGGACGGCGGTGCGCTGGGTGGCGGAGTGGTGGCGGGGGCGCCGGAGCAGGCGGTCAGCAGGGCGAGGGCTGCCACACTCGCGGTGGCGAGGTGGCGCAGGGTGGGGCTCATGACGTCCTTCCGATCGGGGCGGAAGGACTGTAGCGACCGGCACGGTCACCCACGGGTCGCGCGGGACTGGGTAGCTTTCCCACCGCGGGGGCACGGTGCGCTCCCCGGCCACCGGATCAGTCGATGTCGATGCCCAGCCCGGCGGCCAGCTGGGGAGCCAGGTCGAGCAGGCCGGCGGCGCTCAGCGTCGCCCCCGACAAGGCAGTGACCGGGGCGACCGCACCCAGCCGGGCCGAGCGCAGGTCGACGTGCTGCAACATCGCGCCCGGCAGCCGCAGCTCGCCGATCGAGGTGTCGACGAACCGGACGCGGCGCAGTTCGGCGCCGCCCGCATCGATCTCGTCGAGCTGGCAGTCCTCGAAGCTGACGTCGCTCAGCGAGGCGTCCTGCAGCCCGAGGTAGCTGATCTTGCAGCCGACGAACCGCACCCCGGTCAGCTCGGCGCCGAACAGGCCGAACGACCCCAGCCGGGAGCCGTGGAGCTCGCAGTCGCGCCACACCGAGCGGCCGGCGTCCAGGTCAGGGGCGTCCA
>JAEZHJ010000025.1 GCA_023436925.1 Actinomycetes bacterium
GGCACCTCTTGGGCCTGCGCAGAGCCGATCCACGCAACTGGTCATTGCCCGGCCCGGCGCCACCGGTGGTTAGGCTCCTGCCGTGAGCCCGCTACCGCAGCCCGGACGGACCCTGGTGATGGGGATCCTCAACGTGACCCCGGACTCGTTCTCCGACGGCGGGGAACACCTTGCCCCCGAGGCCGCGATCGCGCACGGCCTGGCGCTGCTTGAGCAGGGTGCCGACCTGGTCGATGTCGGGGGCGAGTCGACGCGTCCGGGTGCCGCCCGGGCGCCGGTCGAGGTCGAACTCGAGCGGGTCGTGCCGGTGATCAAGGCGTTGGCCGAGGCCGGCGCCGTCGTCTCGGTCGACACCATGCGGGCGGAGGTCGCCACCGCCGCCGCCGAGGCCGGCGCGGTCGTGGTCAACGACGTCTCCGGCGGGCTGGCCGACCCGGCGATGTTGCCGACGGTGGCCCGCCTCGGCACCTGGTACGTCGCCATGCACTGGCGGGGCCATTCCTCGGTGATGCAGGACCTGGCCACCTACGGCGACGTGGTTGCGGACGTCACAGCCGAACTTGCGGCCCGCCGTGACGCGGCGCTGGACGCCGGGATCGCGCCCGAGCGACTCATCCTCGACCCGGGTCTGGGCTTCGCCAAGACGGCCGAGCACAACTGGTCGCTGCTGTCCCGGTTGGAAGAGATCGAGGAACTCGGCCTGCCCGTCCTGGTCGGCTCCTCCCGCAAGCGCTTCCTCGGCGAGTTGCTGGTCGACGACGCCGGCCTGCGGCCCCCGAAGGAGCGCGACGCCGCCACGATCGCGCTGACCGCCCTGCTTGCCGAGCGCCAGATCTGGGGTGTCCGGACGCACACCGTCCGCGCTCACCGGGACGCTATCGCGGTGGTGGAACGGCTCCGGGAAACGCAGCGTACGCGGCGGCCACGGGTCAGGTAGTGTCAGTTCGACGAGGAGGTGGCCAGTGGGCGATCGCATCAGGCTGACCGGTATCGAGGTGGTGGGGCGCCACGGCGTCTACACCGGGGAGAAGTTCAGCGACCAACCCTTTGTGGTCGACCTGGACTGTGTCATAGACCGGCGGCGCCTGGTCGACGACCTCGCCACCACCGTCGACTACTCAGAACTGGCCGACCAGGTGGCGCGCATCATCCAGGCCGAGTCGGTCGACCTGATCGAGACGCTGGCGGAGCGGATCGCGGCCGCCTGCCTGTCCCACCCGGTCATCACCACCGCGACCGTGACGGTCCACAAGCCGGAGGCGCCGCTGTCGGTGCACGTCCGCGACGTTGCCGTCGAGGTGACCAGGAGCTCGCGATGAGCATCATCGACTTCGACGTCGACACGCTGTCGGGGATGACCCCGCTGCGGCTCGTCACGTACTCGCTGGGCTCCAACCTCGGTGACCGGCTGGAGTACCTGCAGGGGGCCGTCACGCTGCTCAACGCGACCCCGGGGATGCGGGTCACCGCCATCTCGTCGGTCTACGAGACCGACCCGGTGGAGCTTCTCGACCAGCCGCAGTTCCTCAACATCGTCGTTCAGGCCGAGTCCAGTCTGGCGTCGACCGTGATGCTGGAGCGGGCCCACGCCATCGAGGACGGCTTCGACCGGATCCGGACGGTGAGGTACGGTCCGCGCACCATCGACATCGACCTGATCGCGGTCGGCGACCGGGTGATCAACAACGAGACCCTCGTCCTGCCGCACCCCCGGGCCCATGAGCGGGCCTTCGTGCTGGTGCCCTGGCTGGAGATCGACCCAGCCGCCGAGCTGGTCGGGCACGGGCGGGTCGCCGACCTCGTGGCGACCCTCGACACGTCGGGGGTGCGCCGGCGCGACGACCTGGTCGTCGAGTTGTGATGAGCCCGTCCGCTCCCTCCCCGACGGTTCGGCCGACCGGCTGGCGCGCGATCGCGCTGGCGGTACTGGCCGGCGCCGCGGTGGGATTCGGACTCTTCTTCGCCCTCGACCGGCTGCACCAACCGCTTCCGATCCCGCCGCTGCTGGCGGCCGGCACCCTGGCCGTCCTGGCGGCAGCGGTGGGCTGGCAGGCCTGGACGACGCACGTCACCGTGCACCGCCGCCGCGAACAGTTGCAGCCGAGCGTCGCGGTAGCGCTGCTCGCGCTGGGAAAGACCGCGCTGATCGCCGGAGCCGCGCTCGCCGGGGCCTACGCCGGCATAGCGGCTCACACAGTTCCGCACCTGGAGGCGCAACTTCCGCGGGAGCGGATTATCGGCGCGCTGGCGTCCATGCTGGCCGCTATCGGGCTGGCGATCGCCGGCCGAATGCTGGAACGTGCATGTGAAATACCAAATCCGCCGCCGGACGATCAATCCGCCACGCCGGACGAGGACCCCTCGCAAGCGGATGCCCAGAGTTAGGCTTGCCCTCGTGAGCGCTTCCCCCGCTGTCCGCCGTACCGGACGTTCCGCCTTCGGGCGCTATTCCTGGCTGACATTGGCAGTCACCCTGGTCCTGGCCGCCGCCTTGCTGACCGGCGACATCTGGCTGACCCGCGCCGGTGCCGTCGTCGCCTTCCTCGGCGGGATCACCGCCTGCCTGCTCGCCTGGCGCGAGGTCAGGCAGCAGCGGATCGATTTCGAGCAGCGCTCGACCGCCGAACTGCGCAGCCACGGCGAGAAGCTTCGTGCGGAGCGGGAGCAGCATGTGCGGCTGCTGCGGATCCTCCAGCAGCGCAACCAGGAGCTGCGAAGCCGCGCCACCACTGCTCGCGCCGAAGTCGGACGGCTCAACCAGGAGCTCGCGCGGCTCCGGGGTGACAACGCCGGACTTCGCCTGGAGTTGGCCCGGCTGAACGAGCTCAACAACGCCGAGGTGCTGGCCCTGCCGCGCCGGGTGGCCGGCGCCGTGTCGAGCCGGGAGATCGTCTTGTGGAGCGAGGAGAACCTGCCCACGGTGGTCGACCTCAAGGCGATCACCGCCCCGGTCGAGATCGAGGATCGTCGGCGCCAGGCCTGATCCCCAGGCGGTGGCCCCGTCGATGAGGCCGCTCACCGCACCAGCGCACCGCACCGCCCGCCGGGACCACCCGCCGGGCGGTGCCGCGTAACCGGCCCGGATTGTTGGCCGGCGATAAGGACCCACCTCGCCGGTGCTCACTCGAGCCTTACCTCAGACTTCGTTTTTACGATGGTTTGAGTTCGGGTATACGCTTGGAGATGGAGTTCCGAAGAATGTGGAACCCGACATTGTTTTTCGTGAAAGGACGGGCCCATGGCTCAACGGGTGGAGATCGTGCTCACCGACGATCTGGACGAATCCAAGGCGGACAGTACCGTCACCTTCGGCTATGCCGGGGCCACCTACGAGATCGACCTGTCCGACGCGAACCGGACCGCCCTGGAAGAGGCGCTCGCCCCGTACATCGCCGCCGCCCGCAAGGTTTCCACGGGCCGCCGCTCCTCGACCCGGCGCCGTTCCTCCGGGGGCGCCACCGCCACCGAGATCCGCGCCTGGGCACTCTCCCAGGGGATGAACGTCTCCAGCCGCGGCCGGGTCTCCAGCGAGGTCCGCGAGGCGTACGAGAACGCGCACGGCTGATCGCCCCGCTCCCGGCTCGATTGAGCCGGGGGCGAACACGGGAACTCCGGGCCCCCCACCACCGTTGACTAGACTGAGTACGTCCTTCGGGGGTCGCTGTGGCCGTCGGTGGGGCGTCCGGCAGGGCTGGATTTAAGGAGTTCCCGCATGTTCGACCGGTTCACCGACCGCGCCAGGCGAGTCATCGTCCTCGCTCAGGACGAGGCGCGCATGCTCAACCACAACTACATCGGTACCGAACATCTTCTGCTCGGCCTCATCCACGAGGGTGAGGGCGTCGCCGCCAAGGCGCTGGAGTCCATGGGAATCTCGCTGGAAGCGGTTCGCGAGCAGGTCGAGGAGATTATCGGCCAGGGCCAGCAGGCTCCGACCGGCCATATCCCCTTCACCCCCCGGGCGAAGAAGGTGCTCGAGTACTCGATGCGCGAGGCGCTGCAGATCAACCACCCCTACATCGGCACGGAGCACATCCTGCTCGGTCTGATCCGCGAGGGTGAGGGCGTGGCCGCCCAGGTGCTGATCAAGCTCGGCGCTGACCTCAACCGGGTCCGCAACACCGTGCTGCAGCTGCTGTCCGGCTACCAGGGCAAGGAGGCGGCCACCTCCGGTGCACCCGAGACCGGCTCCGGTTCCCAGGCCGCCGCGACGATCCTCGACCAGTTCGGCCGCAATCTGACCCAGGCCGCCCGCGAGAACAAGCTCGACCCGGTGATCGGGCGCGAGAAGGAGATCGAGCGGGTGATGACGGTGCTGAGCCGTCGCACCAAGAACAACCCGGTGCTGATCGGCGAGCCCGGCGTCGGCAAGACCGCCGTGGTGGAGGGCCTGTCCCAGGCCATCGTCCGCGGCGACGTCCCCGAGACGCTGCGCGACAAGCAGATCTACACCCTCGACCTGGGCGCCCTGGTGGCCGGCTCGCGGTACCGCGGTGACTTCGAGGAACGCCTCAAGAAGGTGCTCAAGGAGATCAAGACCCGCGGCGACGTGGTGCTGTTCATCGACGAGATCCACACCCTGGTGGGCGCCGGTGCCGCCGAGGGCGCCATCGATGCCGCGTCCATCCTGAAGCCCATGCTGGCCCGGGGTGAGCTGCAGACCATCGGCGCGACCACCCTCGACGAGTACCGCAAGTACATCGAGAAGGACGCCGCCCTGGAGCGCCGCTTCCAGCCGATCCAGGTCGCCGAGCCGTCGATCGCGCTCACGATCGACATCCTGCGCGGCCTGCGTGACCGCTACGAGGCGCACCACCGGATCACCATCACCGACGGGGCGTTGACCGCCGCCGCCCAGATGGCCGACCGGTACATCTCCGACCGCTTCCTGCCCGACAAGGCGATCGACCTGATCGACGAGGCGGGTGCCCGGCTCCGGATCCGCCGCATGACGGCTCCGCCGGACCTGCGCGAGTTCGATGAGCAGCTGGCCCAGGTGCGGCTCCGCAAGGAAGCCGCCATCGACGCCCAGGACTTCGAACTGGCTGCCCGGCTGCGCGACGATGAGCGCAAGCTGCTGCTGGCCCGCTCCGAGAAGGAGGAGGCCTGGAAGGTGGGCGACCAGGACGTCCCGGCCGAAGTGGACGAAGAGGCGATCGCCGAGGTGCTGTCCAGCGCCACCGGCATCCCTGTCTTCAAGCTGACCGAGGAGGAGTCCGCCCGGCTGCTGAAGATGGAGGAGGAGATCGGCAAGCGCTACATCGGCCAGTACGACGCGGTCAAGGCGCTGTCGCGGTCGATCCGCCGTACCCGCGCCGGGCTGAAGGACCCCAAGCGTCCCAGCGGCTCGTTCATCTTCGCCGGCCCCTCCGGGGTCGGAAAGACCGAGCTGACCAAGGCGCTGACCGAGTTCCTGTTCGGTGACGAGGACGCGCTGATCACCCTCGACATGAGCGAGTACTCCGAGAAGCACACCGCCTCCCGGATGTTCGGCTCCCCGCCCGGCTATGTCGGGTACGAGGAGGGTGGCCAGCTCACCGAGAAGGTGCGGCGCAAGCCGTTCAGCGTGGTGCTCTTCGACGAGATCGAGAAGGCGCACCCCGACATCTTCAACTCGCTGCTGCAGATCCTGGACGAGGGTCGTCTGACCGACGCCCAGGGCAGGGTCGTGGACTTCAAGAACACGGTGATCGTGATGACCACCAACCTTGGCACCCGCGACATCTCGAAGTCGGTCAACCTGGGCTTCAGCCAGGCCAGCGACACCGCGAGCAGCTACGAGAAGATGAAGGCGAAGGTCTCCGACGAGCTGAAGCAGCACTTCCGTCCCGAGTTCCTGAACCGGGTGGACGAGATCGTGGTCTTCCACCAGCTCTCCACCGAGGACATCGAGCGGATCGTCGACCTGATGGTCGCCGAGATCGAGGCCCGACTGCGCGACCGCGACATGGGCATCGAGCTGACCCCGGCCGCCAAGTCGCTGATCGCCAAGCGTGGCTTCGACCCGGTGCTGGGAGCCCGTCCGCTGCGTCGGGCGATCCAGCGCGACATCGAGGACAGCCTGGCCGAGAAGATCCTGTTCGGCGAGGTCCACCCCGGCGAGATCGTGGTCGTGGACGTGGCTGAAGAAGGCTCGGAGGCCCCGTTCACCTTCCAGGGCGTCAGCAAGGCCGTCATGCCTGACGCGCCGACCGCCGAACTCGGCCAGATCGGCTGACAGTCACCCGACAAGGGGCCCGGCACCAAACAACAGGTGCCGGGCCCCTTCTCGCTTGTCCGGGTTGGTGACCGCGCCGATTCAGGCAGCCGCCACCAGGAACAGGACGAACAGGGTGAAGGCGGCGATACCGAGCAGCATCAGGACCGTCCCGACGATGCCCAGCACCATGCCGACGGTCATCATCGGGCTGGACCGCCAGCGGCCGGGATTGTTCCGGGTCTCCCTCGCGCCCTTGGCGCCCAGGTACCAGGCGATCGGGAAGGTCAGCGGGAAGAGGAAGCCCACCACGCCGAGCACGAGGGTCGCTACCGCGTTGGGGTGCTCGGGCAGGGCAGGGGCGGCACCGGGATAGCCGGACGCCGGGTATCCGGTCGGCACCAGCGGGCCGGTGTCCTGCGGCTGGCCGTAGGGGGAGTAGCCCTGCGGCGGCTGCTCGTAGACGGGGGCCGGCTGGGGCTGCGCGGTCGGCGGCAGGTTCGGCCGGGTGGGGGAGGGCGCCGGCTGCGGCATTCCGACGGTCGGGTTCGAGTAATTGGACGGCCCGGTCCCGTACTGGTTCGCGGCGGGGTTGTAGCCCGCCGCCCACGGGTCGGGTCGGCCGGCATCGCCCGCGGTCGACGGGCCGGGCTGCTGCGGCGAATCCCACTGCTGCGGGCTGTCGGGATGCTCGGGACGGGCGTACGGGTTCGTCATGGCGTCTCTCACTGGCTCGTAGTGGGATCCACGCTACTCGGTGCGGGGTTCGCCACTCCCGGGCCAGACCGCGCGCAGCTCACCCACCGGACGCCCGCCGCCCAGGATGGGGTCGCCGACCAGGCCGGCGAGCGCTTCCTTCGGCACCCCGAGGGTGCGCAGGGCAGCGGCCAGCACCGGACCGCGGGCCCGGTCACCGCCGTCATCGATCTTGAGGGCCACCGCCCCCACTCCCGGGATTGCGACCGCGGCGACGCCCTCGGCACCGCCCTTGGCCAACAGGCCGGGGACGGCCCGCATCAGCAGGGCGTCCTGGCCGGCGCTGCCCGACACCAGTTCGGGGTGGGTCCGCATCGCGTCGGCGACCCGGCGGGGCGCGGTCCCCGGGGCTGCTTCCACTCCCCGCAGGAAGGCGCGCGCCAACCCGGTGAGCGAGATCGCCAGCACCGGTGCGCCGCAGCCGTCCACCCCGACGGCGGCCACCTGCTCGCCGGACAACTGCTCGACCGCCGCGGTCAACGCCTGCTGCAGCGGGTGGGCGGGATCGGTGTAGCCGGTCGTCGGCCAGCCCGCAGCCCGGCAGGTCAGCAGCATCGCGGCGTGCTTGCCCGAGCAGTTCATGTAGACCCGCTCGGGACCACCTCCCGAACGCAGCACCTCGGTGCGGGCGGGCTCGGAGAACGGCAGGTCGGGCGGGCAGGCGAGGGCCGTCGCCTCCAGCCCGGTCCGGGCCAGCATCGCAGCCACCCGCTCGGTGTGGAACGGCTCGCCGTGGTGGCTGGCCGCCGCCAGAGCCAGCTCCTCGGAGTCGGCCGGCTCGAAGCCGGCGGTGAGCATGCCGGTGGCCTGCATCAGCTTGTTGGACGAGCGGGGGAACACCGCTCCCGATGGGTCGCCCGCCGTCAGGACCGGCTGCCCGGCCGCGTCGAGCACCACCACCGAGCCGCGGTGGACGCTCTCGGTGAACCCGGATCGCACCACCTCCGCCAGCCTGATCCCTCCGGCATAGCGTCCGGCGATCACCGCGTCGACCCCACGTTCACTCCTGCTTTCCTCATTGTCGCCCGGACAGGCTACTCCCGCCGCAGGGGTGCTGGTGCACGCCGGCCTACAGGGTGTAGCCGTCCGCCGTGAGCCGGCCCAGACCGTCGGCGAGCAGTGACTCCAGCGCCCGTTCGGCCTGGTCCTGATCGACCGGCCAGGCCGCGAGCAGGGTGCCGCGGTCGACGGCCGGCTCCGCCCGGCGCAGCACGTCGAGCAGCCGACCTCGGGCCTGCCGATCGGTGCCGTCGTAGCGCTGGACGCGGCGGGCGGCAGGACCAGCCGGCCGTCCGGCGGCGAGCCAGCGGCAGTGCCCCGCCACCGGGCAGGATTCACAGCGCGGCGTCGCCGCGGTGCACACCAGGGCGCCGAGTTCCATCGAGGCCGCCGCCCAGGCTGCGGCCGTCTCGGCAGACTCCGGCAGCCACCGGGCGGCGCGTTCCCGCTCGGCGACCGTCAGCGAGGGCGACGGCCCGGCCTGGCCGGCCTCCAGCCGCGACAGCACCCGTCTCACGTTGGTGTCCAGCACGACGTGGCGGCCGCGGTGGGCGAAGCTGGCGATCGCCGCGGCGGTGTACTCCCCGACGCCGGGCAGGGCACGCAGCGCGGGCAGGTCGGACGGCACCTCGCCGGCGTGGTCGGCCACGATCCGGCGGGCCGCGTCGTGCAGCCGCAGGGCGCGGCGCGGATAGCCCAGCCGGCCCCACGCCCTGACCGCTTCGCCGGGCTCCTCGGCTGCGAGCGCCGCCGGGGTGGGCCACCGGGCCAACCACTGCCGCCAGGGCTCGACCACCCGCGACACCGGCGTCTGCTGCAGCATGAACTCGCTCACCATGACCCCCCACCCGGTGACCCCGGCCTCCCGCCAGGGCAGGTCGCGGGCGTGGTCGGCGTACCAGGCGAGGACCGCGTTGACTACGGCTGGGCGCTGCACGCCCGCCACCTTAGTGCCGCGGCCAGACCCGTCCGGAACCGGCGTGGGTCCCTCCGTCGCCGGTCGGCTGCGCATAACCTGCCTGACATGGGTTCTCTGCTCCGTCCGGTCGGTCCGGAAGAGCCGCGGGTCTACTGGGTCCGGCGGGGACTGGTTCTGCTGGTCGCCGCCCTGCTCGCGTTCGGGGTGTTCTGGCTCGCTTGGCCGCGGGAGTCGCCGGTATCGGCGGCCCCGGCCGGCCAGGGGTCGTCGGTGACGCCGCCGGCGAGCACCTCACCCTCACCGTCGGCGGCGCCCAGCCCGACCAAGCCCGCCGGCCCGGTGGCCTGTGACCCGGCCGCCATGAGGCTGACGGTCGCCGGCTTCCAGCGCGTGAAGGTCAGCACCAAGCAGGCGTTCACCCTCTCCGTGATCAACGGCGGCACCGAGGCCTGCGACCTGACCATCTCGCCGGAGACCTATTCGCTGACCGTCCGCTCCGGTGACGACCGGATCTGGAGCACGGCCGACTGCGCGAAGTGGCTGCCGGAGGAGAAGGTGACCCTGAAGCCGGAGACCGCCCACGAGTTCACCGTGGAGTGGCCGCTGCGCCGCTCGAAGTCGGGCTGCAAGATCGTGAAGGGCAAGCTCAAGGCGGGCACCTACGTGGCGACCGCCGTCCTGCTCGAGAAGGCCAGCGCCAAGCAGGTCATGCAGCTGGTGAAGTGACCCCGGCCGGGGGTGGGCGGCCTGCCGCTCACCCCGACAGGTCGAAGCGCTCCGCGTAGGAGGTCTCGGTCAGCCGGGCGAGACCCTCGCGCACCAGCCGGACGACGCCGTAGTCGACCCCCTCGACCGCCATCAACTCTGAGGTCGAGGCTCCCAGCAGGGACTGCAGCGACCCGAAGTGCGCCACCAGCCGGTCGGCCACCCCGGACGGCAGGCGCCCGATCTGGGCGAGCTGACGATACCCGCGGGCCGGCAGCCGGGCGTCCAGCCGGCCGGGGACCAGGTCGATCTGGCGGGCGATCAGGGTTGCGTCCAGCAGGTCGTCACTGGCCAGGCCGGCCAGTCCGTCCAGCCGCAGCCGGGACTCGCCGGTGCCGTAATCGCGGGCCAGGGCATCGCCGGTCTCGGCGACCCCGGCCAGCAGTTCCTGCAGCTGGAGCTCGACCATCCGGCCCTCGCTGCCCAGTTCGACCAGGAGGTCGGAGACCTCCTCGCCGAGGCGGCGGCAGAGCTCGATCCGGCGGGCGACGACGGTGACGTCCTCGACGGTGACCGCGTCCTGCACCTCCAGCGAGGTGAGCCGGCTGGCGGCCTCCGTGAGCCGGTCGCGGTAGCGCGACAGGGTGGCCAGGGCCTGGTCGGCCCGGGGCAGGAGCTGCTCGGGACGCCGCAGCGGGTGGCGGTAGCCGTCCAGGAAGAGCGCGATCGACGACATCGACGCCGACACCGTGACCACCGGCACCCCGGTCTGGCGGGCGACCCGGTCGGCGGTGCGGTGCCGGGTGCCGGTCTCGGCGGTCGGCAGCGCGGCGTCCGGCATCAGGTGGGCGCCCGCGTGGATGATCCGGCTGAGGGTGGGGTCGAGCAGGATGGCTCCGTCGAGCTTCGCCAGCTCGCGCAGGGCGGTGGCCGTCAGCGGTACGTCGATCCGGAACCCGCCGGTGACCAGCGCGTCGACCTGCTCGGTGGAGCCGAGCACGATCAGGGCGCCGGTCCGGCCGCTGACGATCCGCTCAAGGCCGTCACGCAGATCGGTGCCCGGGCTGACCAGGGCCAGCTGGGTCCGCAGGCGCTGGCGGGTGGGTCGTTCCATTGGCTGCCTCTCCGGTGTGGGCGCCAGCCTACGCGCCCGCAGGCCCGGTGGCTGCAGGCGCCGCTACTCGACCGCGGCGAGGTGTCGATGCCCCGGGTCGAGCCGCGTGGTGGTCTGCTGCACCTCGCGGCGCAGTTGCAGCATTCCGAGCGCGTCGGCCAGGGTCGCCGCTTCCACCACCCGCATGCCGGCGATCTTGACGCGGCTGCCGGAGGGGACCAGGGCGAGTTCGAAGCCGAGCCGGGCGGCCTCGGCGAGGCGTCGCTCGGTGCCCGGCACACGGCGCAGCTCCCCCGACAACCCGACCTCCCCGACGGCGATGATCGGGCGGTCGAAGGCCCGCTCGGCGCAGGCCGAGGCGATCGCGATGGCGGCCGCCAGATCGGTCGCCGGATCGCTCACCCGGGCCCCGCCGACGGTCGAGACATACACCTCGCGGGTGTGCAGCTTCAGCCCCGCCTTGCGTTGCAGGACGGCCAGGATCATCGCGACCCGCGGCCCGTCGATCCCGTTGGTGACTCTCCGGGGCGCGGGCGCATTGCTGGGGACCACCAGCGCCTGCACCTCGGTGAGCAGGGGACGCCGGCCCTCCAGGGAGACCCCCAGGCAGGTGCCGGCGACCGGCTCGGCGTGGCGGGAGACGAACAGCCCCGATGGGTCGGACACCTCACGGATGCCGGTGGCGTCCATCTCGAAGCAGCCGACCTCGTCGGCGGGGCCGTACCGGTTCTTCGAAGCCCGGATCATCCGGAAGCCGCCGTGCCGGTCGCCCTCGAAGGAGAGCACCACATCGACCAGGTGCTCGAGGGTGCGCGGGCCGGCGACCGCGCCGTCCTTGGTGACGTGGCCGATCAGGACCACCGGCATGCCCAGCTGCTTGGCGACCCGCACCAGCGCCCCGGTCACCTCCCGAACCTGGGTGACACCGCCGGGCACGCCATCGACGGTGGGCAGCGAGACCGTCTGGACCGAGTCGAGCACCAGCAGTTGCGGCCGCAACTGCTCGATGTGGCCCAGCACGGTGGCCAGGTCGGACTCGGCGGCAAGGTAGAGGCCGTCGGTCACCGAGCCGGTCCGCTCCGCCCGTTGGCGGACCTGGGCGGCGGACTCCTCCGCCGTGACGTACAGGGTGGGGCGGCCGGCCCCGGCCCAGCGGGCGGCGACCTCCAGCAGCAGCGTGGACTTGCCGACCCCCGGCTCGCCGGCCAGCAGCACCACGGCGCCCGGGGTCAGGCCGGTGCCGAGCACCCGGTCGAGCTCGCCGATCCCGGTCGGGATGCCCGCCGTCGCGGTGGCGTCGACCTCGCTGATCGGGACGGCGCTGCGCACCGGGGTCGCTGCGGAGACCGACGCGGACGGCGCGCGACTCTCGGCGACGCTGCCCCAGGCCTGGCACTCCCCGCACCGCCCGCCCCAGCGGACGGTGCTCCAGCCGCACTCCGAACAGCGGTAGGTGGTGGTCTGCTTCGCCATGGGCACGACGCTAGCGGCCCGCACTGACGAAGCTGTTATCGACCCGGCGTTCGATTCCGAATCGGTGGCGAATCCGGCACCGGCGAAGCCGCCGGGGTCAGATCCGGACCAGACCGCGCGGGGTCTTGAAGACAGCCGCGTTCAGGCCGGGCACCCCGTTGGGGGCGGTGAAGTTCAAAGCGACACCATCGAAGACCTCGCCCAGCGGCGTCCCGAGCCACGACTCGACCCGGGCACGGTCCCCGGCGATCTCCAGCTCCACCAGCTCGATGTCGCCGTGCAGCGCCTTCGGCTGGACCTCGTGGTCGGAGAGCCAGTGGATGAAGAAGGGCAGCTGCGGGTCGGCCAGCAGGCCCTTCACCCCGATCTGCTCCCACTCCAGCCGGCGGCCGTCGGGGAAGTGCCGCATCCCCGGCACGGCCTGCCGGTCCAGCCGCTCCTCGAAGGGCGTGAGGTCGTCAACCGAGATCACCCAGCCCAGCCAGCCACCACCCATCTCGGAGCGGGCGCGGACTGCCTGGCCGAAGGGGGCCTTCTCCGCCGCCGGGTGCTCGAGCACTTCCACTACCTCGATGTAGCGGTCGCCGGCCAGCGGCAGGATGTGGTTGCGGGTACCGAAGCGGGGGTGGAAGCCGCCGTCGCGGAACCGCTCGCCGAGCAGTTCGCCCAGCCTCTGCGATTCGGCAGCCAGGCCCGCGGGCCCGACTGCAAACGTCACGTGATCGACATGCATGGCCCCATTCTGGTCACGTCGGCAGCCAAGCACGAAATCGGGCCGGAGCGGACGTGCGGCGGTGGGCTGGGGCGACCTGCCTACGATGGGCGATGTGACGAAACCACCGGTGGGCCCGCTCATCTCGATGTCGACGTCATCGGTGTACCCGGAATCGACTTCCCGGGCCTTTGCGATCGCCCGCGAACTGGGCTTCGACGCCGTCGAGGTGATGGTCGGCATGGACGCGACCTCGACCGATGTCGACGCCCTGAAGCGGCTGCGCGACTACCACGAGGTGCCGATCGGCTCCATCCATGCCCCCACCCTGCTGCTGACCCAGCGGACCTGGGGCCCCGACCCGTGGGACAAGCTGGAACGCTCGGCGGACGCGGCGGTCCGGCTGGGTGCCTCCGTGGTCGTCGTCCACCCGCCGTTCCGCTGGCAGCGCAGCTACGCCGCCGCATTCACCGCCGGCGTCCGGCAACTCCACCAGGCCACGGGGGTGGTCTTCGCGGTGGAGAACATGTTCCCCTGGCGCGGCCCGCGGGGGGCCGAGGTGCGGGCGTACGCGCCGAGCTGGGACCCGTCCGAGCTCGACCTGGACCACCTCACCCTCGACATGTCCCACGCGGCGACCGCCCGCCAGCAGTCGCTCGACCTGATCGACGCCTGGGGTGACCGGCTGGCCCACGTCCACCTCACCGACGGCCTGGACGGCACCTCCGACCAGCACCTGCTGCCCGGGGCCGGCAACCAGCGGGCCGACGAGGTCCTGGCGAGGCTGGCCGCCACCGGCTTCCCGGGCCAGGTCGTGCTCGAGGTGAAGACCAACAACGCTGACTTCCCCGGCCAGCGGGGCGGCCAACTGGCCGCCGCCCTGGAGTTCGCCCGGACCCATACCCGCCTGCCGCAGGGGGATCCGCGATGACCGGACGCGAGGACGCCGCCGCACCGGCGGTGGACCAGGCGCCGCCGCAGCCCGCGGTGTCGGGAAGTGACCCCGTTCTGCAGTCCGACGCGGTGGGGGAGTCGCGGCAGCGGCCCGGGCTGGAGATCCTGCTCGTGCTCGGCGTCTCGCTGGGCCAGTCGGCGGTGTACTCGATCCTGTCGCTGGTCAACAAGCTCACCTACCAGGTGCCGCTGAACGAGCAGACCACGACGATGAACCCGTCGATCACCCCCGACCGGCCGTGGCTCGATCTGGCCTACCAACTGGCCGGCATCGTCTTCCCGGTGATGCCGGCGCTGCTGGCCCTGTACCTGCTGCACGTCTCCGGGCAGCGCCGCCAGATCGGTTTCGACCTGCGCCGACCCGGCTTCGACCTGGGCCGCGGCACCCTGATCTTCCTGGCGATCGGCATCCCCGGCCTGGCGCTGTACTACGTGGCCTGGCTGCTCGGGTTCAACACCAACATCGCGCCGGCGAACCTGGCCGCGCACTGGTGGACCGTCCCCGTCCTGATCGGCCTGGCCGCGATGAACGGCGTCCTGGAGGAAGTGGTCATGCTGGCCTTCTTCTTCACGCGCGCGGCCGCGCTGGGTTGGCGAACCGGGACGATCATCGTCTCCAGCGCGCTGATCCGGGCCACCTACCACCTGTACCAGGGCTTCGGCAGCTTCCTGGGCAACCTCGTCATGGGGTTGGCCTTCGGCTGGCTCTACCTGCGCTTCAAGCGGGTCGGCCCGCTCGTGGTGGCGCACACCCTGCTCGATGTGGCGGCCTTCGTTGGCTACGCGCTGATCGCCCCCCTTGTCGACTGGCTGTGATCGTTACCTGATGGCCCGTGGGCCGCTAGGCTCCCCGCCATGGGTCCTGACTTCGGCGGTCCAGACTTCGGCGGCCCGGGTTTCGGCGGTTGGGACAGCTTCGACACGGTGTTCACGCTGGTCTCGATCGTGACCGTGCTCGGGGTGCTGATCGTCTTCGGATCCATCCTCTGGGGCGTGATCGGCGGTGTCCGGCGCGCGGTGCAGAACAACGCCGCCCCCGAGGTGACAGCTGCCGCCCAGGTCGTCGACAAGCGGGTCGCGCTGTCCGGTGGGGGCACCACCCACAGCCCGGGCATGCTCGGTGCGGACGGGACCTTCGGCCCAGACACGGTGATCTCCACGCCGATCTCGGGCACCTACTTCGTCACCTTCGAGCAGTCGGGCGGCGAGCGGTTCGAGCTGAAGGTCCCCGAGAACGAATACGGACTGCTCGTGGTCGGGGACAGCGGCACCGTGACCATGAAGGGCACCCGCTACCTGGGCTTCCAGCGCGAGGTGCTGCGCTGAGCCCCACCCGGGAGCAGTCTCGCCGCAGCGGACCAGCCCACTGCCGCAGGGGGCCCGCGGGCTAGTCTTGCGCCATGCGTGTTGGTGTGTTCGGGGCGACCGGTCAGGTCGGCCGCGTGATGCGGACCTTGCTGGCTGAGCGGAATTTCCCGGTTGATCAGATCAGGTTCTTCTCCTCCGCCCGTTCGGCGGGCTCGACCCTGCCCTGGGGTGACGGGGAGGTGGTGGTCGAGGACACCGGTACCGCCGACTTCTCCGGTCTCGACATCGCCCTGTTCTCGGCCGGGGCGACGATGTCGCGGGAGTTCGCTCCCAAGGTGGCGGCGGCCGGCGCCGTGGTGGTCGACAACTCGTCGGCCTGGCGCAAGGACCCGGAGGTCCCGCTGGTCGTCAGCGAGGTCAACCCCGACGACGTCTTCGAGCGTCCGAAGGGGATCATCGCCAATCCGAACTGCACCACGATGGCCGCGATGCCGGTGCTCAAGCCACTGCACGACGCCGCCGGCCTCACCCGGCTCACCATCGCGACCTACCAGGCCGTGTCCGGCTCGGGGGTGAAGGGTGTCAACGCGCTCGCCGAGCAGTCGCTGGCGATCACCGAACCGGCCCGGTTGGCGCTGGACGGCTCGGCGGCCCCCGAGGTCGACCCGGCCCCCTACGTCGCGCCGATCGCGTACAACGTGGTGCCGCTGGCGGGTGGCCTGGTCGATGACGGCTCCGGCGAGACCGACGAGGAGCAGAAGCTCCGGTTCGAGTCCCGCAAGATCCTGCACCTGCCCGACCTGCTGGTGGCGGGCACCTGTGTGCGGGTGCCGGTGTTCTCCGGCCACTCGCTGGTGATCAACGCCGAGTTCTCCGAGGAGATCAGCCCCACCCGGGCGACCGGGCTGTTGGCCACCGCCCCCGGCGTCGCGCTGGTCGACGTCCCGACCCCGCGCCAGGCCGCCGGGCGCGACCCGTCCTTCGTCGGACGGATCCGCGCCGACCAGTCGGTGCCCGGCGGACGCGGCCTGGTGCTGTTCGTCAGCAACGACAACCTGCGCAAGGGGGCGGCGCTGAACGCCGTCCAGATCGCCGAACTGGTGGCCGCGGGATGACCACCCTGGCCATCATCGGCGCCGGCGTGATGGGCGAGACCCTGATCGCGGGCCTGCTGCGGGGAGGCTGGCCGCCCGACCAGCTCTTCGCCGCCGATCGGCACGACGCCCGGCTGGAGGAGATCAGGCTCCGCCACGGGATCGGGATCGGTCCCACCGCCGAGGTGACCGGCCAGGCCGACACCGTGGTGCTGGTGGTCAAGCCGCAGGACATCGGCGAGGTGCTGCCGCAGGTGGCCGGCTCGCTGCGCCCGGGTGCGCTGGTCGTCTCGCTCTGTGCCGGCATCACGACGACGACGATCGAGGCCGCGCTGCCGTCCGGCACCCCGGTGGTGCGGGTCATGCCCAACACCCCCGCCCAGGTGGACGAGGGGATGGCGGCGATCTCGGCCGGCACGACAGCCACCCCCGACCACCTGGACCTGGTCACCACCCTGCTGCGGGCGGTCGGCGAGGTCGTGGTGGTGCCCGAGAAGTACCAGGACGCCGTCACGGCGATCTCCGGCTCCGGCCCCGCCTACCTGTACTTCGTGGTCGAGGCGATGATCGATGCCGGCGTGATGCTCGGGCTGCCCCGCGACACCGCGACCACCCTGGTCGTGCAGACGATGTACGGCTCGGCCAAGCTGCTCGCCGAGAGCGGCCTGCACCCGACCGTGCTCAAGGAGCGGGTCACCTCCCCCGGCGGCACCACCGCTGCCGCGCTGCGCGAACTGGAGAGCCACAAGGTCAAGGCGGCCTTCATCACCGCTATGGAAGCCGCCCGCGACCGGAGCCGCGAACTCGCCCGGTCGTGACCCCGGCGCCATGGACGCGACCCGGCCGTACTGGCTGACCGCTTTCCTCGACTTCCCGGCCGAAGAGTTCGACCGGGGCGCAGCCTTCTGGTCGCAGGTCACCGGCTGGCCGCTGTCGCCCACCCGCGGCGAGCACGACGAGTTCGCCAGCCTGGTGCCCCCGGACGGCGCCGACTACCTGCGGCTGCAGCGGCTGGGCGAGGGCGAGACCCGACTGCACCTGGACGTCCACGTCGCCGATCCGCAGGAAGCGGCGATCGCCGCCCAGGAACGCGGGGCGAGCGTGGTCCGGCAGGCCTACCCGGATCTGGTCGTGCTGGCCTCGCCGGCCGGCTTCGAGTTCTGCCTCGTCAGCCAGCCGCGGGACACCGTCCCGGCGGCACCCCACTGGCCCGGCGGGCACCGCAGCCGGGTGAGCCAGGTCTGCCTCGACATCCCGCCGGAGAGCCATGCCGAGGAGGTGGCCTTCTGGGCCGGCACGCTGCACGGCCAGCTCCGTCCCGCCGCGGGCCGGCCCGAACTGGCCTGGATCGACCCCCCGGGGCCCTTCCCGCTGCAGGTCGTCACCCAGCGGCTCGCGCTGGGCAATCTGGTGCGCGGCCACCTCGACATCGCCAGCGACGACCGTCGGGCCGAGGTCGAGCGGCTGCGCCGGCACGGGGCCATGGTGCGCTCCGTCCGGCCGGAACGGACGGTGCTCGAGGCGCCCGGCGGCATCAGCCTGTGCGTCCTGGACCGCGCCCCGTGACCGCGGCACCCGGGCACCGGCTGCGGTAGCGTCGGCGCATGCCCACCGGGTGGTTCGCAGGTCTGGCGACCCTGGACGTCGTCCAGCTCGTCGACCGGCTGCCCTCGCCCGACCGCAAGACGGTCGCGGAACGATCCTGGCTGGCCGCGGGCGGCCCGGCCACCGTGGCGGCGATCGCCTTCGCGGCGCTGGGCGGGCGCGCGGTCCTCGTCACTGCGCTTGGTGACGGAGCGGCCGCCGAGCTGGTGCGGTCCGACCTGGTCTCGGCGGGCGTCGCCGTGATCGACCTCGCGCCGCCCGGTTTCGAGCTGGCGCCGTCCACCGCGCTGGTCGACGCCGGCAGTGGCCGGCGCGCCGTGGTCAGCGGCTCCGGCCACCGGCCAGCCTCGCTGCTGCCCCTGCCGGGCCTGCCACCGGCCGAGGTCCTGCTGCTGGACGGACACCACCCGGGGCTGGCGCTGCCACTGGCGCGCACCGCGGCGACCGCCGGGATCCCGGTGGTGGTCGACGCCGGCTCGCACAAGCCCGTCCTCGACGAACTGTGGCCCCTGGTCAGCGACGTGATCTGCTCGGCCGACTACGTCGACCCCTCCGGTCGGGCGCCGTCCGACCTGCTGGCCCTGGGGCCGGAACTCGTGGCGGTCAGCCACGGCCCCGGGCCGCTGCGGTGGTGGACGGCGGGGACGAGCGGCAGCGTCGAGGTGGCTGCGGTCGACGCGGTCGACACCCTCGGTGCCGGCGACGTGCTGCACGGGGGCTACGCGTTCGCGCTGGCCGAAGGCGCCCCGCGTCCGGACGCCCTCGCCTTCGGGGTCGAGGCCGCCACCCGACGGGTGACCAGGCTGGGGCCGTTCGAGTGGCGCGCCGCGCTCGGGCTGTGGTCCGGGTCAAGGCCGGCCGGGCAGGGCAGCGGCCAGCACTAGTGCGGTATCCGGGCACCGGATCGTGGTGTCAGGGCCGGATTACTATGGACGCTCAATGGGCTCGTCCAGGGCCCCGGCCTACCGAGGGGGTCGCCATGACCCAGGTGCGCATCACGACGCTGGCGGTCGACTCCGAGGGAGAACCGGTCGTCATCCTCAAGCCGGTCGACGACGCCCCGGGCCATGGCCTGCTGCTGCCGATCTGGATCGGCCCGATGGAGACCGCCGCGATCCTGATCGCGATGGGCGCCACCGACCAGCCGACCCGTCCGCTCACCTACGACCTGCTGGTCAACCTGCTCACCGCCTGCGAGGCCGAGGTGGAACGGGTCGAGGTGACGCAACTGGTGGAGGGCACCTTCCACGCCGCGATCACCCTGCGCACTCCGGGAGGGACCAGGATCGTGGACGCCCGGCCGTCGGACTCGATAGCGCTGGCGCTGCGGGTCGGGGCGCCGACCTTCGTGGCCGACGACGTGCTCACCGCCGCCGGGATTCCCGACAGCGCCGAGCGGGCCGAGCAGGATCTCGCCGAGTTCGGGGAGTTCCTCGACAACGTCGAGCCGGAGGACTTCCGCAACTAGCCCCCCGACACCCTTCCCGTTCGCCGCTGACCGGGGTAGCGGCAGGGTGCGCCGGGCGTCGGCCCGCGGTGGTTGAATGAGCGGGTGTCCCGGCCACGTAACCCGATGATCGCCAGTCTGGTGTCCCTGCGCGGCAACGGCCGGGCGAGCGTCTACACCGAGCCCCTGTGGGGCCTGTCGATGATGCTGGTGCTGCCGTACGCATCGGTGTTCATGCTGGCTCTCGGCCTGCGCGACGAGGAGATCGGCCTGCTGGCCACGATCTCGATGCTGTCCCAGGTCGTGTTCGGCCTGCTCAGCGGCGTGATCACCGACAAGCTGGGCCGGCGGGTGACCACCGCTGTCTTCGACATCGTCGCCTGGGCGATTCCGTGCCTGATCTGGGCCTTCGCGCAGAACTTCTGGTGGTTCCTGATCGCCTCGGTGATCAACGGCGCCTGGCAGGTCACCCAGAACTCGTGGGACTGCCTGCTCGTCGAGGACGTGGACCGCGCCGAGATCCCGAAGGTCTACTCGCTGGTGAAGGTGGCCGCCGAGTTCTCCGCTCTGTTCGCCCCGATCGCGGCCCTGCTGGTCTCGCGGCTTGGGCTTGAGCCCGCCGTGCGGATCCTCTACCTGAACGCCTTCGTGATCATGTGCCTCAAGATCTGGCTGCTGTACCGGTACTCCACCGAGACCCAGACCGGCCTGCTGCGGCTGGAGCAGACCCGCGGGGTCAGCATCTGGCGATCGCTGCGGGAGTACCGCGGCGTGCTGGGCCTGATCATCCACTCCCGGGGCACCATCTTCTCGCTGGTGATCGCCGCGATCGTGGGTGCGGTCACCCTGGTCAACGGCACCTTCTGGCAGTTGGTGATCAACCAGCGGCTCGGTGTCCCCGACGCGCTGCTGCCCTTCTTCCCGATGATCAGGTCCGTGCTGTCGGTGATCTTCTTCTTCACGATCATCCCGCGGTTGACCCACTCCCGGCACCTCAAGGCCCCCACCGCCTGGGGTTTCGCCACCTATCTGGTCGGACAGTTGCTGCTGGTTGCTATCCCCGCACCGGCAGGGGAGGCGGGCCTGCTCACCTACTCGCTGCTGGCGGCCTGCCTGCTGCTGGACGCCTTCGGCGCCGGCATCCTGTTCATGCTGGCCGAGTCGCTGGTCGCGCTCCACGTCGACCGCAACGAGCGCTCCCGGGTGATGGCGATCCAGCGGACCTGCGTGATGCTGGTGACCGCACCCTTCGGCTGGATCTCCGGCTGGCTGTCCGGGATGGACCGCACCTGGCCGTTCCTGCTCACCTCGGCCCTGCTGCTGCTCGGCATCGTCGTGACCACGAGGTTCTGGGTGACCACTCATTCCGAGCCCCTGGAGGAGGAGCCGGCGGCCACCTGACGGGGCGCGACAGGCCACCTTCAGTGCATTCGACAGGTCGACGGCGTGTCCACTTGACGAGTTTGGGCAGAAGGTCGCGCGCTGCTCCCGGCCCCACTATGGTGACGGATGCGTGCCTCTCAGGGACCGCGTCAACGGAAAGGACAGTTGCAGATGAGCGACTCGGTTGCCCCCTTGGGGTCCGTCAGGTTCCTGAAGGTGAGCGAGGTCGCCGCCATGCTGCGGGTGTCCAAGATGTCGGTCTACCGGCTGATCCACGCCGGCGAACTTGAGGCCGTCCGCTTCGGCCGGAACTTCCGGGTGCCGGAGCACGCCGTCAACGTGTACCTGCGCGAGTCGTTCTACAACGCCGGCTGATTTCGCCAGTAGCGGTCGGAGTCAGTAGGATTCAGTGCTTGGGGCCGGACCATCCGGTCGTCGGGCAGACTGGTAGTCCAGTCCGCATCATCCAAACCTGCCGGTCACTGGCCGGCACTTGAGAGGTCTACACGTGGGTTCGGTCATCAAGAAGCGCCGCAAGAGGATGGCGAAGAAGAAGCACCGCAAGCTGCTGAAGAAGACGCGCATCCAGCGTCGCCGCGCCGGCCGCTGACCGAAGCGAGGCCCGCTGTGGCCGCCGACGCCAGGGTCGTGCTCCTCGTCCGCGAGGGCTGCCACCTGTGCGTCGAGGCCGCCGCTGTCGTCGAGCAGGTCTGCGCCGCGCGTGCTGTCGCCTGGCGTCAGGTCGACGTCGACAGCGACCCCGAGTTGCGGGCCGCCCACACCGACCACGTCCCGGTCACCCTGGTCGACGGCCAGGTGCATTCGCGCTGGTTCGTCGACCCGGTGAAGCTCGCAGCGGCCCTCAGCTGACTCTCCCTCACCGACCCCGCCCCGGCGGGGTCTTTGTGCTGCCCAGGGACCGCCGTCCCGGCACACGGGGACGGTTCTCTGGCACACGGGGACGGTTCTCTGGCACGCGGGGACGGTTCTTTGGCACGCGGGGACGGTTCTTTGGCACGCGGGGACGGTTCTCTAGCACACGGGGACGGTTCCTGGCGCACCCGGTACGGACCGCTGCCGGCGCCGTGGTGGATCACCCCGGACGCTGGGGAGACGCACCGGTGGCGCGCCACGTATTGTTGAGCCGCAACTGTCCCCAGCCGAGGAGTCGCATGGCCGCCAGCGTCGTTCACGTCGTCCGCCATGGGCAGGTCCACAACCCCGACAGCATCCTCTACGGCCGGCTCCCCGGCTACGGCCTCTCCGAGCTGGGCAAGCAGATGGCCCAGCGGCTGGGCGAGTACTTCGCCGAGGCCAACCTGGTCTGGCTGGTCAGTTCTCCGCTGCAGCGGGCCCAGGAGACCATGGCGCCGATCGCAGCGCGGCACCCCGACCTCGAGGTGCACCTCGACGAGCGGGTCATCGAGGCGGCCAACCACTTCGAGGGGCGTGCCTTCGGCCGGGACCGGGTCTTCCTCAAGCCCAGCACCTGGTGGGCGGTACGGAACCCGTTGCGGCCCAGTTGGGGCGAGGCCTACGTGTCGATCGTGGAGCGGATGAACGCCGCGATCCGGGACGCCGCCAGCCACGCCGAGGGCGCCGAGGCCGTCATCGTCGCCCACGAGCTCCCGATCTGGATGGCGCGCCGATCCGCCGAGCAGCGCAGCCTGGTGCACGACCCGCGCCGTCGCGAGGCGCGACTGGCCAGCGTCACCAGCTTCACCCTCGACAACGACCGGATCATCGACGTGAGCTATGCCGAACCGGCCGCTGACCTGGTGCCCGTCCGGACGTCGCGGAAGTACCGGCCGGGGGCGTGACCGTGGCCAGCCGGCTCCGCACCGCACTGGCCGCCGCGGGCGCGTCCGCGGCGCTCGCCCTGACCGGATGTGCCACCCCGCAGACCGGAACCGGCGGCTTCGTCACCGGCGACGGCTCGATCACCGTCATCGACCCGGCCGAGCGGCACCCGGCGCCGGCGATCACCGGCACCACCCTGGACGACGAGCCGTGGAGCAGCGATTCGGTCACCGGCAAGGTGATCGTCTACAACGTCTGGGGCTCGTGGTGCCAGCCCTGTCGCGCCGAGGCGCCGGCCCTGCAGGCGGTCGCCGAGCAGACCGCCGACCGGGCCGTCTTCGTCGGGCTCAACACCCGCGACCTCGATCCGGCCGCGCCGCGGGCCTTCGTCCGCGCCTTCGGCATCACCTTCCCGAGCCTGTTCGATCCGGACGGCAGCCTGCTGCTGGCCTTCGCCGGTGACCTGCCACCCAGCGCCATCCCGAGCACGCTGATCATCGACCCGCAGGGCCGGGTCGCGGCCCGGGTGGTCGGGACGACCACCGAGTCCACCCTCCTCGGGCTGGTGGACGACGTCGCAGGCGGCCAGTGATGGTGCCGCTGGAGGTCGCCGACTGGGCGCGCGAGGCGGTGGGCGGTTCGATGCTGCTGGCGGTCCCGGTCGCGGCGCTGGCCGGGCTGGTCTCCTTCTTCTCCCCGTGCGTGCTGCCGCTGCTGCCGGGCTACCTGTCGTACGCCACCGGGTTGGCCGCCGCCGACATCACCGCCGGGCGGCGGCGTGGCCGGGTGCTCACCGGCACGCTGCTCTTCGTCGCCGGGTTCGCCCTCGTCTTCGTGTCCTCGGGGGTGCTGGTCGGCTCGCTCGGCAGTGTGCTGCGGGTCTGGCAGCGTCCGATCACGATCGGCGTCGGCGTGCTCACCATCGCGCTCGGACTGCTCTTCGCCGGCTGGCTGCCCTGGGGCCGGGGAGCGCTGCGGCTCAACGCCGTCCCGCGGATCGGCCTGGCCGCCGCGCCGCTGCTCGGCATCGTCTTCGGCCTCGGCTGGACGCCGTGCATCGGCCCGGCCCTGTCGGTGGTGCTGAACCTGGCGCTGAATGAGGCGACCGCGCTGCGGGGCGGCCTGCTCGCCCTGGTCTACGCCCTCGGGCTGGGGGTGCCGTTCGTGCTGGCCGGCCTGGCCTTCAGCCGGATGAGCCGGCCGATCGGCTGGGTGAAGCAGCACCACCTGGCGATCCAGCGGGCGGGCGGCGTCCTGATGATCGCGGTCGGCGTGGCGCTGGTCACCGGCTGGTGGGACGTGGCGATGGCGACGGTGCGGCAATGGGTGAGCGCGTTCGAGGTGGTGATCTAGTGTCCGACGTCGACCTCGACCTCGACCTCGAGCCGGAGACCGAGCCGACCGGCCGGCAGCGGATGAACCGCGCCCGCGGCCTGCGCTGGGGGACGCTGCGCTGGGCCTGGGCCACCCTCACCTCGATGCGGACGGCGCTGCTCCTGCTCCTGCTGCTCGGCCTGGCGGCGATCCCGGGCTCGCTGCTGCCGCAGCGGCCGACCAACCCGTTCGGCGTCGCCGCCTACCTGGACGAGAACCCGCAATGGGGACCCTGGCTGGACCGACTGGGGTTCTTCGACGTCTTCGGGTCGGCCTGGTTCGCTGCGATCTACCTGCTGCTGTTCATCTCCCTGATCGGCTGCATCGTCCCCCGCTGCCGGGTGTACTACGACGCGCTGCGGGCCGAGCCCGGGGTGCTGCCCAGCCGGCTGTCCCGGTTCCCCGACCACCAGGCCGGCACCAGTCCCGACGCCCCGGCCGAGGTACTGGACGCCGCCGAGCGCCACCTGAGACAGGCCGGCTACCGGGTCCGGCGGGAGGCGGCCGGGATCTCGGCCGAGAAGGGCTACCTGCGCGAAGCCGGCAACCTCGTCTTCCACCTCAGCCTGATCGCGGTCCTGGCCGGCCTGGCCTGGGGCTCGGTGTTCAGCTACCGCGGGACGGCGATCGTCGTCGAGGGCCAGGCCTTCTCCAACACCCTCACCCAGTACGACGAGTTCACCGCCGGGATCGGCTTCCGTCCCGAGGACCTGCCGCCGGTGACGGTCGGCCTGGATTCCTTCGAGGTTCGCTTCGAGACCGGCCCGGTGCAGCGCGGGGCGGCCCGGATGTTCCGGGCCCACGTCACCGTGACCCGACCCGGCGCCGCGCCCGAGCCGCGCGTCCTCGAGGTCAACTCGCCGCTGTCGGTGAACGGCACCGACATCCACCTGCTCGGCCACGGCTACGCGCCCGTGGTCACCGTCCGCGACGGCAACGGCGAGGTCGCCTTCTCCGGCCCGGTCGTGTTCCTGCCGTCCGACCCCAACTTCACGTCCAACGGCGTCATCAAGGCACCGGACGCCCGGCCCGAACGGCTCGCCTTCGAAGGGATCTTCCTGCCCTCGGCGGTGATCGACGAACAGGGGATGCGCTCGATCTTCCCGGACGCCTGGAACCCGCAGCTGCTGGTCAACGCCTGGGCCGGCCCGCCCAAGGCGGAGACCGGAGCACCCGAGAACATCTACGTCCTCGATCCCGAAGGGCTGACCCAGCTGGTACGGCCCGACGGCGAACCCGTCCGCGCCGGTCTCGAGCCGGGCAGCAGCTACGAGCTGCCCGACGGGCGGGGCTCGATCAGTTTCGACGGGCTGCGCCGCTGGACCAAGCTGCAGATCTCGGCCACCTCGGGCGGCTGGTTCGTCCTGGCCGCCGTGCTGGCGGCGATCGCCGGGCTGTCGGTCTCGCTGACCGTCCGGCCGCGGCGGCTCTACCTGCGGGTCGGGGCCGGTGCGCCCACCCGGGTCGAGGTGGCCGGGCTGGACCGGGTGGACGGTCGCCCCGGCCTGCCTGAGGCGGTCCTCGCGCTGGCGGAGGCGGTCGGCGTCCGGCCGGCGGCCGGGCAGCAATCCGGCGGCGAGGACGCTCCCAGTCCTCGGGGCGACGACTCGCCGTGCGGCGACGGCGTAGGTATGCGCAGTCGGGGGGACACGCGGGCAGAACCCGGCGAACCGGGCGGTACGCTGACCGAGGATTCCGGCCAGTCGGTCAGGAGCGCACCCGAGACACCGCCCGAGGAGCCTGCGTGACCGCGTACTACTCCAACCTTGCGATGGTGACGGCGGCGGTACTCTTACTGGTCGCCCTCGTCTTCCACTCCCTGGAGTGGGCGTCAGCGCGCGGGTCCGTCGAGGCCGTGTCGCCGGGTGGCGTGGTCAGCGGTGAACCGGGGCCGGGCCGCCGGGCCGCGCAGTTCGCCCGGATCGGGCTGGCGATCACCCTGGTCGCTACCGTCGCCCTGGTGGTCGGGGTGGTGCTGCGCGGGGTGGCTGCCCAGCGTCCGCCCTGGGGCAACATGTACGAGTTCATCACCTCCTCGATCGCGATGGCGATGGTGATCTACCTGATCGCCGCGCTCGGCTTCGGCCTGTCGAGCTTCGGGCTGCCCACCACGCTGCTCGCCTCGGTGGCGGTCGGGCTGGCTGTCACCGTGTTCTACGTGGACGTGTCGCCGCTCATGCCGGCGCTGCACTCGGTTTGGTTCGTCATCCACATCGTCGCCGCGGCCCTGGCCGGGGCGGTGTTCAACATCGGCGGGATCGCCGCCGCGCTCTACCTGCTCAAGCAACGCGCCGAGCGCAAGGGCGTCACCACCGGCTACCTCGCCCGGCTGCCCGAGTCGGCAGTGCTGGACCGGTTCAGCTACCGGCTGCACGCCTTCGCCTTCCCGTTGTGGACCTTCGCGGTCGCCGCCGGCGCGGTCTGGGCCCAGTACGCCTGGGGCCGGTTCTGGGGCTGGGACCCGAAGGAGACCTGGTCGCTGGTCACCTGGATCGTCTACGCCGCCTACCTGCACGCCCGCGCCACCGCCGGCTGGAAGGGCACCCGCGCCGCGGTGCTCGCCCTGATCGGCCTGGTCACCTTCTGGTGGAACTTCGTCGGCGTGAACCTGCTGCTGGACGGCCTGCACTCCTACGCCGGCATCTAGCCTGCGGCACCGCCGCGGCGCGTCCGGGCGGTCGGCCCGGGGTGGGAGAATCGCCCCATGCAGCACTTCGACCTGTGCGTGATCGGCTCGGGCAGCGGGAACACCGTCGTCACCGAGGAGTTCCGGGACGCCCGGGTGGCGATCGTCGACGGTGCGCCCTGGTTCGGCGGCACCTGCCTGAACGCCGGCTGCATCCCGTCCAAGATGCTCGCCTACCCCGCCGATGTCGCCGAGGCGGCACGGCACGCGTCCGTGCTGGGGGTGGACGTCACCGGGGTGCTCGTACGGTGGGCCGACCTGCAGGCGCGCGTGCTCAGCCGGATCGACGCCGCGTCCGCCGCCGGCCAGGCACGGCGCGAGCGACACGAGAACGTCACCGTGTTCCGCGACCGCGCCCGGTTCGTCGGCCCTCACCGGTTGCTGGTCGGCACCGAGGAGCTCACCGCGGACCGGTTCGTGATCGCCGCCGGCTCGCGGCCGTGGATCCCCGACCTGCCCGGGCTGGACGACCCTGCGGTGGCCGCCCGGGTGCACACCTCCGACGACATCATGCGGCTGCCGCAGCTGCCCCGCAGCCTGCTGATCCTGGGCGGCGGTGCGGTGGCGGCCGAGTTCGCGCACATCTTCGCCGCCTGCGGGACGGCCGTGACGCTGCTGCACCGCGGCCAGCGGTTGCTGCGTGCCGCGGACGAGGAGGTCTCCGAGCGGTTCACCGACCTGCTCAGCCGGCGGGTCACGCTGCGGCTGGGCCACAGCTTCGCCCAGGTGGAGCCGACCGCGAACGGCGTGATCGTGGGCACCGTCGACGACGACGGGGTGGAGTACTTCTTCGAAGCCGAGCGCGTCCTGCTCGCGCTCGGGCGGGTGCCCAACAGCGACACCCTCGACCTCGCGCTGACCGGGGTGGACGTGGCGCAGGACGGCCGGATCGTGGTCGACGCCACCCAGCGCACCACCGCCGACGGGATCTGGGCGCTGGGTGACGTGTCCTCGCCGTACCTGCTGCGGCACGTCGCCAACCACGAGGCACGGGTGGTGCGGCACAACCTGCTGCACCCCGAGGATCCGGTCGAGAGCGACCACCGGTTCGTCCCGCAGGCGGTGTTCAGCGGTCCCCAGGTGGCCTGGGTCGGTGCTACCGAGCAGTCCCTGCGGGAACTCCGGCGGCCGTACGTGACCGCGACCCGCCGCTATGGCGATGTCGCCTACGGCTGGGCCATGGTCGACACCGACCACTTCGTGAAGCTGCTCGCCGATCCCGCCGACGGCCGGCTGCTCGGGGCGCACGTGATCGGGCCCGAGGCGGCCGACCTGCTCCAGCCGCTCACCCAGGCGATGTCCTTCGGGCTCGACGCGCCGACCATGGCGCGCGGCCAGTACTGGATCCACCCGGCGCTGTCGGAAGTGGTCGAGAACGCCTTGCTGGACCTGCCGCTGCCATGAGGTGGCCGCTGCTGCTCGCCTCGGTGCTGGTCGCCGGCTGCGCCGTCGTCCCCGTCCCACCGGACGAGACCCCGGCCACCAGCCAGGCGCCAGTCCCCACCAGCGCGTCCCCGACGCCCAGCCCGACTCCGACGCCGACCCCCGAGCCGGCGCCGACCTGTCGGGCCGAGGCGGAGGCGCTCGAGCTTCCCGAACGCGCCGGCCAGCTCGTGATGGTCGGTGTCGAAGGACCGCTGGACGCCGCCGAGCGACGCGCCATCACCCGCCACCACCTCGGCTCGGTGATCCTGATGGGCACCTCGACCCGCGGCGTGGCCGGGACCGCCGACCTCACCGACTCTCTGCAGGACCTCACCGACGGGATCGGACTGCTGGTCGCGGTCGACCAGGAGGGCGGGGCGGTGCAGCGGCTGCGCGGTGCCGGCTTCGACCGGATCCCGGCCGCCGCCGACCAGGCGAAGCTCTCGCCGACGAAGCTGACCAGGCGGGCCACCGGCTGGGCACGGCAGTTGGCGAAGGCTGGGGTCCAGCTCAACCTCGCCCCGGTCGCCGACGTCGTGCCCCGCGCCAACCGGTCCCGCAACGAGCCGGTCGCCCAACTACGCCGGGGATACGGCAGCGACCCGGCCAAGGTCTCGGCCCATGTCGGAGCCTTCATCGACGGGATGCACGCCGGGGGAGTGGGCGCTGCGGTGAAGCACTTCCCCGGCCTGGGCGCGGTCCGCGGCAACACCGACTTCGCCGAGGAGGTCGTCGACTCCGAGACGACCTCGACCTCCCCGCTGCTCACCCCGTTCGCCGACGCGATCAAACAGGGCAGCGACGCGGTGATGGTGTCCTCGGCGGTCTACCGCAAGATCGACCCGGACCGGATGGCCACCTTCTCCCCGGTGGTGATCGGCCTGCTGCGTGAGTGGGGCTTCGACAAGGTGGTGATCAGCGACGACCTCGGGGCCGCGGCGGCGCTGCGGAAGGTGCCCGGCAAGCAGCGGGCGACCAGGTTCGTGGCGGCCGGCGGCGACCTGGCGCTCAGCGTGGATCCCGAGGTTGCGGTCGCGATGGCGACCGGGCTGGTCAGCCGCGCCACCGACGACCCGGACTTCGCCGAGCAGCTGACCGCGTCTGCGGCGCGGGTGCTGGCCCTGAAGCAGGCCTACGGGTTGGTGGAGTGCCGCTGACCAGTGTGCTCAGCGGGCGGCCCAGCGCAGGCCGCGCTCGGTGAGCGTCCGCACCTGGGGCACCCGCAAGTCCTCGACCGAATGCCCCAGGGTGGAGATGAAGATCCGGCCCTGTCCCCACCGGCGGGCCCAGGCCGCCGGCGACCGGTAGGGCTCCGGCCAGGGGTCACCGGGCTGCGGGGCGATGTCTACCGTGGCCAGTACCGTCGAGAGGCTGTCGGCCAGCACCCAGTACTGCTCGGTGGTGATGTCGAAGTCGCCGATCCCCTCGGTGACCGGGTGGCGGTGGCCCTCCGGGGTGATCGTGACGGTGTGCGGCACCATCCCGTGCGGGTGGGCGGCGAAGACCCCGCCCAGCATCTGGTTGAACTCGGCAGTCTGCCGGAAGGCGTCCAGCACGCCGCCGTGCCAGCCGGCGAAGCCCACCCCCTGGCAGATCGCGTCCCGCAGCCCGCGGAACTCGTCGGCCAGGATGTCGCCCTGGGTCCAGGACTGCATCACCAGCGAGAGCGACGCCATGAACTCGGTGTCGGCGTACACCTCGAGGGAGTCCTCGACCTCGACCTCGAAGCCGTCCGCGGTGAGGAACCCGATGAACTCGTCCGTCACCGCCTCCGGGGTATGGCCCTCCCAGCCACCCCGCACCACCAGCGCCCGCCGCATCGGCCCTCCTCCTCACACCGCCAGCGCGTTGCGTCCGTCGACCAGCGCTTCCACTGCGCTCGCCGAGAGCACTTGGTCGCAGACTAGTGCGCTGGCGCCGATGATTCCTGCCCGGGGGCCGGCGACAGAGGCAACAATGCGCAGGTCCTGGGTCGCCAGCGGCAGCGACTTGGCGTACACCGTCTCACGGATCCCCGCGATCAGCTGCTCGTGGGCTTGTCCGAGGATGCCGCCGACCGCGATCACCGAGGGGTTGAGCAGCGAGACCACGCCGGCGAGCACCTCACCGGCCGTCCGGCCGGCCTCGCGGACCACCTGGACCGCCGCCTTCTCGCCCGAGCGGACCAGGCCGACGATGTCGGCTCCGGTCTCGGCGTCCAGCCCGGCCTCCCGCAGTTGCGTGGCGAGGTTCTGCGCCCCGACCACCGCCTCGAGGCAGCCGGTGCCGCCGCAGTGGCACAGGTTGGGCGGACCGCCGGGGACCCGGACGTGGCCGATGTCGCCGCTGGAGCCCTGTGCCCCGCGCCGGATCTGGCCGTCCAGGATGATGCCCAGCCCGACCCCGGTGGCGAACTTCACGAACAGCAGGTCCTGGGTGTCCTTCCAGGCCAGCGCGTGCTCCCCGATCGCCATCATGTTGGCGTCGTTGTCGACGTAGACCGGGACGTCGAAGGCGTCGCGCAGGCTGCCCATGATGTCCCAGCCGTCCCAGCCGGGCATGATCGGCGGGCTGGACGGCTTGCCGGAGGTGTGGCTGACCGGGCCGGGGACGCCGATGCCGACCCCGGCCAGCCGGGAGGTGTCCAGGTCGATCCCGGCCAGCAGCGAGCGCCCCAGCCGGATGACCTCGTCCAGCACGACGGTCGGGCCGCGGTCCACCGACAGGTCGAGGTGTTCCTCGGCGAGGATGGCGGTGGCCAGGTCGGTGACCCCGACCCGCAGGTGGCTGGCGCCGATGTCGATCGCCAGTACGGAGCCGGCCTCGGGCCGGAAGTAGAAGGAGGACGCGGGCCGTCCCATCGCCACCGGACGCTCACCGCGCTGGCCGATCAGGCCGACATCGAGCAGCGAGTCGAGCCGGGCGGCGATCGTGGATCGGGCCTGGCCGGTGACCGCGCACAGCTGGGCCCGGGTCATCGGCCCGCTCCTCAGCAGCTGGAAGACCTCGCCGACTCCCGGCGCGCGGGGGAGTACCCGCTGTAGTTCCTCCATGGGGGAAGTAAACCACCTTCAACCGGTGTTCTGTGTCCCGGTATCGACTATTCCACTGGCTCCCGACGATAACAGGTCGATAAACCTCAGATTTTTGCTCGACAGTCGACAAAAGTGCGTCTACTCTCCTCCACATGGTCAGTGCAGATCAGGTGCCGCTGTTGACGGCCACGGGAGTGGTGAAGCACTTCCCGGGCGCCAAGGCGCTCGACGGCGTCGACTTCGACGTCCTGCCGGGCGAGGTGCACTGCCTGCTCGGGCAGAACGGGGCGGGCAAGTCCACCCTTATCAAGGTGCTCTCCGGCGCCCATCGACCTGACGCCGGGACGATCACCTGGCGCGGGGAGGAAGTGTCCTTCCCCGATCCGATCTCCGCCCTGCGCGCCGGCGTGGCGACCATCTACCAGGAACTCGACGTCATCGAGAGCCTCAGCGTCGCGGACAACATCATGCTGGGCCACGAGCTGTCCACCCTCGGCTGGATGCGGCGATCCGCCGCCCGGGACCGGGCGAAGACCCTGCTGGAGCAGCTGGGCCATCCCGAGATCTCGCCCACCATCGAGGTCGGACGGTTGTCCGCCGCCCGCCGCCAGATCGTCGCGATGGCCCGCGCCCTGTCCCACAGCGCCCAGCTCGTGATCATGGACGAGCCGTCCTCGGTCCTGGACACCGAGGAGGTCGACAACCTCTTCCGGGTGATCCACCGGCTGACCGAGTCCGGGATGGGCGTCGTCTACATCTCGCACCGGCTGGAGGAGGTGCGCCGGATCGGCGACCGGCTCACCGTGCTGAAGGACGGCAGGTCGACCGCCAGCGGGCTCCCGGTCGCCGAGACCCCGACCTCCCAGATCGTCCGGTTGATGATCGGCCACGAGGGCACGCTCGACTTCCCGGACCGCCCGGGGGTCGCCGCCGACGCCCCCGTCGTGCTGAAGGTGGACGGGCTGGGGCTGGCCGGGATCTTCACCGACATCTCCTTCGAGCTGCGGGCAGGTGAGATCCTCGGCCTGGCCGGCCTGGTCGGTTCGGGACGCTCGGAGATCCTCGAGGCCATCTACGGCGCGCGGCGTCCCACTGCGGGCGAGGTCTGGCTGGAGGGCCGGCGGCTGCCGGCCGGACGGGTCCCGGCCGCGGTCGGACGCGGGCTCGGCTTCTGCCCCGAGGAGCGCAAGAGCCAGGGCCTGCTGCTGGACGAGCCGTCGTTCAAGAACGTGACCCTGGCCACCTTCGACCGCGAGGCCCGCTACGGCTGGCTGCGGGTCAACGCGGAGCGGGCGTCCGCCCAGAAGCAGAACGACGACCTGCAGATCGTCCCGAACAGCACCACCCGGATCACCCGCACCTACTCCGGCGGCAACCAGCAGAAGCTCATGCTGGGCCGCTGGCTGGCCCGGGGCGTGCGCGTCCTGATCCTCGACGAACCCACCCGGGGTGTGGACGTCGGGGCCCGTGCCGAGGCCTACGAGGTGATCCGCGCCCTCGCGGCCGAGGGGGTGGCGATCCTGCTCGTCAGCTCCGAACTGGAGGAGGTGATCGGCCTGGCCGACAACATCCTGGTGATCAACGAAGGCCACGTCGTCGCCCGCGTCGCGGCCGCCGACGTCGACGAGGAGCAGGTCCTCCACCTGATCCTGGAGGGGAAGGAAGCCGCATGAGTGCCGAGACCGGAGTCGCCGCCGCGCCCGTCGCAGCCCGTCGCCACCTGCCGCCCGGGGTGATGCGCAACCTGGGCCTGCTGGTCGCGTTCGTGCTGATCTGCGCGATCGGGCTCGCGACCGCCGGGGAGCGCTTCTACAACCCGGGCAACATCCTGACCATCCTCAAGCTGGCGGCGGCGATCGGGGTGGTCGCGATCGGCCAGACGTTCGTCATCACCTCCGGCGGCATCGACCTGTCGGTGGGCTCGGTGCTGGGCCTGTGCACCGTGGCCGCGACCCTGTTCCCGGTGCAGTCCTACGGCTGGGCCGCGATCGTCTTCACCGCCCTTGCGGTCGGCGTGCTGTGCGGGGCGATCAACGGGGTGCTGGTCGCCTACGGGCGAATAGTGGCCTTCATCGCCACCCTGGCGATGCTGGTCGCCGCCAAGGGGGTCGCCGAGATCCTGTCCGGCTACAAGACGCTGCGGATCCCGTCCCCCGACCTGGCGCCCTACCCCTACGCCCAGGCCGAGGCGCAGAAGTTCCTCGACTACTTCACCGGTGACCTGCTCGGGCTCCCGGTGATCGTGTGGATGTTCTTCGTGGTCGCCGTCATAGCCTGGCTGGTCTACAACCGCACCACCTTCGGTCGCCGGGTCACCGCGATCGGCGGCAACATGGAGGCCGCCCGCCTGGCCGGCCTTCGGATCAAGCCCAACCTGGTCGCCGTCTACGCCATTTCCGGGCTGTGCGCCGGGATCGGGGCGCTCATCATCCTGTCCCGCACCACGGCCGGCACCGCCACCCACGGCGAGCTGTACGAGCTCGACGCGATCGCGGCGGTCGTCGTCGGCGGCACCCTGCTGATCGGCGGCCGGGGCACCATCGTCGGCACCGTGATCGGCAGCCTGCTCTTCGTCACCCTGACCGACATCTTCATCCTCAACAACCTGGCCGTATCCACCCAGAAGGTGGCCAAGGGCCTGATCATCGTCGGCGCGGTCCTGCTCCAGCAGTACCTCGCCCAACGCGAACGCACGACCTAGCAGCACTCACACCGAAGTGAAAGGACACCCATGTTCACCAAGAAGCTCAGCGCGCTGATCGCTGCCGCGGCCGGCCTCGCGCTGGTCGCCGGCTGCACCTCGAACGTCCCGCAGGCCACCACGCCGGCCGCGCCGGCCAGCACGGCTCCGGCACCGGCCGCCCCCAGCGGCGGCAACGACGCCCCCGGTGAGATGGTCACCATCGGCCTGTCGGCCCCCGCTGCCGACCACGGCTGGATGGGCGCCATCACCTCGGCGGCGGTCGCAGAGGCGGGCAAGTTCTCCGACGTCACCCTCGACCACCCGCAGGGCACCAACGACGTCAACGCCCAGATCGCCCAGATCGAGACCTTCATCAACAACAAGGTCGACGCCATCGTGGTGCTGCCCTTCGACGGCGACGCGATGACCGACATCGCGCTCAAGGCGATGGCCGCCGGCATCCCGGTGATCAACGTCGACCGTGAGTTCTCCTCCAGCTTCGCCGCCCGCACCACCATCCTGGGCGACAACTACGGCATGGGCCTGTCCACCGGCACCTACCTGTGCGAGGCGCTGGGCGGCAAGTCGGACGCCGTCATCGGCGAGATCCAGGGCATCGCCAACCTGAAGCTCACCCAGGACCGGTCGCAGGGCTTCGCCGACGCGCTGGCCAAGTGCGGCATGAAGGTCTCCCACCAGGTGGAGGCGCTGTTCACCGTCGAGTCCGGTGAGGAAGCCGCGCAGCAGCTGCTGCAGGCCGCCCCCAAGCTGGACGCGGTGTGGAACCACGACGACGACCAGGGCATCGGCGTCATGGCCGCCTTCAACGCCTCCGGTCGCGACGAGTTCATCATGGTCGGCGGCGCCGGCTCGGCCGACATGATGGAGCTCATCAAGGCTGACAACACCGTCGTCAAGGCCACCACGATCTACCCGTCCACCCAGGCCGCCGACGGCATCCGGGTCGCCCGCCTGCTCGCCCAGGGCAAGGCCCTGTCCGACCTCGTGGAGCTCGAGGTGCCGCGACAGATCATGCTGTACGCCCCGGTCGTGACCAAGGAGAACGTCGACCAGTTCCTGCCGAGCGCCTTCCGTTCCTGAACCGGACCGCCGGGGTGGCCACCACGGGTGGCCGCCCCGGCACCAACCCCGAGGCCTCGCACACCGAATTGGAGACTCTGACATGTCTGACAAGCCACGCCTGAACGTGGGCATGGTGGGGTACGCCTTCATGGGCAAGGCGCACTCCCAGGGTTGGCGCACCGCCCCGCGCTTCTTCGACCTGCCGATGCAGGTGGGGATGACGGCGGTCTGCGGACGCAACCTCGAACGCACCGCCGCCGCGGCAGCCGAACTCGGCTGGGACGGCGCCGAGACCGACTGGCGGGCGCTGGTCGCCCGCGACGACATCGACCTGATCGACATCTGCACCCCCGGTGATTCCCACGCCGAGATCGCCATCGCCGCCCTGCAGGCCGGCAAGCACGTCCTGTGCGAGAAGCCGCTGGCCAACACCGTCGAGGAGGCGGAGGCGATGGCGGCCGCCGCCACCGAGGCGGCCGGCCGCGGCGTCTTCGCGATGGTCGGCTTCACCAACCGCCGGGTCCCGGCCATCGCGCTGGCCCGCCGCATGATCGAGGAGGGCCGACTCGGCACCATCCGCCAGGTCCGGGCCGCCTACCAGCAGGACTGGATCGTCGATCCGGACGTTCCGCTGGCCTGGCGACTGCAGAAGGACAAGGCCGGCTCCGGTGCCCTGGGCGACATCGGGGCCCACATCCTCGACCTGTCCGAGTTCCTGCTCGGCGACCGGGTGGTCGCCGCCTCGGGGACGCTGGAGACCTTCGTCAAGCAGCGCCCGCTGCAGGCCGACGGCACCGGCCTGGCCGGAGCGACCGCCGCGGAGGGCTACGGCGAGGTCACCGTCGACGACGCGGCCTGGTTCCTGGGCCGGTTCGCCGGTGGCGCGATGGCCTCCTACGAGGCCACCCGGTTCGCCACCGGACGCAAGAACGCGCTCACCATCGAGGTGAGTGGCTCCGACGGGGCGCTGTTCTGGAACCTCGAAGAGCTCAACGTCCTGCACTACTACGACAACCGGATTCCGGCGGTCGAGGCCGGCTTCCGCCGGATCCTGGCCACCGAAGCCGACACCCCGTACGCGGGCGCCTGGTGGCCGGCCGGCCACATCGTCGGCTGGGAGCACGGCTTCACCCACCAGGTGCTCGACCTGGTGACGGCGATCGCCGCCGGCGAGCAGCCCCACGCGTCCTTCGACGACGGTCTGCACGTCCAGCGGGTGCTCGACACGGTCGAGCGTTCGGCCGCCCGGGGCGGCGCCTGGCTCGAGGTCTGAGCCGCGTCCGCCACACCACAACGACAACGAAAGGAACGGGTCCATGGCACGACCCATCACGCTGTTCACCGGCCAGTGGGCCGACCTCCCCTTCGAGGAGGTGGCCCGGCTGGCGTCCGGCTGGGGCTTCGACGGACTGGAGATCGCCTGTTGGGGCGACCACCTCGACGTCTGGAAGGGGGCCACCGACGACGACTACATCGCCGACCGGCTCGCCATCCTCGACCGGTACAACCTGAAGGTCTTCACGATCTCGAACCACCTCAAGGGCCAGGCGGTCTGCGATGACCCGATCGACGCCCGGCACCGCGACATCCTGCCCGACATCGTGTGGGGCGACGGCGATCCGGAGGGCGTCCGGCAGCGGGCGGCCGAGGAGATGATGAACACCGCCCGGACGGCGCAGCGCCTCGGTGTGAAGACCGTCGTCGGCTTCACCGGCTCGTCGATCTGGAAGTACGTCGCGATGTTCCCGCCGGTCACCGACGCGATGGTCGACGCCGGCTGGGAGGACTTCAAGGCCCGCTGGAACCCGATCCTCGACGTCTTCGCCGAGTGCGGGGTCCGGTTCGCCGCCGAGGTGCACCCGAGCGAACTGGCCTACGACTACTGGACGACCAGGCGGATGCTGGCCGAGATCGACCGCCCCGAGCTCGGCATCAACTGGGATCCCAGCCACATGGTCTGGCAGGACGTCGACCCGGCAGCCTTCCTGCTCGACTTCGCCGACAAGATCTACCACGTCCACGCCAAGGACTCGAAGAAGAACCTCAACGGCCGCAACGGCCGGCTGAGCTCCCACCTGCCCTGGGCCGACCCGCGCCGGGGCTGGGACTTCGTCTCGGTCGGGCACGGCGACGTTCCGTGGGAGGCCTGCTTCCGCACGCTCAACCACATCGGCTACTCCGGGCCGATCTCGGTGGAGTGGGAGGACGCCGGCATGGACCGGCTGCGCGGCGCCCCCGAGGCGCTGGCCTACGTCCGCTCGAAGCTGTGGGATGCGCCTGCAGCAGCCTTCGACGCGGCGTTCTCGACCAAGTAGGGGCTGCGGTGGCCCGCCCGGCGACGGGCGGGCCACCCGCTCAGCTCCC
>JAEZHJ010000035.1 GCA_023436925.1 Actinomycetes bacterium
CCCTCTCCCCCGTCTGTGCGATACTGGACGCAGGTCGCGGTCGTCGCGACCCCGCATCGCACCTACACTCCGTGCCGCGCCGGCCTTCGCCGCTGCTGCGCCGGACCTGGACCGTGGTGCCCCGTACTCCCAGAGAGTTTCTCTTGTCCCGAACCGATTCTGTTGTGCCGTCCTTTGCTGCCCTGGGCGTGCCCGCCCGGCTGGCCGACTCCCTCGCCCACCGCGAGATCACCGCCCCCTTCCCGATCCAGGCGGCCACCCTTCCCGACACCCTCGCCGGCCGTGACGTCCTCGGACGCGGCCGCACGGGGTCGGGCAAGACGCTCGCCTTCGCCCTGCCGCTGGTCGCCCGGCTGGCCAAGCTCACCCCCGGCAGCGAGGCCATCGCGGCCCGGTCCCGCGCCGGCCATCCGCGGGGTCTCGTGCTGGCCCCCACCCGGGAACTGGCCAACCAGATCCTGGCGACCATCGCCCCACTGGCCCAGGCCGCCGGCCTCACCGCCGCCACCATCTTCGGCGGGGTCAACCAGCGCCCCCAGGTGCAGCAGCTGCGCCGCGGCGTCGACATCATCGTGGCGACCCCCGGCCGCCTGGAAGACCTGATGAGCCAGGGCGAGGCCCACCTGTCGGAGGTCGCGATCACCGTGATCGACGAGGCCGACCACATGGCCGACCTCGGCTTCCTGCCGGTGGTGACCCGCATCCTGGGCGCCACCCCGACCGGGCAGCGGATGCTCTTCTCCGCCACTCTGGACAACGGCGTCGACCGCCTGGTCCGCCGCTTCCTGACCGACCCGGTCCAGCACAGCACGGACAGCGAGCAGTCCCCCGTCGCGGCGATGACCCACCACGTCTTCCTGGTGGCCGACCCGGCCGGCAAGCGCGAGATCGTCCGCGTCCTCGCCGGCGGCGAGGCCCGCCGGCTGCTGTTCACCCGCACCAAGCACCAGGCCCGCAAGCTCGCCCGCGAACTGACCGCCGACGGCATCCCGGCCGTCGAACTGCACGGCAACCTCTCCCAGAACGCCCGCGAGCGTGGCCTGAAGGCCTTCGCCAGCGGGGAGGTCCGGGTCATGGTCGCCACCGACATCGCCGCCCGCGGCATCCACGTCGACGAGGTGGACCTGGTCGTCCACGTCGACCCGCCCGCGGAGCACAAGGCCTACCTGCACCGCTCCGGACGGACGGCACGCGCCGGACACGCCGGCGATGTGGCCACCCTCGTCCTGCCCGAGCAGCGGCGCGACTTCCAGGCTCTCGCGCGGGCCGCGCGGATCACCGTCCAGCCCGCCCCGGTCACCGCCTCGGACCCGGCACTGCTCGCCCTGGTCGGCGACACCGCCGATCGGGTGGATCCGGCCACCGCCCCCACCGCCGCTGCCTCCCGGCCCACCGCGGGAGTCAACCACTCCGGCAGCAGGTCGCGCTCCTCGGGCACGACCCGCGGCTCGCGGCCCGCAGCCCCCCAGCAGGCTCGCCGTCCGCAAACAGCCCAAGCCTCCGGACGAGCCCGCGGCGCGGCGCCGGCCGGCAGCATTGGTGGTGCGGCGGCGCTGTCCGCCCAGGGATCCTCCCGTGGGTCGCGCCGTCGGCCCGTGCGGCGCTCAGGGCGCTGACCAGGGCGGCCCCGGTGCGCCTCAGCGCACCATCACCTTGATGGCCTCGGTGGCGGCTCGCAGGTAGCGCTCGACGACCTCCAGCTCCTCCCGGGTGAACTGGGCGTCGAGCTCCTGCAGCCGCAGGAACATCGGCATCAGGTGACCCAGCACCTCCTCGCGCGCCGAGTCGGTGATCACCACCTGGGTGCGCCGTCCGTCGCTGGGATGCGGCACCCGTTCGGCATGGCCGCGTGCGCAGAGCCGGTCCACGATGCCCGAGCTCGCCGCCGACGTCACGCCGAGGTGATGCGACAGTTCGACCGGACCCCGCGGCGCATCGACCAGCAACTCCAGCGCACGCAACTCCGAGTGGCTGAGCTCCGCCTCCCGCGCCACAGACGCCGGCACCTTCTCGCCGACCATCAGCAACTCCCGCAGCGCGTCCAGCGCACCCGAAGGGCGCCACTGAGCGACGTGATCGGTGTGTGGCCAGGCAGCTGGCGCCGTACTTGCGTCCGTCATCGCATTCTCCTAGACTCACTAACCAAGTTAGCAATCTACTTACACATCTCGTTAGTAACTCTATCAGGAGGACCGCATGTCGATCCCCGAAGTCTTCATTCATCGAGGCCGTTCCTGGATCGTGGCGGTGCTCCTGATCCTGTTCGCCGGGACCATCATCGGGCTCGTCCCGGAGCAGGAGCGGGACGCCTCGCCGACCGACTCCCTCGCCGCCGGCTTCGACAGCACCACCGTGGTCGAGCTCTCCGACCGCTTCCCGTCCGACGAGGGCTCCGCCGCGCTCGTGCTCTACACCGCCAACAGCGGGACGCTCACCGAGGAACAGCTGGCGGCCGCCCGTGCCTCCCTTCTTGAGCGGATGCCCGCACCCGAGACGTCGGACGGTGAGGCCGCCGGGCCGCCGGCCGGGATCCCGTCCGACGCCGAGGCGGGCTCCGCCCCCGGCGGGCCGCCGCCGGGCGTCCCCACCGACGGGCCGCCACCCTTCCCGATCGTGAGCGAGGACGGCACCGCCGCCATCGGCTCGGTTCCAGTCGACGCCGAGACCAGCGAGGAGAACGCGGAGGCAATCGCGACCCTGCGCTCCGAGCTGACCCAGGAGGCCCCAGACGGCGTCACCGTGCAGGTCTCGGGCCCCGCAGCCATCCGGGCCGATCTCGGCGCGGTCTTCCAGGGCGCGAACTTCCGCCTGCTCGCGGCCACCGCCGCCGTTGTCGCGCTGCTGCTGCTGCTCACCTACCGCAGCCCGATCCTGTGGCTGATCCCGCTCACCGTGGTGGGTCTGGCCGATCGGCTGGCGGCCATCGCCGCCACCCACACGCTGGCCTTCTTCGACGTGCCGTGGGACGACTCGACGATCGGGATCCTGTCCGTGCTGGTCTTCGGCGCCGGCACCAACTACGCCCTGCTCCTGATCTCCCGGTACCGCGACGAACTGCGAGCCACCCCCGACCGGTACCAGGCCATGGTCCGCGCCCTGCGGCATGCCGGCGAGGCGGTCATCACCAGCGCCACGACCGTCATCCTCGGCGTGCTCACCCTGCTGTTGTCGGTCTTCCCCGCGACCCGCGGGCTCGGCCTGGCCAGCGCGGTCGGCATCGTGATCGCCGCCGGCTACGCCCTGGTCGTGCTGCCCGCCGTCCTGGTGCTGTTCGGCCGGTGGATCTTCTGGCCGGTGGTCCCGCAGGTCGGCCAGGCCGCCCTCGCCGACGGCAGTCGCTCGGTGTGGGCCAGGGTCGGCGACCAGGTCGCCAAGCGACCGACGGCCTTCATCCTGGCCACGCTGGCACTGCTCGCGGTGGCCAGCATGGGCCTGACGCGGATCGAGACCGGCCTGGCTCCGTCCGACCAGTTCCTGAAGAAGCCCGAGGCGATCGCCGCGCTCGACCGGCTCGCCGAGTCCTTCCCGGCCGGCACCTCGGACCCGCTCACCGTGATCACCACCGCCGACCCCGAGACAGTGGCCGACATCGCCGACTCGGTGCCCGGGGTCTCGTCGGCCACCATCGGGGACAGCGTCGACGACCTCACCAGGCTGCAGGTGGTCCTCGAACCCGAGCCGGGCAGCATGGAGGCCCAGCAGGCCGTCCGTGACCTGCGGGCCGCCCTGTCCAGCCTCCCCGACACCTGGGTGGGCGGCACGGAGGCCCAGGCGGTCGACTCCCGGGACGGCGCCGCGCAGGACCAGCGGACGGTGATCCCGCTCATCCTCGGGCTGGTGCTGGCCGTGCTGGCGCTGCTGCTGCGCTCGGTGGTGGCCCCGCTGATCCTGGTCTCCACGGTCGTGGCGACCTACCTGGCCGCGCTCGGCGCGTCCTGGCTGCTGTTCACCCAGGTGCTGGGCTTCGAGCGGCTGGACTCCTCGGTGCCGCTGCTCACCTTCCTGTTCCTGGTCGCGCTCGGCGTGGACTACAACATCTTCCTGGTTACCCGGGCCAGGGAGGAGTCCGCCCAGCACGGTGCCCGGCGCGGCATGCTGCGGGCGCTGACCGCGACCGGCGGGGTGATCACCAGCGCAGGCATTCTCCTGGCCGCGGTGTTCGCCGTGCTCGGGGTGCTGCCGCTGGTGGTGCTGGCCCAGATCGGCGTGGTGATCGGCGTCGGCGTGCTGCTCGACACCCTGGTGGTGCGGACGGTGCTGGTGCCGGCGATCGCGATCCGGATGGGCGACGCCTTCTGGTGGCCGCGGCGTCCCGCCCGCCCGCGGCGTGCGATGGATGAGCCGCCCGCGCCTGACGCCGAGCCGGCGCGGGTGCTGGTCTCGGCTGGACAATCTCCCGTCTAGCAGCCGAGGAGCAAGGCCCGCGGCACCGATCTTCCGTCCGGTGCCGCGGGCCTTCGCGCCTCTCCGCGTCGCGTCGAGTCGGCGCCAGATCGGAGGTGCGGGAGAGTCGTCCCCCTGTGCGGACGAACCGTCCCGCGCGGGTGCATGCTGGTCGGAGAACCACCCGCTGCGCCAGGAAGGTCGGCCGGGGACGAAGAGCCGATCGTTGCCGCCTCGCTCACCACCCGGACCGTCCACGCTGTGAGATCTCGGTGTCTCAGGCCTCGTCAGGGCGTGAATTGGGCATTCGAGACCGCCCAAATCTCAGTATGTGAGCCACGGTCTCGTTATGTGGCGTGGGTAGTTGCGTGCACCCCTCGTTCGGACAAGGCTTGTACTTGCAAGACCGGCAACGGAGCCGCTCCTTCAACGAACATGGAAGGCACGCTGATGACGGCTCCCGCACTCGTCGTGGTGTCCCGCGGCAGCTCTGACCCGCGAGTGGCACAGGTCACCCATGAACTCCGCAAGGGCCTGCAGGCACTGCGTCCCGAGATCCCGGTACACGGCGCGTTTCTCGAGCAGTGCTCGCCGAGCGGCCCGCAGGTCGTTGCCCAGCTGGTCCGCCAGGGCGTGGAGGAGATCGTCTTCGTTCCGCTGCATCTGACCAACGCCATCGAGGCCGATCCCGAGATCGCAGCGATGGCCCAGCGGTGCCGCACCAACCACCCTGAGGTGCGCTTCGCGGTGTCGCGCCCGGTCGGTCCCGAGCTGAGCCTGCTCACCGTCCTCGACCAGCGGCTGCGGTCGGCGCTGTCGCACGCGCGTTGCCTTGAGCTCGACGGCCTCGTGCTCTCGACCGAGTCCTCCGGGGACGTCCGCGGCGGCGCCCTGCTCGCCCGCCGGGCCCGCCAGTGGTCGGCCCACCACCGCCTCCCCTGCCTGACGGCGGTCGCCGACGACTCCGGCCCCTCGGTCGCCCAGGCGATCATGGGGCTGCGTGCCCAGGGCCGCCGGCACATCGCGGTGGGCTCCTTCTTCCTCAGCCCTGACGCGGCCTACCAGGCCCAGGCCGACCTGGCCTACCGGTACGGCGCGGTCTCTGTGAGCGAGCCGATCGGCGCGGCCCGCGAGGTGCTCGACCTGCTGCTCGCGCGCTACGCCTTCGCGGCGATGGATCTGCTCGACTTCGGCGTGGCCGAGGAGACCGAGGAGCCGGCGACCCCGCACCTCTCCGTCGTCGGCGCCTAGGTTCGCCACCGCACGGCCCAGATTGGGGGCCGGCGCCGCAGAGTCCAGAGGCGGGCGAGGGCCAGCGCGACAAGCTCCCGGAAGCAGGCCCGGACATCCAGTAGTGGTCGGCGTCCGGGCCTCCTCCCAACCCGCTCAGGCGCCGGCCAGACGCAGCTTCTCCGCCTCGACGTCATAGTCGGCCTTCGGCCAGTCGATGTCGAAGTCGGCCAGCGCCTCCCGGAGCAACTCGGCGACCGCCCAGTTGCGGTACCACTTGCGATCGGCCGGGATGACGTGCCACGGCGCGACCTCGGTGTTGCACTTCTCCAGCGCCGCCTCGTAGGCCTCCATGTAGGCCGGCCACTTGCTGCGGGCGTCCACGTCGCCGGGGTTGTACTTCCAGTGCTTGGTCGGGTCGTCGAGCCTGGCCTGCAGGCGCGCCTTCTGCTCCTCGAAGGACACGTTGAGCATGCACTTGATGATCCTGGTGCCGCTCTCGGCGACCTTCGCCTCGAACCGGTTCAGCTCGTCGTAACGCTTGCTCCAGACCTTCTCGGGCACGAGGCTGTCCACCCGGACCACCAGCACGTCCTCGTAGTGGGAGCGGTCGAAGATGCCGATCATGCCGCCGGTGGGCAGGGCACGACGGATCCGCCACAGGTAGTGGTGGCTGCGCTCCTCCTCGTTGGGCGCCTTGAACGACTTCAGCTGGACTCCCTGCGGGTCGACCAGCCCGATCGCGTGCCGGATCACGCCGCCCTTGCCGGAGGTGTCCATGCCCTGCAGCACCACCAGGACACTGCGGGCACTCTCCGGGTTCGTCCGGCCGTGGGCGTAGAGCCGCTCCTGCAGGTCGGACAGCTCGGGGCCGAGAGCCGCCAGCTGCGCCGGCGCGTCCTCCTTGCCCACCCCGGGGTAACCGGGAGTCGCCCGGGTGTCGTGGTCGGCCAGGGAGACCGGGCCGGCGGGCAACCGCAGCAACGAGCTCAGCGGAACGGACGGGCGTTCCGGGGCCGGGGCCGGGGACTTCTTCTGCTTCGACTTCTTCGCCATGCTCGTAGTCTGCCGTTGTCGAGGTGCGGGTGGAAGGATGATGCGATGACGCACAGTTGCCCGGGTTCGCGATGAGCCTGCCGGTACGCGCCCCGCTGGAGCCGATGCTGGCCCGTTCGGCGGCCACCATCCCGCCCGGAATGGCCTACGAGCCCAAGTGGGACGGCTTTCGCTGCCTGGTCTTCCGGGACTTCGACGAGGTGTCGCTGATCTCGCGCAATGGCCGCGACCTGACGGTGTACTTCCCCGAGGTCGTGGCCGCCCTGCTGGCCAATACGCCGCCGCGCTGCGTCCTGGACGGCGAACTGGTCGTGATCGCCGGCACCCGGCTGGACTTCGTCCGGCTGACCGAGCGGATCCACCCCGCCGCGAGCCGGGTGGAGATGCTGTCGCAGACCTGGCCGGCGTCCTTCGTCGCCTGGGACCTGCTCGCCCTGGACGACACCAGCCTGCTCGAGCTGCCGTTCACCGACCGCCGCGCCGCGCTGGAACGTGCCCTGGCCACCGCCGACCCGCCCGTCTACCTGACGCCGGTCACCACCGACCACGCCCTGGCCACCCGCTGGTTCGCCGAGTTCGAGGGGGCGGGGCTGGACGGGATCGTCGCCAAGCCGCTGGACGGCGCCTACCTGCCGGGCCAGCGGGCAATGGTGAAGATCAAGCACAAGCGCGAGGCGGACGTCGTGGTCGCCGGCTATCGGCTGCACAAGAACTCGACTCCCGAACGCCGGCTGCTCGGCTCACTCCAGCTGGGCCTGTACGACGACGCCGGGGTGCTGCACTTCGTCGGGGTCTCGGCTGCCTTCCCCGACGCGAGGCGGGCCGAGCTGGCCGGGCAACTCGGCGAGCTCGAACTGCCGCCCGGCGCCGACCATCCGTGGGCACCGGCGATGGAGGCGCACGGTCGCCGGCCGGGGGCGATCAGCCGGTGGAGCACCGAGTTGAAGGAGACCCACCTGATCGAGCCGAGCCTGGTCTGCACGGTGGGCTACGAGCACATGGAGGGCACCCGGTTCCGCAACACCACGCGCTTCCTGCGCTGGCGGCCCGACCGGGAGCCCACGTCGTGCACCTTCGACCAGCTGGAGGAGGTCGTCTCCTACGACCTGGACGAGATCCTGGGGCGCAGCTGACAACCCGACCCGCCCCTCTCGCGGCCGCCGGCGAGGTTGCCGTCCAGCCGGGAGTCGCCGGGTTCAGCTCCAGTTGTCCGGGTTCTTCTTGGACGGCTGCACGCGCGGTGGCTCGCCCGGCATCTTCGGGTACTCCGGCGGGTAGGGCAGTTCGCCCTCCCCCGCCGCCGCGTCCCGCTCGTACCAGGCCAGGGCCGTCTCCAGTGATCCGGGGGTGGCGTCCTCGAGGTCCTGCCACCGGTCCCCCAGCTCGGCGAACCGGGCCGGCATGGTCGTGATCGAGAAGTCGGACGGCGACACCGACCTCAGTTCGTCCCAGGCCAGCGGCGCCGAGACCAGCCCGCGCGGGGTGGGCCTGATCGAGTAGGCCGAGGTCATCAGCCGGTCGCGCGCCATCTGGTTGAAGTCGACGAAGATCCGCTCCCCGCGCTCCTCCTTCCACCAGTTCACGGTGACATGGTCGGGCATCCGCCGGGCGAGTTCGCGTCCGACCGCGATCGCGGCGTGCCGGGCCTCGATGAAATCGGACGGGCGGATCGGCGCGAAGACGTGGATGCCACGCCCGCCGCTGGTCTTCGGGAAGCCGGTCAGGCCCGCCTCGGTGAGCACCTGCCGCAGTTCCAGGGCCGCGGCCACCGCCATCGAGAAGTCCGAGCCCGGCTGCGGGTCCAGGTCGATCCGCAACTGGTCGACCGCATCGGGGTCCGCGGCGCGCACCGGCCAGGGGTGGAACCTGACGGTGCCGAGATTGACCATCCAGATGATGCTGGCCAGGTCGGCCGGGGCGACCTCGACCGCCGTCCGGCCCGACGGGAAGGTGATGGTCGTGGTCTGCACCCAGTCGGGGGTCTGGGCCGGCGCCCGCTTCTGGTAGAAGGCCTCGCCGCGGGAATCGGCCCGGGTGGCCACGACCACGTCGTCGCGGACCCCGCCCGGCCAGCGCTCCATCGTCGTCGGACGGTCGCGCAGCGCGTTCAGGATGCCCGGCCCGACGGCGAGGAAGTACTCGGCCACGTCTCGCTTGGTGAGCCCGAGCTCGGCGAAATAGGGCTTGTCGGGACTGGACAGCCGCACCGCCCGGCCGGCCACGTCCAGTTCGATAGCGGTGTCGGCCATTGCGCCACCCTACGCAGCCGCGTTGCCCGGGTGAATAGGGTGGTTGTACCCGCATCAGGAGGCCGGCATGGAGCTATCCGTCATCAAGACGCCCGAGCAGTGGCGCGAGCAGTTGAGCGCGCTGGAGTACCACGTCCTGCGCGAGGGCGGCACGGAGCGCGCCTTCACCGGTGAGTACACCGATCTCGACGAGCCGGGCACCTACTCCTGCAAGGCCTGCGGCGCCGAGCTGTTCCGCGCCGAGCACAAGTTCGCCTCGCACTGCGGCTGGCCGTCCTTCTTCACCAGCGCCGCCGAGGACCGCGTCCGCTACCTGCAGGACGACAGCCTGCCGGGCCGGCCCCGCACCGAGGTGCGGTGCGCGGCCTGCGACTCCCACCTGGGCCACGTCTTCGCCGGCGAGGGCTACGACACCCCGACCGACCTGCGGTACTGCATCAACTCGGTCAGCCTGACCTTCACCCCGCAGAGCGCCTGACTCTCGGCGCGTCAGCGACCCGTCAGCCGCCGCGGTAGTTACCCTCGGCACGTGGGAGCGAGGAGCCAGCGCGAAGTGCCGCACCTGTTCGAGCAAGCCGTGGCGGCGCTCACCGCCATGCCATGGCGTCCCGAGCTGGTCATCGAGGAGCTCCCGGCACCGCAGCGGATCGCGCCCTTCGCGGTCGCGGTCAGCGCCGACGTGGTCGTCCACGATGCCGAACTCGGCAGCGGCCGGCTGGTCCTGCTGCACGATCCGGCCGGCAATGCGTCCTGGGACGGGGAGTTCCGCTGCGTCACCTATGCCCGCGCCGACGTGGACGCCGAGATGGTCGCCGATCCGCTGCTGACCGATGTCGGCTGGTCCTGGCTGATCGACGCGCTGGAGCGCAACCAGGCCACCTACCGCGCCCCCAGCGGGACAGTGACCGCCGTCTCCAGCAAGGCCTTCGGTGCGATCAGCGACGACCCGCCCCGCGCCGAGATCGAGCTGCGGGCGTCCTGGACCCCGGTGCTGCCCTCGGGAGCCGACCTGACCCACCACCTGACCGCCTGGTCGGAGCTGCTGTGCATGACCGCCGGCCTGCCGCCGCTGCCCGACGGGGTGGTCCCGATCCTGCCCCGTCGTCCCGGAATGCGCCCGCTGTGACAGAACCTGGTGAAGTGACCGAAGCCGAAGAACCGACCCCCGTGACCTACCCGGTGCTGACCGCGCCGGCCGACGGCATCCCGCCGATCGTCGACACCCCGCAGGCCTATGCCGCGATGCTCGACTCCCTGGCCGCCGGCTCCGGACCGGTGGCGATCGACACCGAACGCGCCCAGGGTTTCCGGTACACCGCCAAGGCCTACCTGATCCAGCTGCGGCGGGCGGGCTCGGGCACCCACCTGCTGGACCCGACCGCCTTCGAGGACGGGGTCGCGCCGCGGGCCGACCTGAGCAGCCTCGCCGAGGCGCTGGCCCCGGCGGAGTGGATCCTGCACGCCGCGAGCCAGGACCTGCCCTGCCTGGCCGAGGTGAAGCTGTGGCCCACCAGCCTGTTCGACACCGAACTCGCCGCACGGCTGCTCGGCATCCCCAAGGTCAACCTGAACGCCCTGATGGAGCTCGCGCTGGGGCTGACCCTGCTCAAGGAGCACTCGGCCGCCGACTGGTCGCGCCGTCCGCTGCCCGAGGAATGGCTGTCCTACGCGGCTCTGGACGTCGAGCGGCTGGACGACCTGCGGGAGTGGCTGATCGGGCAGCTCACCGAGGCCGGGAAGCTGGAGTGGGCCTACCAGGAGTTCGCCCACCTGGTGGCGCACGCCGCCGATCCGGTGACCCCGCCGAGCGACCCCTGGCGGCGCACCTCCGGGCTGCATGACGTGCACACCCCGCTGGGGCTCGCGATCGTCAAGGAGTTGTGGACGGCGCGCGACCGGATCGCGGCGGCTGACGACCGGGCCCCGGGCCGGATCCTCAACGACAAGACGATCACCGAACTGGCGGCCGGCCTGGAGCGGACGAAGAAGGCGCCCACCCGCGCCGAGCTGCACCGCGTCCGGGGCTTCAACATGCGGCTCGCCGCCCGCAACGAGGCGGCCTGGCTGGCGGCCATCGACACCGCCCTGGCGACCCCGGCCAAGGAGCTTCCGCCCCGCCACGTCGAGACCCCCGGCCCGCCGCCGCCGCGCACCTGGCAGCACCGCTGGCCCGACGCCTTCGCCCGTTGGTCGCGGGTCCGCCCGGCGCTGGTGGCCAGGGCCGAGGAACTGGTCGTCCCGGTGGAGAACCTGCTCGCTCCGGACGTGGTCCGCCGGCTGTTGTGGGAGGCGCCCGACTCGGTGGACGAGGCGTGGCTGGGCGAACGGCTCACCGCGCTCGGCGCGCGCCAGTGGCAGCGGGAACTCACCATCCCGGTGATCCTGGCCGCCTGGAACTGACCGGCGCCCCTCAGCCCGCGACGAGCTGCCAGACGAAGGCCACCAACCCGGCCACCACCAGGCCGGCCAGCACGGCGACCTGGCCGCGGCGGAACTGTGGCCGGGGCGACCAGTCGGCGCTGGCCACTGCGGCGGCGGTCGGCAGCAGCACGGCCGCCAGGACCCACCACCACTGGCCGATCGCGTCGACCCCGACCAGCAGGCCGAGCAGGCCGGCCACCAGCGCCAGCCACGCGGCCAGCCGACGGTCCAGCTTGAGCACGGCCAGCATCCCGGCGAAGGCGGCCGCGAAGCCGGCCACCAGCAAGCCCATGCCGGAGACCAGCGAGCAGGTCAGCGCCTGGTCGGCGGCCTCCTCGCCGGCCGGGGTGCACAGCAGCGGGTTGACGAACTGGTAGGCGACCAGCGCCACCAGGCCGCCGGCCGCCCCAGCCAGGACGGTGGCGAGGTAGGTCCACGCCACCCGCCCGGCCAGGTCGGGACGCTCGGCCACGGCAGGGTCAGTCGGCGAGCAGGGACCGCAGCACGTACTGCATGATCCCGCCGTGCCGGTAGTACTCGGCCTCTCCCGGGGTGTCGATCCGGACCCGCGCCTCGAAGGTCGTGGTCCCGTTCTCGCCCTCGGCGGTCACCGTGACGGTGGCCGGGATGACTCCGTCGTTCAGCGCGGTGACCCCGCTGACCGAGAAGGTCTCGGTGCCGGTGAGGCCGAGCGAGTCGGCGTCCTGGCCGTCGGGGAACTGCAGCGGCAGGACGCCCATCCCGATCAGGTTCGACCGGTGGATCCGCTCGTAGCTCTCCGCGATGACCACCTTGACCCCGAGCAGCGCGGTGCCCTTGGCGGCCCAGTCCCTCGAGGAGCCGGAGCCGTACTCCTTGCCGGTCAGCACGACCAGCGGGGTACCGGCCTCGGCGTAGCTCTGCGCGGCCTCGAAGACCGTGGTCACCGGGCCGTCAGGCTGGGTGAAGTCCCGGGTGAAGCCGCCCTCGGTGCCGGGCGCGATCTGGTTGCGCAGCCGGATGTTGGCGAAGGTGCCGCGGATCATCACCTCGTGGTTGCCGCGCCGCGACCCGTAGGAGTTGAAGTCGTTGCGGGCGACGCCGTGCTCGGTGAGGTACTTGCCCGCCGGGCTGTCGACCTTGATCGCGCCGGCCGGCGAGATGTGGTCGGTGGTGACCGAGTCGCCGAGCTTCAGCAGCACCCGGGCGCCGCTGACGTCCTCGACCGGACGGGGTTCGCGCGGCATGTCGTCGAAGTACGGCGGCTTGCGAACGTAGGTCGACTCGCCGTCCCACTCGAAGGTGTCGCCCTCGGGGGTGGGCAGCGAGCGCCAAGCCTCGTCGCCGGCGAACACGTCGGCGTAGCGCGAGGTGAACATGTCGGCCGAGATCGACGAGTTCACCACCTCGTCCACCTCCGCCTGGCTGGGCCAGATGTCGGAGAGGTAGACCTCGCGTCCGTCCGACCCGGTGCCGATCGGCTCGGTGGTCAGGTCGATGTCCATCCGGCCGGCCAGGGCGTAGGCGACCACCAGCGGCGGGCTGGCCAGGTAGTTCATCTTCACGTCCGGGTTGATCCGGCCCTCGAAGTTGCGGTTGCCGGACAGCACCGAGGTGACCGCGAGGTCGTTGTCGTTGACCGCCTGGGACACCTCGGGGATCAGCGGGCCCGAGTTGCCGATGCAGGTGGTGCAGCCGTAGCCGACCAGGTCGAAGTCGAGGGCGTCGAGGTACTTGGTCAGGCCGGCCTTCTCGTAGTAGTCGGTGACCACCTTCGAGCCGGGCGCCAGCGAGGTCTTCACCCACGGCTTGCGAGTCAGGCCACGCTCGACCGCCTTCTTGGCCACCAGGGCGGCCCCCACCATCACCGAGGGGTTGGAGGTGTTGGTGCAGGAGGTGATCGCCGCGATCGTCACCGCGCCGTGGTCGAGGGTGAAGCTGGTGCCGTCGGAGAGGGTGACCGGCGTCGGACGCGAGGGCCGGGACGGGGCGGGGTCGCCCTCGCCGTAGGATCGCGGCGCGGGAGCACCGTTGCCGCTGGAGTGGGCCGGTGAATCCGAGGCGGGGAAGCTCTCCGCGACGGCCTCGTCGTAGCCGGACGGGTCCTCGCCGACGTAGTCGCGCAGCGCCTCGCTGAAGCCCTGCTTGGCGTTGGCCAGAGTGACCCGGTCCTGCGGCCGCTTGGGGCCGGCGATGCTCGGCACGATGTCGGCCAGGTCCAGCTCGAGGTACTCGGAGTACCGCGGCTCGTGGTCGGGGTCGTGCCACAGGCCCTGGGCGCGGCTGTACTGCTCCACCAGCGCCAGCTGCTCCTCGGAGCGACCGGTGAGGCGCAGGTAGTCGATCGTCTTGTCGTCGATCGGGAAGATGGCGACGGTGGAGCCGTACTCGGGGCTCATGTTGCCGATCGTGGCCCGGTTGGCCAGCGGCACCTCGGCGACACCGGGGCCGTAGAACTCGACGAACTTCCCGACGACCTTGTGCTGGCGCAGCATCTCGGTGATCGTCAGCACCAGGTCTGTGGCGGTGGTGCCCTCGGGGAGCTTGCCGGACAGCTTGAAGCCGACCACCCGCGGGATCAGCATGGAGACCGGCTGGCCGAGCAGGGCCGCCTCAGCCTCGATGCCGCCGACGCCCCAGCCGACCACACCGAGCCCGTTGACCATGGTGGTGTGGGAGTCGGTGCCGACGCAGGTGTCGGGGTAGGCCTGCAGGACGCCGTCCACCTCGCGGGGGAAGACGACGCGGGCCAGGTGCTCGATGTTGACCTGGTGGACGATGCCGGTGCCGGGCGGCACCACGACGAAGTCGTCGAAGGCGGTCTGGCCCCAGCGCAGGAACTGGTAGCGCTCGCGGTTGCGCTGGTACTCCAGTTCGACGTTGCGCGCGAAGGCGTTCGGGGTGCCGAACAGGTCGGCGACCACGGAGTGGTCGATCACCATCTCGGCGGGGGCCAGCGGGTTCACCTTCGCCGGGTCGCCGCCGAGGTCGGCCATCGCCTCGCGCATGGTGGCCAGGTCGACGACGCAGGGGACGCCGGTGAAGTCCTGCATGATCACCCGGGCCGGAGTGAACTGGATCTCGCGGTTCGGCTCCTCGGCCGGTTCCCAGCCACCGAGCGCGGCGATGTGCTCGGCGGTGACATTGGCGCCGTCCTCGGTGCGCAGCAGATTCTCCAGCAGCACCTTGAGGCTGAACGGCAGGTCGGACGAGCCCTCGACAGCGTCGACCCGGAAGATCTCGTAGCTCTTCTCCCCCACCCGCAACTGGTCGCGGGCCCGGTAGCTGTCGATGCTCATGATCCTCCTTGACGCCGATTTATCTTGATGTCGAGATAATACCCCATCGTCAGGTTGAGCGTAGTCCGGCTCACCGGCGACGCGTCAGCGTTGCGGGACGTTGCAGCCGTCGGCCACCGACTCACCCGCGAACCGGTCGCGGGTCCACTCCAGCAGGTCGGGGATGAGCGGTGAGTCTGGCTCGACCAGCCCGACGTGGTCGCGGCCGGGGTAGCGGCGATAGTCGAGACGCTGACCGGCGGCGCAGCGGCCGGCGATGTAGCCGTCCTGGGCGTCGGGAGTGATCAGGGAGTCGGCCTCACCCTGGGCCACCAGGAGCGGAGCGGCCACGGGCAGGGTCGGGACGTTCTGGGCCAGCCGGGCGCCGAGCGTCCCGTCACCGGGATCGGCCGCGAAGACCAGCGGGTCGCGGGACAGCGCCAGCGCGTTCAGGACCGAGACCACGACGCCGGGCTCGGCCAGGCAGCGCCCGGCCATCTCGCGAACCACGACCCGGGCGGCCGGCCGGACATAGCCGGCGAAGTCGACGTCGGGATACACCGCCGAGTAGGCCGAGAGCACGTAGGAGGCGAAGACGCTGCCGCCAGTGACCGTGGGCAGGCTCTCCACCAGCCCCGGCAGGTCGCTGGCCGGGGCGAGCGCGGCGACCCCCACGATGCTCAGGTCGGGGGCGTACCCGGCGGCGATCCCGCCGGTCCACAGCGCAGCACCGCCGCCTTGGGAGTGGCCCCAGACCACGTTCTGCGCCCCCAGCCGCGCCGGAGCCAGTTCCCGCGCGGCGCGGGAGGCGTCCAGCACCGCACGCGCGCTGGCATCTCCGACCAGGTAGGGGTGAGGTCCTTCGGTCCCCAGGCCGAGATAGTCGGGCTGGACGACCGCCCAACCCTGGTCGATCACCTGGTCCAGCACGAAGAAGGCGCCCGCCTCGAACGGCTCGACGGCCAGTGACGGGGCGCAGGGCGAGGCCACCCCGGTGGTGCCGTGCGCGACGTTGACGACCGGCCACTGCCCGGCCCCGGTCGCCGGCACCACGACCAGGGCGCTGGCCACCGCCGGCGTCCGGTCGTCCCGGGTGGTGGTGTACAGGATCCGCCAGCCGCGGGCGTTGTCGGGCACGCCGCGTGTGAACGGTTCGCTGCGAACGAGGCGGCCCGGCTCGGCCGGCACCTCACGGGGGGCGACGTAGAAGGAGTCGATCTCGGGCACGCCGCCGCGGGCTGCCCAGCTCGCCGCTGCGGCGCCGCCGGAGAGAACCAGCGAGACCGCGGCGCCGATCACCGCCAGCCAGCGGCCGGCTGGAGTCGAAGGCGGGCGGTCCCGCTTGCGGTCCAGGGGGCGAAGCAGCGCCCAGCCGACCGTCAGTCCTTGCAGGATCAGCCAGCCACCGAAAACCACCCCCACCAGCAGCAGCGTGACGTCGGGCCAGGCGAGCGCCACGATGCCGAACAGGACACTCGCCGCGCCCAGCAGGCCGGCCGCGATCCGCCGGTCCGCAGCGCCCCGCTGCAGGGCGTCCCCGATCGAGGCGAGGCCCCACAGCACCAGCGTCACGCCTACCAGCACGGCCAGGACCGCCGTGGTCAGCCCTGGCCAGACCAGGACGGCCACGCCGCACAGCATCGTGGCCAACGCAGCCCAGGCCGCCAAGCCGGAGCCAGGGTCCCCAGTGGCGCCGATCAGGCGCAAGAGGCCCGCCAGGATCAGACCCAGGCCGATCAGGACGAGAAGCAGGCCCAGGGAGGTGGCCGGCCGGGTGATGACAACGATGCCGAGCCCAAGGCACAGGGCGGCCAGGACAGCGACCAGCGGGGACGGAAGCCGGCGGCTCAAGCGGCGTAACACGCCGCGCCCCGACGTCATGGCGGGCGGTCAGGACTTGCGCTGGGCCCGTCGCCGGGCGGCCCACTCGGTGCGCAGTTCGTCGTCGCCCATCACCAGGAAGACGAGCGGGCAGTCCTGCGGACCGGTGACGTCGAGCTGGCACATGGTGCACGGTTCGCCCGGACGCAGCGGGCACTTCGGCTGCGGAGTGCGGGTGCTGCGGCTGGCGGGCGCGGATGTGGTCACACCACTACGCTACGTCGTACTCCCCAAGTCAGAGCCGCTTTACGACAAAGGGTAGTAATCCTCACACCGCCCGCAGCAGGGCCACGCACTCCACGTGGTGGGTGGTGCCGAACAGGTCGAAGGCCCGGACCTGCTCGACCGCGTACCCCAGGGTCTGCGCGGTCGCCAGGTCGCGGGCGAGCGCCGCCGGGTCGCAGGCGACGTAAGCGATGGCCCGCGGCCGGCGGGCGGCGATCGCCTCCATCGCCCGGCGGCCGGCGCCGGCCCGGGGCGGGTCGAGCACGACCAGGTCGGTCCGGTCGGGCAATCGGCGCAGGGTCGGCGCCACGTCACCACGAAAGACCCGGGCCTGCGGGACGTTCCTGCGGGCGAGCCGGCTGGCGCGCGGGTCCCCCTCGATCCCCCACACCTGGCACCCGGCATCGACCAGGGCGGCGGCGAACAGCCCGACCCCGCAGTACAGGTCGAAGGCCCGCTCCCCCTCGATCGGCGCGAGTCCCTCCAGGACGGCGGCGGTGAGCACCTGAGGTGCCTTGGCGTGGCTCTGCCAGAACCCGTCGGTCGCAACCTCGAAGCGTCGTCCGTTGACCCGCTCGGTGACCGTCGGCGGCAGGTCCTCCGGTGCGCCGAGGTAGGAGCCCGAGTTGGCCGCGACCCCCAGCACCTCGTCGTGCCCGGCGCCCGCCGGCGCCGGACGGGCGATCGAGGGACGGGCGATCCGGCAGCCCTCCACCGGCAGCGGCACCACCCGCTCCGAGCGATGGGCGTGGAGGCCGAGTTGGCCGCCCGGCGCGACGTGGTAGCGCATCCGGGTCCGCCAGCCGAACCCGTCGGCGTCGACCGCCTCCACCGGGCCCGTGAACTCGATCCCTGCGTGGTGGCGCAGCAGGTCGGCGACCACCTGGCGCTTGAGTTCCCGCGAGGCCTCCGGCACCAGGTGCTGGAAGTCGCAGCCGCCGCACTCGCCGGCGATCGGGCAGGGCGGGGTACGGCGGTCGGGGCTGGCCTGCAGCACTTCGGCCACCTCGCCGCGGGCGAACCGGGTCAGCACCTGGGTGATCCGCACCGTCACCTGCTCGCCGGGAACGGCGTGGCGGACGAAGACCACGCGGCCGTCCACCCGGGCGACGCAATGGCCGCCGTGGGCCACCGGGCCGATCGTGACGGGACCGACGATGTCGCCGGCCTGCGGCGGGCCCTGGCTCATTCGCGCGACCAGTCGTCCAGCGCCTTGCCCATCCGCACCGCGCCGCTGCCGGTGCGCCGCCAGGCCGCCGGGGAGTCCCGCCGGGCCCGCTCGATCGCGTACCGCGAGGACTCCAGTTGGTAGGGCACCGAGGTCACCATCACACCCTGCATGAAGTTCAGCCGGGCCTTGATGATCAGGGAGGTCTGGTTGTGCAGCAGCTGCTCCCACCAGTGCCCGACGATGTACTCGGGGATGTAGACGCACACCACGTCACGCGGGTTGTCCGAGCGCAGGCCCTTGACGTAGTTCAGGAACGGACTCACCGCCTCCCGGTACGGCGAGGCGATCACCTTCAGCGGCACCGTCAGGTCCTGCGCCTGCCAGTCCGCCAGGATCTGGTCCACCACGTCGGGGTCGACCGCCACCGTCACCGCCTCGATCGAGTTGGCGCGGGTCGCCCGGGCGAAGTTCACCGCTCGCAGGGTCGGCTTGTTGACCTCGGCGACCAGGATCACCGCCCGCACCCGGCTGGGGAGAACCCGCGCCTCAGTCGGGGTGACCGCGACCTCCCGTTCGACCCGGTCGTAGTGCGAGCGGATGCCGCGCATCAGCACGAACACGACGGCCATCGCGGCGACCGCCAGGTAGGCGCCGTAGATGAACTTGGAGGCCAGCACGATGACCAGCACGATGCCGGTCGCGGTCAGGCCGATCGCGTTGATCACCCGGGACCGCTGCATCCGGCGGCGGCGGGCCGGGTCCTTCTCGGTGCGCAGGTGGCGCGTCCAGTGGCGCATCATCCCGAGCTGACTCACCGTGAAGGAGACGAAGACGCCCACCACATAGAGCTGGATCAGGGCCGTGACGCTGGCGTTGAAGACCAGCACCAGGCCGGTCGCGGCGGCGGCCAGCGCGATGATCCCGTTGGAGTAGGCCAGGCGGTCGCCGCGGGTGTGCAGGGCACGTGGCAGGTAGCGGTCCCTGGCCAGGATCGAGCCCAGTACCGGGAAGCCGTTGAAGGCGGTGTTGGCGGCCAGGAACAGGATCACCATGGTCGCGGTGATGACGACGATGAAGCCCAGCGGGAAGCCGTCGAAGATGGTCCGGGCCAGCTGGCCCATCGCCGTCTCGTGGGCCCACTCCACCTGCTGGCCCTCGTTGACGAAGTACGAGCCGCCGGTCTCGTCGATCAGCTTCAGCCCGGTCAGGTTGGCCAGCGCGACGATCCCGGCCAGCATCGCGATCGAGACCCCGCCGAGCAGACCCAGGGTGGTGGCGGCGTTGCGGCTCTTCGGCTGGCGGAACGCGGGCACCCCGTTCGAGATCGCCTCCACCCCGGTCAGCGCGGCACAGCCGGAGGAGAAGGCGCGGGCCAGCAGCACCACGACGAGGATCCCGGAGAAGCTCTCGTAGCCGGGCGCCGGTGCGATCTCCAGATCGGCGGTAGGCGCGCGCAGTTCCTCACCCAGGGCGAAGATCCGGAACAGTCCCCAGCCGGTCATCCCCAGCACGGCCACCATGAAGCCGTAGGTCGGGATCGCGAACAGCGCCCCCGACTCGCGCACCCCGCGCAGGTTCATCGCCATCAGCGCCAGGATGACCACGGCGGCCGCCAGGCCCTCGTAGCCCTGCAGGAAGGGGAACATGGCCTTCGCGTTCTGGATCCCGGACGAGACCGACACCGCGACGGTGAGCACGTAGTCGACCAGCAGGGCGCTCGCCACGGTCAGGCCGGCGGTCGGGCCGAGGTTGACCGTCGCCACCTCGTAGTCTCCGCCGCCGGAGGGATAGGCGTGCACGGTCTGGCGGTAGGACATCACCACCACCAGCATCACCACGGCCACGGCGAGCGCGACTTCCCAGGAGAAGACCAGCGCGGCCATGCCCGCCAGGGAGAGGGTGAGCAGGATCTCGTCGGGGGCATAGGCCACAGAACTGAGTGCGTCCGAGGCGAACACGGGCAGTGCGATGCGCTTGGGCAGGAGCGTCTCGCCCAGCTGCGCGCTGGCGAGCTTGCGGCCCACCAGCAGCCGCTTCACAAGGTCGGTGACCTCCACGTAGGAGCACTCTATGCCCAATCCGGTAACCGACGGCGCCATGGACGATCCGGCCGGTGTAGCGTCGGGGGCGTGCACATCGTGATCATGGGTTGTGGACGCGTCGGTGCGCTGCTCGCCCGCGGCCTGGAGCACCGCGACCACTCGGTCGCCGTGATCGACATCATGCAGGACGCCTTCCGGCGACTCGGCCCGGAATTCCAGGGCAAGACCGTCAAGGGGGTCGGCTTCGACCGCCAGGTCCTGGTCCGGGCCGGCATCGAACGGGCGGACGGGTTCGCGGCGGTCTCCAGCGGTGACAACTCGAACATCCTCGCCGCCAGGGTGGTGCGCGAGACCTTCGGCGTGCACAACGTGGTGGCCCGGATCTACGACCAGGGCCGCGCCGAGGTGTACGAACGGCTGGGGATCCCGTCGGTGGCCACCGTCCGGTGGACTGCTGACCAGATCCTGCGCCGGCTGCTGCCCTCCGGCTCGGAGCCGCAGTGGCGCGACCCGTCCGGCAACGTCCGGCTGATCGAGGTCTACGTCCATTCCGACTGGGTCGGGCGCACCATCGCGTCCCTGGAGTCGGCAGGCCGGTGCAAGATCCCGTTCCTGGCCCGGTTCGGTTCGGGAATGGTGCCGCAGGGGTCCACCATCCTGCAGGACGGGGACCTGGTTTACGCCGCGGTGACCGACGACCAGGTCGCCGACGTCGAGGACGTCTTCGGCCAGGCCCCCATCGAGCACTGAGAGGCACCACCATGCGCGTCGTGATCGCCGGGGCCGGAAACGTCGGCCGCTCCATCGCCCGGGAGCTGATCGCCAACGGGCACCACATCCTGCTGATCGACAAGGATCCGGCCGCCATCAAGCCCGACAGCGTGCCTGAGGCGGAGTGGCTGCTCGCCGACGCCTGCGAGCTCACCTCGCTGGAGGAGTCCGGGCTGGACACCTGCGATGTGGCGATCGCCGCCACCGGTGACGACAAGGCGAACCTCGTCCACGCCCTGCTGGCCAAGACCGAGTTCGGGGTGCCGCGGACGGTGGGTCGGGTGAACCACCCGTCGAACGAGTGGATGTTCGACGAGCAGTGGGGTGTGGACGTCGCCGTCTCCACGCCGCGGCTGATCTGCGCGCTCGTCGAGGAGGCCGTCACCGTGGGCGACCTGGTCCGCCTGCTCAGCTTCCACGGCGGTCGGGCGAACCTGGTCGAGATGACGCTGCCCGAGGGATCGCCGCGGGTCGGAACCCGGGTCGCCGACCTGAACCTGCCCGGGGACGCCGTCCTGGTGGCGATCATCCGCGACGGGGCGGCCCGCCCGCCGGAGCGGGACGCCGCGGTCGAGGCCAATGATGAGCTCCTGTTCGTGGCCGGCTCGACCTACGAGGAGGACCTGGCGCGGTACCTGGTGCCCCGCCAGGGGCGTCCGGACGGAGCCTGACGGGCCGGCTCAGGCAGGCGTGATCAGGTTGTAGCGCGGGTTGTAGATCCGGCGCTCGCCGTCGACGAAGGACACCCGGCCCTCGACGATCATCTCCTGGCCGGCGACCACGCCGGGTATCTGGCGGCGGCCCATCCAGATCAGCGTGATGGTGCCGGACGCGTCGCTGAAGGTCGCCTCCAGCCACGGCATGCCGCGACGGGGTTCGAGCTTCAGGGCGGTCACGAAGCCGCGCAGCTTCACCCGGGCCCGATCGGCGGCGTCGGCGATCCGGGTCGCCCCGGACGCCTCCGCGGCCCGCTGCTGCTCCTGCGCGGCGAGGTCGGCGCTGGAGGCACCCAACCGCCGCAGCGCCCGCAGGAAGGGGTTGGTGCCGGCCATCTAGCTCGCGTCCCGGGTGGGCAGTTCCATGGTGATCAGCTCCCCGGGGACCATCGGCTTGTCGCCCCGGCGAACCACGAGGTTGCGGAAGAACTCGACGAACGGGCCTGCCTTGGCCTCCCCGCCCTCGGCGAGGGCGGCCTCGCCGAGCAGGGTGCCGCGCAGCAGCCAGCGCGGGCCCTCGGCGAACCAGATCCGCGAGACATGGAAGAGCTGCTGACCCTGCGGCCCGGTCTGCGGCATCACGCGCCGCACCTCGGTGCCGAACGGGCCGCGTGCCAGCTCGGCGGTGCCGCCGGCCTGCTGGGCCTCCTCGACGAGTTCCTCGCGAAGGTCATCGGCCAGGCCGCCGCTGGCCGGCGCCGCGAAGAGGGAGATCTCGAGGCCCGAGTTACGCCAGATGCCGGTGACGGCGCGCACCTGCTGGGTCGCCTCGTGCACCTGCAACTGCAGGTTCAGCCCCTGCCAGGGGGTGAGGATCAGCGAGCCGAGGTCGATCCGGGTGATGTCGTCCTGGCCCAGGTCGACCTCCTCGATGTCGAACGGTCCGTCGGCGCGCGGGTCGTCGTCCTCATCCTCGTCGCCGGCGTCCTCGTCCGGCTCGTCGTCGAGTTCGTCGTCCGCCGCGTCGAGGTCGGCGTCCTCGGGCTGGTCGGCGTCGGCGTCAGCCGACCCGGGATCCTGCAGGGCGGTCTCGTCCTCGGTTCCGGCGACCGGGCGGGTGTCCTCGGCGTCGGCTTCCTGCGGGTTGCTGCGCTTGCGGCCAAACATCACTTGCTTCTCTCCTGTGTGTCCTGTGTCTGCTCCCAGTGGCGGATCCCACCCGTCGAGCCGTGCCCACCGGTCCCGCGCGCGCTGGCCGGAAGTTCGTCGGTCACCGCGAAGGTGGCCACTCCCACCCGCTGCAGCACCAGCTGCGCGATCAGGTCGCCCTTGCTGAGGCGCACCTCGCGACTGGTGTCGGTGTTCAGCAGGCAGACCATGATCTCGCCGCGGTACCCGGAATCGACCGTACCGGGCGCGTTGACGATCGTCAGCCCGTGGCGGGCGGCCAGCCCCGAGCGGGGGTGCACCAGCCCTACCCAGCCGGGCGGGATCGCCACCGCGATCCCGGTGCGCACCAGGCGCCGCTCCCCCGGTGCGAGGGTGCAGTCCTCGGCGACCGCCAGGTCGGCGCCGGCGTCGCCGGGCCGGGCATAGCGCGGCGGCGGGATCTCCGGGTCCAGCACCCGCAGCCCGACCACCACCTGCTCAGCGCCGTCAGTCATCGCTGCATGCTACTTCTCGCGGCCGCCAACGCGGCGGCGAGTTCGCGGGGATGACGGGTGGAGACCAGCCAGTAGGGGTGGGGGTCGGCCGGATCGTCGACCATCACCTGGACCGCCGTCTGGATGTACCCCCGGGTGACCAGGTGGGCCGTCCGGTCGGCGTCCGGCCCGAGCAACCGCCGGGTGGCCGCCGAGTCCAGGGGCTCGACCTCGCCCAACCACTGCCACTCCAACACCGACCCATCGGCGGTGAACCCGTCGTCGTCCACCTGGACAGAGGCGGAGCCGTACCACGCCAGCGCGCCGGCGATCCCGGCGATCGTGACCAGCCCGGCCACTGCGCTGACCAGCGGCGAGACGGCGAAGCCGACCGCCGTGGTGAAGCTGACGGCGAAGAAGAGGCCGATCCCCCACCAGGAGGCCGGCACCCACAGTCGCTCGCGGTAGTGCACCCCAGAAACCTAGCCCACTTAGGATGGCGACAGAGTCATCGACGAGGAAGGACGCATGATGGGCCTGCCACGCAAGCTGATGTGGAACCTGTACGCCGGCGCCATCGGTGCCCTGGCCGCAGTGCTGGTCAACAAGGCGCTGGGATCTGCCTGGCGCGCTGCCACCGGGGACGAACCGCCCGCGATCGACGATCCGGAGACCTCAACCCGTCGCCTTCTGACCTGGACGGTGGCCAGCGCCGCCGGCATGGCAGCCGCGACGGTGGCGGCCAACCGTTTCGCGGCCGCGTCCTGGCAGCGGGCGCTGGGTCAGCCGGCGCCGCGCCGCAAGCAGGACTGAGACCGGCTCAGCCCGCGCAGTCCACGCAGTAGGTCTGGCCGTCGCGGACGGCGGCGATCTGGCTGCGGTGCTTCACCAGGAAGCAGGAAGCGCAGGTGAACTCGTCGGCCTGGCGGGGCAGGACCCTAACGGTCAGCTCCTCGTGGGAGAGATCGGCACCGGGCAACTCGAAGGTCTCGGCCGCCTCGACCTCGTCCTCGTCGACCTTGCCGGAGTTCTTGTCGTTGCGCCGGGTCTTCAGCTCCTCAATGCTGTCTTCGCTCTCTTCGTCAGACTTGCGAGGGGCGTCGTAATCCGTTGCCATCCGTTGTCCATCCATTCCGCAGGTCGGTGGGGAGCGACCTGCCATACTGCTGTGCCGCTGTGTGCTGAGCATGCATATCACATGGCACCAAGCCCCACCAATCGCCGAGACCCGGCGAGCACGGGCGGCGTGTGATCCACGATCACCCGGCCCGGTTGGGGTCTGAACCCCGGGGAGCTTGGTAGGTTACCGACGGACACACTCGCGCACTCGGACCTGGAGACGTACATGGGAGACAGTGCACTCTCACCGAGGGAGATCCAGCACCGCATCCGGTCTGGGGAGTCCCTCGACGAGGTCGCGCGCGCCGCGGGCGTGGAGCCGGCGCGGGTCGAGCCCTTCGCCGTCCCGGTGCTCGCCGAGCGGGAGTTCATCGCCGGACTCGCCCGCAGCAACCCTGCCCGCCGCGGCGGGGAGACCATCGCCCACCGCACCCTCGGTGATGTGGTCAACGACCGGCTGCTGCCGCGCCAGGTCGACCCGGACACCGTCCGCTGGGACGCGTGGAAGCTGGAGGGCCGCCGGTGGGCGGTCCAGGTCAGCTGGGCCGGCAGTCGGCAGGAGCGCGACGCCCGCTTCGTCTATGACCAGGCCGGGCGGTTCTCGGTGCCCGACAATGACGATGCCCGCTGGTTGGTCGGCCTGCGCCAGCCGGGTCCCGAGACGCCCGCCTCGCCCGCCGACCCGCAGGAAGCCGAACCCACCGTCGGGCTCAACGATGACCTCGCGCTGGTGCGGGTGGTCCAGCCCGGCCCCGCCCTGGACGACACCGAGCCGATCGACCTGGAGGACGACGGCTTCGGCGAGGACGCCTATGCCGAGGCCGAACTGACCGAGGTGGACGGGGTGTACGACATCGTCACCAACCCCACCGGCGGCATCGACGTGCTCTACGACATGCTGTCCGGGTTCGACGAGGACTCGGTGCAGATCTACTCCGGGCTGATGCGCCCCGAGGCGGGCCGGCCCGCCTCCCCGGTGCTGGACGAGCCCGCCGGTCCGGACTCCGACGAGCCTGCGGACGACGGATCGGCCGAGGCCGAGGCGACCGCAGAGCCGCCCGAGCCGGAGCAGCCGACCCTGCTGGAGGAGACCCAGGAGTCCAAGCCCGGCAAGTCCCGCCGCAAGCGGGCCAAGGTCCCGTCCTGGGACGAGATCGTCTTCGGCTCGCCGACTCCCCGCAAGCCCAACCAGGCCGACTGAGCCGACCGGCGACCCGTCCGGCCAGCGACTACTGCTGCTCCGGACGCCCCCAGCCCTGGGAGGGATCGGCCGGCGGGTACCCCGGCTGCCCGTAGGGCGGCTGCTGGCCGTAGCCCTGCGGTGACTGTCCGTACTGCTGCGGCGGCTGCGGCTGCCCGTGCTGCTGCGGCGGCTGCGGCTGCCACTGCTGCGGCGGCTGCGGCTGGTCGCCGCCGGGGTGGGCGCGGTGCGGGTACCCGGGCCCACCGTGCGGCTGGGACGGGTAGCCCGGCTGCGGCGGCTGGCCGTAGCCGGTCGGGTAGGCCGGCGTCCCCGGGGTGGCCTGCGACGACCACGCCGCGGGGTTGGCGCCCAGGCCGCGCGGCAGGTCGCCAACCCGGTCGGCCCACATCACGGTCACGACCGACTGCAGGAACGGCAGCGAGAACAGCTGGACGACCACCTGCAGCGCCATCGGCACCACCACCGCTCCCCCGAGCATGCCGAGGAAGGCCGGGTCGAACGGGTTGACCTCGTTGAGGTCGCCGCCGGCGCCGACCGTGAAGGCCTGGCTGATTCCGCTCAGCACCAGCGACGCCGCCATCACGAGCAGGTAGGCGACCGCCAGGTAGCCGAAGGTCCGCCAGAACTGCCCCGAGGTGAGTGCCCAGGCCCGCCGCAGGCCCGCCATCGCGCCCTGCCGCTCGATCGCCACGACCGGCATCAGGTAGGCCAGCTTCACCACTACGAAGACCACGACGAGCAGCATGGGGAAGATCGCCAGCACCGAGAGCACGACTCCGCCGGCCGCCGTCTGTCCCGAGGGGTCGCTGCCCAGGGTGGACAGGCCGCTGATCAGCGGGAGCAGGACCACCGCGGTCATGGCCAGGTAGGCCACCGCCCCCAGCAGGACCAGCGGGATGACCCGACCCATGAAGCCGCGGGCTGCGGCGCGGACCTCGCCGAAGGACGGCCGGTTGCCGTGCAGCGTCTCCCGGCTCAGCACGGTCAACAAGCCCACGACGTAGACCTGCAGCAGGCCGACGGCCAGGCTGCCGATGATCGCCAGCCCGAGCCAGCCGATTACGGCTCCGCCCAGCGTGGTCAGGTCGCCGGCCATCGCCGCGAACATCGCGGGCAGCCACGTGGAGATCATCACCGCGACCAGCGCCAACGCCAGCACGAGGGAGGCCACTCCCGGGATGGCGCTGAGGCCGAGCGCCAGGCCGGGCCGGCGGCGCAGGATTCCGAAGGATTCCGACAGCACGTCGCCCAGGCCGAGCGAGGGACGGGCGGCGGGGTAGGCAGGTGCCGGTGTCATGCGCACATGCTAGGAGTCAGCGGCCCGGGGCCGCGGACTATTCGCCGAACGGAAGCGGGTCGGGCGTGGCGTCCACACCGGCGACCTGGGCGATCAGCCGCTGCCGGTGGTGCCGGCGGCACAGTACCTGGTAGGAGACCTCGGCCTGCGGGGCACCGGTGTCCCCCACCACCACCTGGTCGCCCTCGACCACCATCTTGCCGTCGACGATCCGGGCATTGTGGGTGGCCACGGCGCCGCACCAGCACCGCGGACGGACCTGCGCCATCTCCATCCGGTCGCACAGTTCCACGAGCCGGCGGGTGGCCGGGAAGAGTTCGGTCCGGAAGTCGCTCAGGATGCCGAAGCAGAACACCTCGATGTCGAGTTCGTCGGCGATCCGGGCCAGCTGGTCGATGTGGGCCGGGGTGTAGAACTGGGTCTCGTCGCAGACCAGGAAGTCCACCCGCTGGCCGCTGCTCAGCTCGGCCACAAGGTAGTCCCAGAAGTCGAACTCGTCGTCCACCTCGATCGCCGCGGCGGTCAGCCCGATCCGGGAGGTGATGGTCGCCTCCCCGGCGCGGTCTCCTCGGGTGAACAGTCGCCCCGCGCGGCGGGCCCGGGTCTCGGTGTAGGCCACCTGGAGGGCGAGCGTGGACTTGCCGGAGTCCATGGGACCGGTGAAGAAGGTGAGATGTGCCATGCCGTCCTCCTCAGCAGACCAGCAGGGGAACGAACATCTCGGCCGCGGTGAGCGACCCGTGCATGCCGACCAACCCGAGTTCCTTGGGCAGCCGGCGGCTCATCACCGCGCCGGGGCCGTGCATGGCGACCAGCACGTCGCCGAACCGGTCGGCCACGCGGGGGTTCCGGGGTCCGAACCAGCCGGCGGCGAAGGCCTCCTCGCGGGACACCACCCAGGCCTGGTCGCCGAGCCGGTCCTGCCAGCGCGCCAGCACCTCGTCAGAGCGGCCGCGCCGCGCGTAGAGCTGCCGCAGCCGGCCCTCTCCGGCCAGGGCCGCTACCCCGGACAGGAGACCGGGCTCGTCCTCGACGACCACCCGGGCATCGGTCGGCACGTTGACCATGCCGTGGTCGCCGGTGATCACCAGCCGGGTCTGTGCCGGCAGCGCCGCTCGCAGCCCGGCGGCGAACTCGTCGCAGCGGGCCAGTGCCGCCAGCCAGGCCGGGGACCCGACCCCCTGGCTGTGCCCGGTGTGGTCCAGGGAGCGCTCGTAGCTGTAGACCAGGGACCGCTCCGCGCCCGCCGAGGCGCCGCTGGTCAGCGCGATCCGGGTCTCGTGGTCGTCCTCGTCCGCCACCCCGAGGAAGTGGGGGTCGCGCAGCGCCACCGTGGTCAGCCCGCTGCCCGCGAACCGGGCCGGACCGACCGAGGCCGTCCGGATCCCGGCGCCGGCCAGCCGTTCCAGGTAGGTCAGCTGCGGCTGGACGTCCAGGCCGTGGATGTCGGAGGGCCACTGCAGGGTGTTCAGCACCCGGCCGTCCGGCGGATAGCGGAAGGAGTAGCCGGCGACTCCGTGCTGGCCGGGGGTCAGGCCGGTACCCAGGCTGGTGATGCTGGTCGCGGTCGTACTGGGAACGCCGGAGGTGATCGGCGGCCGGGCGTCGGCCGCCAAGCCGCTCAGAAAGGGGGCGACACCGGCCCAGTGGTCGCGCTGCTCCCAGCCGAGGCCGTCGATCAGCAAGACCACATAGCGATCGGCGGACGGCAGGCCGAGCCGGTCCTCAGCGCCCGCCATGCCGAGCTGGAAGCCGATGCTGGGCAGCAGGTCGGCCAGGGTCCCGCTGCCGTAGGCCGGGATGACCGGATCGGTCATCGGGCGCCGGAGGCGAGCTGCAGTGCGGTGGCGAAGGCCACCAGCTCGCGAACCTTGGCCTCGCCATCGGCCGCCGCGCTGATCCGCACGGTGAGGTCGTCGGTGGCCAGGTCTCCGGAGTAGCCGTGGTCGGCCTCGCAGTTCGGGTCGCCGCACTGCGCCGGCTCCAGCTCGATGCGCCGGGTGGTCCCCCAGCCGATCGTCAGCCAGGCCTCCACCACCTTCGACCTGCGGGTGCCGTAGGACTCGGGGTGATCCACCACCTGGCTCAGGGCGACCGAGCCGAGGCGGCCCAGCGGGACGGCCTCGGTGCTCGTGATCGCCCGCACCGGCTCGCCCGGGGCGGCGCTCTCGTCGGTGTGCCCGACCACCAGCCGGGTCGGGGTCAGGATCAGGACTGACAGGTGGCGCTGGATCTCGTCCTGGCTGAAGGTCGCCTCATGATGGACGAGGTGCGCCTCAACCGGTTCGGCTCCGCGCGCCAGCGACATGGCGTCCGCGATCAACTCGGGGAAGTACCCGCAGTCGCGGATCTCCTCCACGAGCGACGCAGGCAGCGCCAGACCGGGTCGTGGGCTCATTGCGCCATCTTTCCACGCCCACCGGTCGGGATGGGAAATCCGGACCCGGGCTGGCCTGCTGACCCGCCGGATCGCATACTCTGTCGCGGGTGAGCACCCGTCCGTTCATCGCCGCCCGGATCGAGGAGGTCATCGACCGGATCGGCGAGCGCCTGTGGCGGGCGCTGGGGTGGCAGGAGCACGTCATCTCCTACACCGGCTACGGCACCCGGAACTCGGTCCGGGTACTGGGCCGGGTGGTGCTGATGCCGCGCCGGCCGCGAACCCGGCTTCGCAAGGCCACCCGCGAGTTCGTCAAGCGCCGAGGCTTCCGCAACTTCGTGACCGCCCCGTGTGTCCGGGTGCCGGTCACCGTGCGGATCGGCGGCCAGGTGATCAGCACGGTCTCCGACCGCGGTGGCTACATCGACCTGCGGATCCGCGACCACGGGCTCGAGCCGGGCTGGCAGAACGTCGAACTCCGCAGCGCACAGTCGAAGAAGGCGGTCGCGCCGGTGCAGGTGGTCGACGAGACCGAGACCTTCGGCATCGTCTCCGACATCGACGACACCGTGATCACCACCCTGCTCCCCCGCCCGCTGATCGCCTTCTGGAACAGCTTCATCCGCGACGAATCGGCCCGTCAGGCGGTGCCCGGCATGGCCCGGCTGTACACCGAACTGCTCGCCAGCCGGCCGGGTGCGCCGCTGGTCTACCTGTCCACCGGCGCCTGGAACACCCACCCCTTCCTGTCGCGCTTCCTCAAGCGCCACGGCTACCCCGCCGGTGCGATGCTGATGACCGACTGGGGGCCGACGAACACCGGCTGGTTCCGCTCCGGCCTGCAGCACAAGCGCGAGTCGCTGCTGCAGCTCACCCGCGACTTCCCGAACATCAGGTGGGTGCTGGTCGGCGACGACGGCCAGCACGACCCGGCCATCTACGGCGAGTTCGCCTCCGTGGCGCGTGACAACGTCCGTGCCATCGCGATCCGGCAACTCAGCCCGGCCGAGCAGGTCCTGGCCCACGGCACCACCACGTCCCTGCAGGAAGAGGACGAGGATGCGCCGCCCGACGTGCCGGTGCGGAGCGCGCCGGACGGCCGGGGGCTGCTCGCCCAGTTGCGGGACCTGCCCGAGCTCTCCTGACCCCGCGCCGGGCGCGTCCGGTCGATCGGCCCGCGGTGGCTGCGGCAGAATCAAGGGGCCCCGCCGGGGGCACGAGGAGATGAGAAGAACATGGCCAAGCCGCCGGTTGAAGACGAGGTGGCCGAACGGATCGTCGACATCGACGTGTCCGCCGAGATGGAGAACAGCTACCTGGAGTACGCCTACTCGGTGATCTACTCCCGTGCGCTGCCGGACGCCCGCGACGGGCTGAAACCGGTCCAGCGCCGGATCCTCTACACGATGGACGAGATGCGGATCCGTCCCGACGCCTCCCACGTCAAGTGCGCCCGGGTGGTCGGCCAGGTGATGGGCAAGCTCCACCCGCACGGCGACTCGGCGATCTACGACGCCCTGGTGCGGCTGGGCCAGCCGTGGGCGATGCGGCTTCCGGTGGTGGACGGCCACGGCAACTTCGGTTCGCTGGATTCCGGCCCGGCCGCGATGCGGTACACAGAGTGCCGGATGGCCCCCGCCGCGGTGGCGATGACCGCCGGGCTGGCGGAGAACACCGTCGACTTCCGCCCGAACTACGACGGCAAGGAGACCGAGCCGGTCGTGTTGCCGGCGGCCTTCCCGAACCTGCTCGTGAACGGCACCACCGGGATCGCGGTCGGGATGGCGACGAACATCCCGCCGCACAACCTGGTCGAGACCGTGCAGGCCTGCAAGCACCTGTTGCGCCATCCTGACGCGACTGTCGACGACCTGATGCGCTTCATGCCCGGCCCCGACCTGCCCGGCGGGGGCAAGATCATCGGCCTGGACGGGATCCGGGAGGCCTACGCGACCGGCCGGGGCGTGTTCCGGGTGCGGGCGAGCGCCCGGATCGAGCAGGTGACGCCGCGCCGCAAGGGCATCATCGTCACCGAACTGCCGTACATGGTCGGCCCGGAGCGGATCATGGAGCAGGTCAAGAACCTGGTCCAGAGCAAGAAGCTCAGCGGGATCAGCGACATCAAGGACCTCACCGACCTGGCCAACGGCACCCGCCTGGTGATCGAGGTCAAGAACGGCATCAACCCCGAGGCGCTGCTGGAACAGCTCTACCGGCTGACCAAGCTGGAGGACTCGTTCGGGATCAATGCGGTCGCCCTGGTCAACGGGCAGCCGGCGACGATGACCCTGAAGGAGCTGCTCGAGGTCTATCTGGAGCATCGCGTCGAGGTGATCCGGCGCCGCTCCGCCTTCCGGCGCGACAAGGCCTCCGACCGGTTGCACCTGGTCGAGGGCCTGCTGATCGCGATCGTCGACATCGACGACGTGATCGCCATCATCCGCAGCTCCGACGATGCCGCCCAGGCCCGCACCCGGCTGATGGAAGCCTTCGAGCTGACCGAGACCCAGACCAACTACATCCTCGACATGCAGTTGCGCCGGCTCACCAAGTTCAGCCGGATCGAGCTGGAGGCCGAGCGGGAGCAGCTGCTCAACACCATCGCCGAGCTGCAGGCCATCCTGGACAGCCCGGAGCGGCAGCGCGAGGTCGTCGCCGCCGAGCTGGACGAGGTGGCCCGCACCCACGGCACCCCGCGCCGGACGGTGCTGCTGGAGTCGGCCGGGTCGCCGGCCAAGGCGGCGGCCGCGTCCCTGGAGATCGCCGACGACCCGTGCTGGGTGCTGCTGTCCTCGGCCGGGCTGCTGGCCCGGGCCGACACCGCCGACCCGCTGCCGAGCTCGGGCCCGCGCGCGGTGCACGACGTCGTGGTCTCGGCGGCCCGGACCACGGCCCGCGGCGAGTACGGCGCGCTGACCAGCGCCGGACGCCTGATCCGCTGCCAGGCGATCGACCTGCCGTCGGTGCCGGTGACGGCGACCGCCCCGAACCTGCAGGGCGGATCGCTGGCCGGCGAACTGGTCGACCTGCAGCCCGGCGAGCGCATCCTGGCGCTCACCAGCCTGTCGGCCGACACCTTCGGCTGGGCGCTGGGCACCGCCTCCGGCGTGGTGAAACGGGTCACCCCCGACCTGTTGACCAAGGACGCCTGGGAGATCATCCGGCTCGAGGACGGCGACTCGGTGGTCGGCGCCGTCGAACTGCTGCACGACCTGGACGAACTGGTCTTCGTGACCTCCGACGCCCAGCTGCTGCACTTCCCGGCCAGCGGGGTGCGGCCGCAGGGTCGCACCGGTGGCGGTATCGCCGGCATCAAGCTCGCCCGCGGCGCCCGGGTGGTGTTCTTCGGCGCCTCGGCGACCAGCGACTCGGTGGTGGTCTCGGTCGCGGGTTCGTCCAGCGCCCTGCCCGGCACCGAGCCGGGCACCGTCAAGGTGACCAGGTTCGCCGAGTACCCCGGCAAGGGCCGGGCCACCGGCGGGGTGCGCTGCCACCGGTTCCTGAAGGGCGAGGACACCCTGGTGCTGGGCTGGGTCGGTGCCGAGCCGGCGGTTGCGGCCGCGGCCAGCGGCAGCCCGATCGAGTTGCCCGCGCCCGACCCCAGACGCGACGGCTCCGGCTCCCCCGCGGGCCAGCCCATCGCCGCCGTCGGGTCGCGCTACCACGGCTGAGCGGACGGCTCAACCGGCGCCGGTCCGCCATGATCCGGCGCTGGAGCGGGGTCGGCGGCGCCCGTAAGGTGGGCGCGTGGACTCCTCCTTCGACGACCTGCTCGCCGCCAACCTGCGTTACGCCACCTCGGCGCCACGCAACTTCGACGGCTACGCCCACGCCGGGGTCGCCGTGGTCACCTGCATGGACTCCCGGCTGCAGCCGCTGGAGATGATCGGGCTCTACCTCGGGGAGGCAAAGATCCTGCGCACCCCCGGCGGGCACGTCGGGACCGAGGCGCTGAACGGCTGCATCCTGGCGGTCAACCTGCTGCGGGTGGACCGGATCCTGGTGATCACCCACACCCGTTGCGCGATGGCGGGCGACGAGGAGGACCTGCTGCGCCGGATCAAGGACGCCTCCGGCACTGATCCGGGCGACCTGCACCTGGGGGCCGACCCGGACCAGCTGAGCCGGCTCAAGGCGGACGTGGCGCTGCTCGCCTCCCACCCGCTGATCGCAGGGCGGGCCAGCGTGGGTGGTTTCCGCTACGACGTCGACACCGGCCGGCTCGAGCAGCTCTGCTGAGCCGACGGCCGGGGCGGGCGGTCAGGCCACGTCCCCCTGCCGCGCCAGGTCATCGGCTGAAGTGAAGGCCGCCAGCACGTCGGGGGCGTCCGTGCGACGCAGCGGGCGCAGCACGGGGTCGGTCACCCTCAGGCGTCGATCCGCTCGGCGTCCAGGGCGTAGGCGCCCTCGATGATGAACTGCTTGCGGGGCGCCACGTCGTTGCCCATCAGCTTCTCGAAGACGGACTCGGCGGCGGCTGCCTCGTCCACGGTGATCCGACGCAGGGTGCGGTGGCGCGGGTTCATCGTGGTGTCGGAGAGCTGGTCGGCGTCCATCTCGCCCAGGCCCTTGTAGCGCTGGGGTTCCTTGAAGGAGACCCCCCGCTTGGTGAGCTCGGCCAGCTTCCGGCGGTACTCGGCCTCGTTGTAGGTGTAGATGAACCGCTCCTGGCCCTTGCGCGGGTTGATCAGCTCGAACCGGTGCAACGGCGGGACGGCGGTGTAGACCCGTCCGGCCTCGAGCAGGGGGCGCATGTACTTGAAGAAGAGCGTGGTCAACAGCGTGCGGATGTGGGCGCCGTCCGCGTCCGCGTCCGCCATGAAGATGACCTTGTTGTAGCGGGCCTGCTCGATGTCGAAGGAGCGGCCCGAGCCGGCGCCGACCACCTGGATGATGGACGCGCACTCGACGTTCTTCAGCATCTCGCCGACCGACGCCTTCTGGACGTTGAGGATCTTCCCGCGGATCGGCAGCAGCGCTTGGAACTCGGAGTCGCGGGCGAGCTTGGCGGTGCCCAGCGCCGAGTTGCCCTCCACGATGAACAGTTCGGTCCGGTCGAGGTCGGTGCTGCGGCAGTCGGCGAGCTTGGCGGGCAGCGAGCTGGACTCCAGCGCATTCTTGCGGCGCTGTGCGTCGCGGTGGGCACGGGCCTGCAGGCGGGTCCGGGAGGCGCCGACCACCTTCTCCATGACCGCCCTGGCCTGGCTGCGCTGGGCGGCCCGGGTGGAGGTCAGGAAGCCGGTCAGCTCGTTCTCGACGATCCGGGCGACCAGCCGCATCACCGGCGGGGTGCCGAGCACCTCCTTGGTCTGGCCCTCGAACTGCGGCTCGGCCAGCCGGACCGTGACGACGGCGGTGAGGCCTTCCATGACGTCGTCCTTGATGACCTCTTCGCCAGCCTTCAGCAGCCGGGTGCCGTCCAGCGACCGGGCGAAGGCGCGCACCAGGCCGCGCTCGAAGCCGGTGACGTGGGTGCCGCCCTTGCTGGTCGCGATGATGTTCACGAACGAGGCGACCCTGGTGTCGTAGCCGGTGCCCCAGCGCAGTGCGACGTCGACGTCGACGGTGCGCTCCACGTCGGTGGGGGTCATCGCGCCGTTGTCGTCCAGCATCGGCACGGTCTCGGTGAAGCCGTCGCTGCCGCCGAGCCGGATCACGTCGGTCAACGGCGGGTCGGTGGCCAGGAAATCGCAGAACTCCGAGATCCCGCCGTCGTGGCGGAAGACCTCGGTGACCGGCTCGGCGGAGCGCGCGTCGGTCACCTGCAGTTCCAGGCCGGGGACCAGGAAGCTGGTCTGCCGGGCCCGGTCGAGCAGCTGCTTCAGCGACAGCTCGGCGCCCTTGAGGAAGATCTGCCGGTCGGGCCAGTAGCGGACGCGTGTGCCGGTGGCGCCCTTGGCCGTGCGGCCGATCTTGCGCAGTCCGCCACCGGGGGTGAACGGGGCGTCGGGGCCGTCGCCGTCGAAAATTCCCGGCACGCCGCGCCGGAAGCTCATCGCGTGGGTGGCGCCGTTGCGGTCGACCTCGACGTCGAGCCGCGCGGACAGCGCGTTCACCACCGACGCACCCACGCCGTGCAGACCGCCGGTGGCGTTGTAGGAGCCGGCGCCGAACTTGCCGCCGGCGTGCAGCTTGGTGAAGACCACCTCGACCCCGGACAGCTTCGTCCGCGGCTCGATGTCGACCGGGATGCCCCGGGCCCGGTCGACCACCTGGATGCTGCCGTCACCGTCCAGCCGGATATCGATCCTCGACCCGAAACCCGCCAGTGCCTCGTCGACGGAGTTGTCGATGATCTCCCACAGGCAATGCATCAGGCCCTTGGTGTCGGTGGAGCCGATGTACATCGCAGGACGCTTGCGGACGGCTTCGAGCCCTTCCAGAACCAGCAGGTGTCGGGCTTCGTAGTCGCGGCCCTCCGCCGCCCGGGTAGTCGTCGTCACTCGGCTGAGATTATCTCGCCGGTGTAACAGTTTGGTGGAGGTCGTGCAACGGTGTCGGTACCGGTCGGGGCTGTCAGCGCGACCACCTAGACTGGAAGTGCATGGATCAGCGAGGGGGAACATTTCCTGAGGTTTTGCGTTGTTGCATGCAGGGAATGCTGGTGATGACCTGGCGATGAGAGTGAGGACCCGATGAGCACACATGTTCTTGACGCACTGACCGCTACTGACCGGTGCGACCGTTGCGGTGCCCAGGCCTACGTTCGGGTCACTCTTCCGTCCGGTGGCGAGCTCCTCTTCTGCGGCCACCACGGCCGGGCGCACTCGGCGAAGCTGAGCCAGGTCGCGCTGAAGATCCACGACGAGACCGACAAGCTTTCCTGATCCGTCGCTTCTGGCAGCGGCCCCGGCTTCCTGCCGGGGCCGCTGTCGTCTCCCGGCCGGACTACAGTGACGGCCATGCCACAAGCCCCGTACGGAAGCTGGTCCTCCCCGATCGCCGCCGACGACCTCACCGCCGCGACCGTCGGCCTGGCCTACGGGCTGGTCGAGGACGGCGTGCGGTACTGGACGCAGGCCCACCCGGAACAGGGCGGAAGGGTGTCCCTGTGGCGCGAGGACGCCGGGTCGCGCTTCGAGTTGACCCCGCACTCCTACCTGCGCAGCGGGGTGAACGAGTACGGCGGCGGCGAGTGGACGGTGGCCGGCGGCATCTGCGTCTTCTCGACCTGGCCGGACGGGTCCCTCCAGGTGCTGGAGCCGGGCCGACCGCAGCGGCAGTTCGCCCCGGGCAACGGGCTGCGCTACGGCTCGCTCTTCGTCGACCCGCGGCGCCGGTTGGTGCTGGCGGTCCGGGAGGACCACACCCGGGGCGGGGAGCCGGAGACCACCGTCGTCGCGCTCGCGCTCGACGACGACAACGCCGCCGGCGGCCGGGTGCTCGCCCGCGGTGCTGACTTCTACTCCCATCCCGTGCTGTCGGTCGACGGTCGGCTGGCGTGGGTGGAGTGGGACCACCCCGACATGCCGTGGGATGCCACCCGACTGGTGGTGGCACCGCTGGCCGACCCGGCGGCGCGGACTGTCGTCGCGGGCGGGCCCGGCGTGTCGGCGATCTATCCCGCCTGGGCCCCGGACGGCGCCCTGGTCTACCTGGCCGATCCCACCGGGTTCTGGAACTTCCACCGCTGGGACGGCGACCGGTCGCACCTGCTGTATGAGGCACCGGCCGACTTCTGCGGGGCGCCCTGGACGCTCGGCCCCGCCCCGTACAGCGTGATCGATGCCGGCCGGATCGGCTGCAGCGTGCTGGTGCACGGCTTCGCCTCCCTGGCGATCATCCACCACGGCACTGCCGAACCGGCCCGGCTCGAACTGGTCGACACCGGGGCGGTCTCGGCGCTGGTGAGCGGCGCAGGGCCGCGTGCCCTGGCGGTGCTGGGCTACGCCGACCGGCCCGCGGCCCTGGTCGAGGTCGACTGGGACGAGCAGCGCACCGCGCTGGTCAAGGCGTCCTCCGAGCGCGTCCTCGACCCCGGCCTGGTCTCCCGCGCCGAGCCGGTGAGCTGGCAGGGACCGCAGGGCGAGGTGCACGCCTGGTACTACCCGCCCACCAACCCCGGCTTCAGCGCCCCGGAGGGGGAACTGCCGCCGGTGCAGGTGTGGAGCCACGGTGGCCCGACCGGCTTCTCCAGCCCGGAGTTCCGGCTTGCCACCCAGTTCTGGACCTCCCGCGGGATCGGCATCCTGGACGTCAACTACGGCGGCTCGGCCGGCTACGGACGGCAGTACCGGGAGCGCCTGGCCGGCAACTGGGGCATCGTGGACGTCCGCGACTGCGTGGACGCGGCGCTGGCCCTGGTCGGGCAGGGCCGCGCCGACCGGACGCGGCTGTCCATCCGCGGCGGCTCGGCCGGTGGGTACACGACCTTGGCGGCGCTGACCTTCACCGAGGTCTTCGCCGCCGGGATCAGCCTGTACGGCATCGGGGACCTGGAGACCTTGGCCACCGACACCCACAAGTTCGAGTCGCGCTATCTCGACGGGCTGGTCGCGCCCTATCCCGAGGGTCGCCAGGTCTACCTGGACCGCTCCCCCATCCACCACCTGGACCGGCTGTCGTGCCCCATGTTGATCCTGCAGGGCGGCGAGGATCGGGTGGTCCCGCCCAGCCAGGCCGAGGCGATGGTGGCCGCCGTCCGGGCCAAGGGCATCCCGGTGGCCTACCTGCTGTTCCCCGACGAGGGCCACGGCTTCCGCCGGGCGGAGAACCAGATCGCGACCGCCCAGGCGGCGCTGGCCTTCCTCGGCCGGGTGCACGGCTTCGTGCCGGCGGACGACCTGCCCGATCTCGACCTGCGCTGAGGCCGGGCTACTCCTGCGGGTCGCGCCGGTGGCGGCGCTGCCCGGGCTGGCGGATGGTGGGCGGCGCGTCGCTGGCGGGCGGTGGCATCAGCGTGGCGGGCACCTGCGGCTCGGAGGCGGCCTGCGGCACCATGCCGCCCGTGACGTCGAGATCGATCACCTGCGGGGCGCGGCGCAGCCGGCGCTGGACCCCGGAGGCCGCCCGGGTGAGCAGCGAGTTCATGATGATGTACATCACGGCCAGCACCAGCATCGTCGGGATCAGGTTGCCGTACACCGCGGCGAGGTTCGTCCCGGCTCGCATCAGCTCGAGGTAGCTGATCATGTAGCCCAGCGCGGAGTCCTTGAGGATCACGACCAACTGGCTGAGCATCGACGGCAGCATGGCGGTGATCGCCTGCGGCAGCCGGATCGTCGTCAGGGTCTCCATCGGGGTGAGACCCAGCGCCAGGCCGGCCTCCTCCTGCCCCTTGGGCAGCGAATAGACACCGGAGCGGATCAACTCGGCGATGACGCAGGAGTTGTAGAGCGTCAGCCCGACGACGACGCCGAAGAAGGGCAGGAGCGCCCCGGTGATCCCCAGCGCGAACAGCCCCGCGTAGTAGGCGAACAGCATCATCATCAGCACCGGCACCGACCGGAAGAACTCGACGAAGATGCCGCAGGCCCACCGCACCCAGCGGACCTGGACCAACCGCCCGATCCCCAGCGCCATCCCGAAGAGCAGCGACAGCACGACGCTGACGGCGGCGGCCACCAACGTCCCGGCCAACCCGGGCAGCAGGTAGTTCACCCAGGTGGACCCCTCGATGAAGGGCAGCCACTTCTGCGGCTCGAACTGGTTGTTCCGTTGCCGGATCGCCGGGTCGGGCGCCGGCAGGTCGAGCATCCGGACGATGATGAAGGCAAGCAGGGCGAGAAGGAGCAGGCTGCCGACCACGGCGAGGATCCGGTGTCGGACGCGGGCCTTCGGCCCGGGCACGTCGAACAGGACGGCGGTCGGGGCACTCATCGTGCCACCGCCAGCCGGTTCGACAGCCAGGTGAACAGCACACCCATCGGAAGGGTGAGGATGACGAAGCCGGCCGCCATGATGAAGAAGATCGCGTAGAGGTAGTTGGGCGAGAACTCGATCATGTTCCGCATCACAAAGGCCGCCTCGGCGACGCCGATGGTGGCCGCCACTGTGGTGTTCTTGGTCAAGGCGATCAGGGTGTTGCCGAGCGGGGCGATAGCGCCGCGGAAGGCCTGCGGCAGCACGACGTAGCGCAGCGTCGGCAGAAAGGACAACCCGATCGACCTGGCCGCCTCCGCCTGCCCGGCGGGGACCGTGTTGATGCCGCTGCGGATCGCCTCGGCGACGAAGGAGGCGTGGTAGACGGCCAGGCCGACCACGGCCCAGCGGAAGGCGTTCTCCAGGACGTTACCGGGGTCGAGGCGGACGCCCAGGATGTTGTTGATGCCGAGCAGGCACAGCGCCAGGATCAAGGTCAGCGGGGTGTTGCGGAAGATCGTCACGTACCAGGCCCCGAAGCGATGCAGCACCGCCACCGGGGAGACCCGGCAGACGGCGATCACCGTCCCGATCAGCAGGGCACCCAGCGCCCCACCAACCGTGAGCTTGATCGTCATCAGGAAGGCGCCCAGTACGTCATACCGGGCGAACAGTTCCGCGAATCCCTCCATGCCTATCCTCTGGTCAGGGCTGCCCGGCCCGCCGGAGCGGGCCGGGCAGCGTCAGGGTCGGTTCAGCTGCAGGGGTCCGGCTTCGGCGGGTTGAGCGCCGGATCCGGCTTGAAGCCCGACGCGCCGACCGTGGCGTCCAGGGCGGCCTGCCAGGCGCCGGACTCCACCATCTCGACCAGGGCCTTGTCGATCGCCTCGCACAGCGCGGTGTCGCCCTTCTTGATGCCGATGCCGTAGCGCTCCTCGGAGAAGGTCTCACCCACCACCTTGAGCTTCCCGGCGTACTGCGGCTGGGCGGCGAACCCGGCCAGGATCACGTTGTCGGTGGTCACGGCGTCGATGGCGTTGGCGGCGAGCGCCTCCACGCACTTGGAGTACGTGTCGAACTCCTGAAGCTGCACATCGGAGGCGAGGGTGTCCTTCACCTTCTGGGCCGAGGTGGAGCCGGTCACCGAGCACAGGTTCTTCCCGTTCAGCGACTCCGGGCCGGTGATGTCGGAGGTGGCCGAGACCAGCAGGTCCTGGCCGGCGATGAAGTAGGGGCCTGCGAAGGAGATCCGCTCCTTGCGGGCGTCCGTGATCGAGTAGGTGGCGAAGATCATCTTGACCTGGCCGCTCTCCAGCAGCGTCTCCCGCTGCGGCGAGGGCGCCTCCTTGAACTCGATGTCGGTGTAGCCGAGCTTGTTGGCCACGTACTTGGCGACCTCGACGTCGAATCCGGTGAAGGTGTCGCCCTCCTTCAGGCCGAGGCCGGGCTGGTCGTACTTGATCCCGATGACAACCTTGCCGCCCGAGCCCGGCGGTCCGCCCGCCGAGTCGCTGCCGGCACACGCCGTCAGCGCGGTGGCCATGGCCAGGGCCGATGCTGCTGCCAGCACCGCCTTTGCATACTTCATGGTCCCTCCTGTCATTTCACGTGGTCTTCGGTCAGGTCAGTGGGTGAGGATCTTGCTCAGGAAATCCTTCGCCCGGGCGGTCTGCGGATTGGTGAAGAATTCGTCCGGCGTACCCTCCTCGACGATCTGGCCGCCGTCCATGAACACCACCCGGTCGGCCGCCTTTCGGGCGAAGCCCATTTCGTGGGTGACGACGACCATCGTCATCCCCTGCCGGGCGAGGCTCACCATGACGTCCAGCACCTCATTGACCATCTCGGGGTCGAGGGCGGAGGTGGGTTCGTCGAACAACAGCACCTTGGGCTGCATCGCGAGGGCACGGGCAATGGCGACCCGCTGCTGCTGGCCACCGGAGAGCTGTGCGGGATACTTCTCGGCCTGGTCGGCGACCCCGACCCGGGTGAGCAGTTCCATGGCCTCGCGGCGTGCCTCGTCAGGCTTCTTGCGGCGCACTCTGGTGGGGCCGAGGGTGACGTTCTCCAGCACGGTCTTGTGCGCGAAGAGGTTGAAGGACTGGAAGACCATGCCGACATCGGCCCGCAGTTCGGCCAGTGCCTTCCCCTCCTCGGGCAGCGGGACCCCGTCGATCCTGATGGTTCCCGCGCCGATGGTCTCCAGCCGGTTGATCACCCGGCACAGGGTCGATTTGCCGGAGCCGGACGGCCCCAGGACAACCACCACCTCGCCTTTGTGAATGGTGAGGTTGATGTCGCGCAGCACGTGCAGTTTCCCGAAATGCTTGTCGACGCCGATCAGCTCAACCAGTGCCGTGGTGGTGGGCTGGGGAAACCCGGCTTCTTGCGCTGCCATGGGGTGACGATAGCCGGATCAACCGGCCAGCACTATGACGAGCGTGTTTCGATCACATCACAGCAGGTGATGAATTAGTCCCTTTTCCGGGGGCGGAAAGGGCACGTGCGCCGACCCCGGAGGGCGGCGCACGTGGCGGTTCGGTCGAGGCCGGCGGGCCCTCAGTCGAGGTAGTCCCGCAGCACCTGGGAGCGCGACGGATGGCGCAGCTTCGACATCGTCTTGGACTCGATCTGCCGGATCCGCTCGCGGGTCACCCCGTACACCTTGCCGATCTCGTCCAGCGTCTTGGGCTGTCCGTCGGTGAGGCCGAAGCGCATCGAGACCACCCCGGCCTCGCGCTCCGACAAGGTGTCCAGGACGTCGTGGAGCTGCTCCTGCAGCAGGGTGAAGTTGACCGCCTCGGCGGGCACCACGGCCTCGGAGTCCTCGATCAGGTCACCGAACTCGGAGTCGCCGTCCTCGCCGAGCGGGGTGTGCAGCGAGATCGGCTCGCGGCCGTACTTCTGGACCTCGACCACCTTCTCGGGGGTCATGTCCAGTTCCTTGGCCAGCTCCTCCGGCGTGGGTTCGCGGCCGAGGTCCTGCAGCATCTGGCGCTGCACCCGGGCGAGCTTGTTGATGACTTCCACCATGTGGACGGGGATCCGGATCGTGCGGGCCTGATCGGCCATCGCACGGGTGATCGCCTGCTTGATCCACCAGGTCGCGTAGGTGGAGAACTTGTAGCCCTTGGTGTAGTCGAACTTCTCGACCGCACGGATGAGGCCGAGGTTTCCCTCCTGGATGAGGTCGAGGAAGAGCATGCCGCGGCCGGTGTAGCGCTTGGCCAGCGACACCACCAGTCGCAGGTTCGCCTCCAGCAGGTGGTTCTTCGCCCGGCGGCCGTCCTCGGAGATCCACTCCAGGTCCGCGAGCTGGTCGGCGGGGACGTCACCGCCCTCGTTCAGCGTCTCCTCGGCGAACAGCCCCGCCTCGATCCGCTTGGCGAGCTGCACCTCCTGCTCGGCGTTCAGCAGCGCGACCTTGCCGATCTGCTTGAGGTAGTCCTTGACCGGGTCGGCAGTGGCGCCGGCGGCCATCACCTGCTGCTCGGGCTCGTCGGCGTCATCGGCGTCCGACAGGCTGAACCCCTCGTCCTCGGCGAGTTCCTGCTCGACCTTGGCCTCCTCGGCCGGTTCGAAGCCGGCGTCATCGACCTCGTCGAGGCTGCGCTTCTTGCCGCCCACGGTGAGCACGACGTCGTCGCCCTCCCGTTCGAACTTCACCTCGACCGCGCCGCCGGGGGTCAGCACGTCCTCGACGGTGACCTCGTCCTCGATCTCCAGGTCAGCGACGTCGACGTCGTCCTCGGTGGGATCGGCGTCGAAGTCGTCGGCGTCAGCCGGTGCGGCCTTCGGCTCGGCCTTGGAGCGACCCGCCGGCTTGCGGGCGGCCCGCTTCGCGGTCGGCAGGTCGGAGACCGCCGCCACCGCCGGCTTGCGGCCGCGGGTCCGGGGGGTGGTGATGGGAGCGTCCTCTTCGGGAGCGGATCCTGCAGCAGCGCTGGGGCGTGGGGACACAAGCAACCTCTCAACAGCGATTCTGGGCGCACGACAACCGGGAGTTGTCAATGCCTCACCGCGACATTCTGCCACGGTACCCGCCCTGTTCAAACCGCGCCGCGCCAGCACGCACGGTGGGCCCCGAATCGGCAGCCGGGCAGAACCGGAATAGGGTGCCAGCCATGCACAGCGTTGTTCCGGCCCCACCCGTCGCCCCGCGCCGTCCGTGTGTCCGCGAGGTCCACGGCGACCGGGTCGAGGACCCGTACGCCTGGATGCGGGACAAGCAGGACCCGGAGCTGCTGGCCTACCTCGACGCCGAGAACGCCTACACCGAGGCACTCACCGCAGGCCAGGAGGCGCTGCGGCAGGAGATCTACGCCGACATCGACGCCCGCACCCTGCAGACCGACCTCTCGGTCCCCGAGTTCGTCCGGCACACCGACGGCCGGTGCTTCTGGTACTACGCCCGCACCGTCACCGGTCGCAACTACGCCAGCTACCACCGGGCGCCGGCCACCGACCGTGACACCCTGCCCGACCCCACCGCAGTCCCGGACGGCGAGGAGTTGTTGGTCGACTGCAACGTCCTCGCCGCGGGCGCCGAGTTCTTCTCGCTCGGTGTGCTGCTGGTCTCCCCCGGCGGCGACCTGCTGGTGTACTCCGTCGACACCGTCGGCAACGAGCGCTACGACGCCCGGTTCCTCGACCTGCACAGCGGCGCGCTGCTGCCCGACGAGCTGACCGGCATCGCGGCCGGTGGCTGCTGGGCCGGGGACGGGGCCTTCTGCTACCTCACCCTGGACGAGGCCTGGCGCCCCGACCGGGCCTACCGGCACGTCCTGGGCGAAGCGGACGACACCCTGCTGCACCACGAGCCCGACGAGCGGTTCTGGATGGAGCTGGGCGCCAGCCGCGACCACCGCTTCGTGGTGATCGCGCTGGGTAGCAAGACCAGCAGTGAGACGTGGCTGCTCGACACCACCGATCCGGCGGCCCGGCCGCGGGTGGTGACCCCCCGCCGTCCGGGTGTCGAGTATGACGTGGAGGTGGCCGCGGACCGGCTCTTCATCGTCCACAACGACCAGGCGCCGGACTTCGCCCTGGCCACCGCACCACTGACCGCCGAGTCGGCCCAGGACTGGCAGCCGCTGTGGCCCGGCCAGGCCGGGGTGCGACTGCTGGACGTCTCGGTCTATGACCGGGTCCTGGTCGCGAGCCTGCGCCGCGACGGCCTCGTCCGGGTCGTCATCCACCCGTTCCTGCCCGACCACAGCCTGGGCGAGGGCCACCAGATCGACTTCGGCGAGGAGTTGTACCAGGTCGACGCGGACGGCTCCGAGGACGCCGACACCGACCGGATCCGGCTCTCCTACCAGTCGCTGGTCACCCCGGAGCAGGTGATCGACTACCTGCTCGACACCGGCGAGCTGCGGGTCCTCAAGCAGCGCCAGGTGCTGGACCACCCACGGTTCGGCCCCTACCGGGCCACCGACTACGTGCAGTGGCGGGACTGGGCGGTCGCCCCCGACGGCACCCGGATCCCGATCTCGCTGGTGAGTCGCGCCGATACCGCCCGGGATGGCTCTGCCGGCTGCCTGCTGGTGGGCTACGGCGCCTACGAGCTGAGCTACCCCTACCAGTTCTCGGTGCCCCGGCTCAGCCTGCTGGACCGCGGCTACGTCGTCGCGATCGCCCACGTCCGCGGCGGCGGCGAGCTGGGCAGGGCGTGGTACGAGGGGGGCAAGCTGGAGCACAAGCCCAACACCTTCACCGACTTCGTCGCCTGCGCCCGCCATCTGGTGCAGACCGGTGTGACGACCGTCAACCGGCTCGCCGCAGCCGGCGGGAGCGCCGGCGGCCTGCTGGTGGGAGCCGCGATCAACCTTGCCCCCGACGCCTTCGGAGCCGTCCACGCGCAGGTCCCGTTCGTCGATCCGCTCACCACCGTCCTGGATCCCGAGCTGCCGCTCACCGTGACCGAGTGGGAGGAGTGGGGCGACCCGCTGCACGACCCGGCGGCCTACCGGTTGATGAAGAGCTACTCCCCTTACGAGAACATCGTCCCGCGCGAGGACTACCCCGCCATCCTGGTGACCGCCTCGCTGAACGACACCCGGGTCGAGATCACCGAGCCGGCCAAGTGGGTGGCGCGGTTGCGCCACGACGCCGGCCTGCGGGAACGGCTGCTGCTCAAGACCGAGCTCGTCGCCGGTCACGGCGGCGTTTCGGGGCGTTACGCGGTGTGGCGCGATATCGCCTTCGAATACGCCTGGCTCGTCTCCGCGACCAGCCCGGGAGCATTGCCTGACTGATCGTCAGAAGCACCCGTTCCTGAGAGCCAGCCCGGGCTTCGCTGAGGGTTGCCTGAGCGGGAATGGGCCCGTGGGGGCAGGGGTCGTACGACCACAGTCTTGGATTGCCCACGACGGCTGGGTTCGCAGTAAATCAAGAGGGTACTAGGGCAGAAAACCGCCTCCGCTCCCGTTGTACTTGGTGCGAGCGAAAGGAACCGCCTTGATCTCTACTGCACACCGGGTACGACTCAACGATGGCATCGACGGCAAGGACGCAGTCGGACTCTACCTCGACGGCATTGCCAAGACGCCCCTGCTCAATGCGGCCGAAGAGGTTGAACTTGCCCGTGCTATCGAGATCGGCCAGTACGCGCGCGCCATCCTCGAGGACAAGCTGACCGACGAGGAGTCCGCACTGCGCAAGGTGACCGCCACCCGCGAGGAGCTCGAGCAGCTCGTCGCCGAGGGCGATGCCGCCATGCAGCGCTTCATCACCGCGAACCTGCGGCTGGTCGTCTCCGTGGCACGCAAGTACGGACGCTCGCAGATGCCCCTGCTGGATCTGGTGCAGGAGGGCAACACCGGGCTGATCCGCGCGGTCGAGAAGTTCGACTTCAGCAAGGGCTTCAAGTTCTCCACCTACGCCACCTGGTGGGTCCGCCAGTCGATCTCCCGCGGCATCGCCCAGCAGGGCCGGATCGTCCGCCTCCCGGTGCACGTCGCAGAGCAGGTCAACCAGGTCTCCGCCGTCCGCCGGACCCTGGAGCGCCGCTTCGGCCGGGAGCCCGAGCTGTCGGAGATCGCCGACGAGCTGGGCCTGCCGGAGGAGCAGATCATCGACCTGCTGCGCCTGGCCCGCGACCACGTGTCGCTGGACGCCCCGGTCGAGGAGGACGGCGACACCGCGCTGGGCGACCTGCTCGCCCGGGAGATGAGCCCCGGACCCGACGAGATGGTGCTGGACGCCGAGGACCGGCAGCGGCTGGAGGGCATGCTCAGCACGTTGGACGAGCGCTCCGCCGATGTCGTCCGTCGCCGCTACGGCCTGCTGGACGGCCGTCAGGCCAAGCTGGCCGATATCGCCGCGATCTGGGGCATCACCGCCGAACGGGTGCGGCAGATCGAGCGTCACGCCATCACAAAGCTCCGACTCGAGTCGGAGGTTGCTGCCTAGAGTCAACAGCGACCACGGCGCCCTGCCTCGCGCAGGGCGCCGACTGCTGTCTGCGGACTAGCGCAGGCCGGCCACCGCAGCCGGATCGGTCAGCCGGATCAGGCCCTCCTGGGCGCAGGAGGCGACCAACTGGCCGCCGGAGAACAGCCGCCCGAACGAGAAGCCGAGACCCGCGGAGGCCGACGGTGAGACCTGGTCGTAGAGCAGCCACTGGTCGGCCCGGGCAGCCCGGTGGAACCACATCGCGTGGTTGATCGACGCCGCCTGCATGCCGGGGCCGGCGAACTCGACCGGGTGGGGCACGGTGCTCACCGCGAGCAGGGTCAGGTCGGACAGGTAGGCCAGCACCGCCTGGTGCAGCCGCGGGTCGCCCGGCAGTTGGCTCTCGGCCCGCACCCACACCTTCATGGCGGCGTCGCGGTCCCCTGCCCTCGCGGTGTCGGAGGCGAACCTCGTCTCCAGCACGCCCCACTCCTGCTGCCAGGCCTCCACCGTCCGACGAGAGCGGGCTCCCAGCACCTCCGACAGCGGCGGGCAGTCCTCGGGTGCCGGCACCCCGGCCGGGGCCGCGTCGGCGTGGTTCAGGCCGGGCTCCAGCAGGTGGAAGGAGGCGGCCAGGAAGAAGATCAGCCGGCCGTCCTGGCTGGCCTCCACCCGGCGGGTGGAGAACGTGCGGCCGTCGCGCAGTTCGTCGATCCGGTAGCTGATCGGCACCCCCGCCAGACCTGGGCGCAGGAAGTAGGCCGACAGCGAGTGCGCGCGGCGATCGTCGGGAACGGTGCGATAGGCGGCGGTGAGGGCCTGGGCGAGGACCTGGCCGCCGAAGACGCGCTGCCGGGCCGACGTCTCATCGGCCGCGCCGGTGAACTCGTGGTCGGCGCGTTGCTCGAGATCCAGCAGTGCGATCAGCTGGTCGACTGTCTTGGGCACCGCTCAGCGCCGGTAGTCGGGCGGCGGATCCTGCTCGGCGAGGAATTGCTCGACGGCAGCGCCGATCTCTTCAGCACTGGGGACCCGTGGGGTGGCGCTGGCGCGCAGCTGGTCGTACTGCTCCTCCAGGGCCGTCACGACGGCGGGGAAGTCGGCGTCGTCGGCGGTCTCGGTGGCGATGCTGGCCAGGTTGGCCGCCACGCGCTCGGTGAGGTCGGCGGTCGGGAACTCCAGGCCGGTGGCCTCCGCGATCCGGGCCAGCACCGCGGCGGTGGCTTGCGGGAACGCGGTCTGCGCCAGGTAGTGCGGCACATGGGCGACGAAGCCGCGGCCGAGCAGGCCCGCCTCGCCGGCGCGGAACTCCAGCATGTGGGAGAAGCTGCCCGGAAGCTGCACGCGGTCGATCCACATCGGGTTTCCGGTGATCACGCTCGGGTCGGTGGCGTGCGCGGTGACCAGGGTGGGCCGGGTGTGCGGCACCGCCATCGGCACTCCCCCGACGCTGATCACGCTGGAGACGTCCAGCCGCTTGGCCAGGTCGAGCAGGGCGGCGCAGACGCGGTTCCACTGCGTGTCGGGCTCCGGGCCGGTGAGCAGCAGGAACGGCGTGCCCTGGGCGTCCAGCAGCTTGTAGAGCACCAGCTCGTAATCGGTCAGCGAAACCCAGTGGTTGGTGTCGAACACCATCTGGGGCCGGCGGGACCGGTAGTCGTGCAGCTGGTCGTGGTCGAACTCGACCAGGACCTCACTCTCGCACTGCTCGAGGAGGTACCGGCCGGTGCTGTGGATGACCGCACCGGCGTCGATGTAGCCGTCCAGAGTGTGCAGCAGGGGCGGCGTGTGCCCGCCCAGGGACTCAAGGACATCCTGGTTGAGAGAGTAGAGCAGCCGCGGATCCAGCACGTCCGCCACTGTACCCGGCCGACCCCTTGAAGAGCCGGATTGCGCTCTCGGCGCAGTCGCCACGGACGCCTCCGACAGCCCTAGTGCCGGCCGGGAGCGACGGCTGCCAGCGCCGCTCGCACCCGCTTGGCCGAGACCGGCACGGCAGTGCCGAGGCCCTGGGCGAACAGGCCGATCCGCAGCTCTTCCAGCAGCCAGCCCACCTCGGCCACGTCGTCCGGCAGCGGGCCGGCCGGGAAGGTCGCGCACAGCCGGGCGTAGTCGTCCTCGAGGTCGGTGATCACCTCGAGCGCGGACGCCTCCCGGCCCGGGTTGTTGCCCAGGGTGTCGAGGCGGCGGCGGACGGCCTGGAGGTAGACCGGTAGCCGGGGCCAGTGGGCGGGCGGGGTCGCCGCGATGAAGCCGGGATAGACCAGCCCGGCCAACTGCTCGGTGACGTCGCGACGGACCTGTTCTGGCAGCGCCGGCAGCCGCTGGCGCAGCTCGCCGTAGCTGATCAGGATCTCGCCCGTCGTGTCCACCGTCCGCTGCATGACGGGAGCCACGTCGGCGCGCACCACGTCGCGCAGCGCCGCGAAGGCGGTCGCGTCGCGCACCGCGGCCCAGTCCCGGGTCGCCACCTTGTCGCCGATCGCCTTCAGCCGGGCGTCGGCCAACAGCGCCGGCACCGAGGGGTACGGCGAGGTCGCGAGGGCGAACTTGACCCGGTTCGACAGCCGCGAGACCACCCACGTCGTCGGGTCGGGAGTCGTCAGCGCGATCAGGCGGCACAGCCCCGCCCGGTGCGAGCGCAGCGCCGCCGGCTCGTCGGCGAAGACCTGGACGCCGACGCGCTCGCCCCGGTCGACCAGGGCCGGGTAGCCGACCACGGGCCGGTCGATCCGGGGCGGCAGGGTGCCGAAGTCCCAGTCCGTGGCGCCGTCGTGCACGAGGTGGCCGGCGGCCCGGTTCAAGGTGGTGGAGACCTGCTCGCCGAGCTGATCGGCCAGCGCGGCGAGGTCCCGGCCGGCAACCGGGTCGGCATCCGGCCGCTCCACGATGAAGCGCACCTGGAGATGCTCGTCGACGGCGTCCGGCCGCCAGGCGTCGGCGGGCACCTGGGTGCCGGTCAGGGCGGTGATCGCCCGGCCCAGCGCGACGGCGAAGGACTCGGACTGGTCGGGCTCGTCCCCCAGCCACGCCACGGCGCGCCGCGCCGTGTCGGGGGCCGGGACGAGCTGGGCGCGCCACTGCTTGGGCAGGCCGCGGATCAGGGCGGTCGCCAGGTCCACCCGCAGGCCCGGCACCTGCCAGCTGAAGGTCTCGGGCCGAAGCCGGTTGAGTACCGCCAGCGGCACTGTCACGGTCACCCCATCGGTGCCCGAGCCCGGGTTGAAGCTGTAGTCGACCGGCAGTTCCAGGTCCTCCACCGACCAGCTGGAGGGGAACCCGGTCGCGTCCGCCTCGGACAGCAGGACGTCCTGCTGGGACAGGTCGAGCAGGTGCTCGTCCTCCCGGCGGGCCTTGCGCCACCACGTGTCGAAGTGGGCCACGGAGACGATCCCGGCCGGGATCCGGGCGTCGTAGAAGGCGGCCAAGGCGGCGTCGTCGGCCAGCAGGTCGAGCCGACGGGTGCGCTCGGCGAGGTCGGCCGCCTCCTGCCTGACCTGCTGGTTGCGGGCCCAGAAGTGGTGGCGGGTGTGCCACTGCCCCTCGACCAGGGCGGACTGGATGAACACCTCACGGGCCACCACCGGGTCGATCCCGCCGTAGGAGACCGTCCGTCCGGCGATGATCGGGATGCCGAGCAGGGTGACCCGCTCGGTGGCGACGCACTGTCCACCGCGCGCCGACCAGCGCGGTTCGGAGTAGCTGCGGCTCAACAGGTGGCCGCCGACCTGCTCGACCCACGCGGCCTCGATGGGGGCGACGGTGCGCGCCCACAGCCGGGAGGTCTCCACGAGCTCGACGGCCATCACCAGGGGTGGCCGGGTTCGGGCGGCACTGGATCCGGGGTTGATTGCGAAGCGCGATCCGCGTGCCCCCAGGTACTCCGGCGGCCCGGCCTTGCGACGGGCTCGCTGGCCCCCGCTCGGCGCCGGCGGGGTCTCGAGCAGGCCGACGTGGGAGAGCAGCCCGGAGAGGACCGCGATATGGACCTTGTCCAGCCCGGCCGGCGTGGTGTTCCGGTTCATCTTGAGGTCGTCGCAGGCCTGTCGCAGCTGGGTGTGCAGGTCCTGCCACTCCCGCACCCGCAGGAAGTTCAGGAACTCGGCGCGGCACAGCCGCCGGAAGGCGTTGCCGCTGAGCGCGTGCCGGCGCTCTCGCAGGTACTGCCACAGCCGCAGCAGGGCGGCGATGTCAGACCCGTCCGGGGTGGCCTCCTCGTCACCGGTGGTCAGTGGTGCCCAGAACCGCCGGTGGGCGGCGTCGGCGGCGGGCTGGGCGTCGGCCGGGCGCTCCCTGGGGTCCTGGATCGCCAGGCCCGCGGCGATCGCCTGCACCTCGCGCAGGCAGCCCAGCCGCTCCGCCTCGACCAGCATCCTGCCCAGTCGGGGGTCGACCGGAAGCCGGGCGAGCCGCCGTCCGACCTCGGTGAGCCTGGTGCCGGCCCGCTTGCCCTCGGCGAGGGCACCCAGTTCCTGCAGCAGGCGGATGCCGTCTCGGACCTGGCTGCGGTCGGGCGGTTCCAGGAAGGGGAAGTCGACGATGTCGCCCAGCCGGGCGTCGGCCATCTGGAGGATGACCGAGGCGAGGTTGGTGCGCAGGATCTCCGGCTCGGTGTACTCCGGCCGGGACAGGTAGTCCTCCTCGGAGTACAGCCGGATGCAGATTCCGGGACCGAGCCGGCCGCAGCGGCCCGCCCGCTGGTTGGCCGAGGCCTGCGAGATCGGCTCGATCGGCAGCCGCTGCACCTTGGTCCGCGCCGAGTAGCGCGAGATCCGCGCGAAGCCGGTGTCGATCACGTACCGGATGCCCGGCACCGTCAGGGAGGTCTCGGCGACGTTGGTGGCCAGGACGATTCGGCGGCCGGTGTGCGGGGTGAAGACGCGGTGCTGCTCGGCTGCCGAGAGCCGGGCGTAGAGCGGGAGAACCTCGGTGAAGCGCAGGTTCAGCGCCCCGATCGCATCCGCGGTGTCGCGGATCTCCCGCTCCCCGGAGCAGAACACCAGCACGTCGCCGGCGGGCTCGGCATCGAGCTCACGGACGGCGGTGCACACCGCGTCGATCAGGTCCGGGTCGGAGTCGGCATTCTCCAGCACCGGACGATAGCGGACCTCGACCGGGTAGGTACGGCCGGGGATCTCGACGACCGGGGCGTCGTCGAAATGGGCGGCGAACCGCTCGGTGTCGATCGTCGCGGAGGTGACCAGCACCCGCAGGTCGGGCCGCCGCGGGAGCAACTGCTTGAGGTAGCCCAGCAGGAAGTCGATGTTGAGCGAGCGTTCGTGCGCCTCGTCGATGATGATCGTGTCGTAGCGGCGCAGGTCCCGGTCGTGGCTGATCTCGGCGAGCATGATGCCGTCCGTCATCACCTTGATCCGGGTGGCGCGCGAGGTCCGCGACGTGAACCGCACCTGGTAGCCGACGGTCTGGCCGAGCTGGGACTCCCCCAGCTCCTCGGCGATCCGTTCCGCGACCGTGCGGGCGGCGATCCGCCGGGGCTGGGTGTGGCCGATCCGCTTCCGCCCGGCGAGCAGGCAGATCTTCGGCAGCTGGGTGGTCTTGCCCGAGCCGGTGGCACCGGCCACCACGACCACCTGGTTGTCACGGATCAGCCGGCGGATCGCATCCACCTGGCTGGTGATCGGCAGGGCCGGGTCGAAGTTGATCCGGACCGGCTCGGCGACCTCAGGACTCGGGATCGGGGACCCGCCGCTCAAGATCCGTGGCTGTCGCGGGCCCGGATCGTCCCGACCGGGCACAGCGCGTGGGTCATCAGGCCCCGCGTCACGCCGCCGACGGAGTAGGTGGGGAACGAGGTGTGGACCTCGACCACCACCAGGTCGAGATCCTCCGAGCGCTGGATCAGCACATCGAGCGGGTTGCCGTAGGACACGTCGAGGTCGATCTTCACACCGGGGTGCGCCTGCGCCAGCGGGCGGACCATCTCGGCGATCCGCTCCCGGGTGACCGCGATGAGCTCCTGCTCCACCTCGGGCGGCACCCCGCCGGAGCGGAACAGCCGGCCGGCTGCGGCCTTGGCAACGCTGATCACGACCACCGAGCCACCGTGCGCCTCGCACTCCTGCAGCGCCCACTCCAGGGCTATCGCCCCCTTGGCTGCGGTGTTCACCCCGACACCGATCACACCGGCGCGCTCGTCCCGCTGCCGCTGCTGGGCGCTGACGGCGATCACCGGGCAGTGCGAGGTGCCGGCCAGGCCGACCGCGGTCGAGCCGACGAAGGCGCGCTCGCCCTCGACCACCGAACGGCAGCCGATCACGATCAGGGAGGCGGCCTCGCTGTGCCGGGCAAGGACGGCGGCCGGATTGCCCAGCCCGACGTCGGTGCGGATCCGGTCGCGGGCGACCCCCTCCTGGGCGGCCTGCTCGACCGCGCCGGCCAGCAGGTCCAGGGCGGCTGCGCGGATCGTGTCGGGGTCGAAGACGACTCCCCAGGCGCTGTTGAGCACCATGTCGTCGACGGCGTTGACGAGGACGAGGTCAGCGTCGCGCGCGATCGCCTCGGCGGCACCGTGGTGCAGCGCGCGGTCGGCGTCCTCGGAGCCGTCGTAGCCGACGATCACCCGGGCCGGGCCCTCGTAGGGTCGCAACATCACCGGATCCTTCCTCTCAGCTGGCCGCGACCGCGCGGCCGGAATAGCCCGACGGGGTGATCGACACCACGACCGGGCGCTCACCGGGCGCCCAAGGCTGGGTCAGCCGACCCTCCATGGGCTCGCCGGGGCCGCTGGTGCCCTGTACGAGGACGCTCCAGCCGGTCTGCGTCTCGGCGTCGATGTCGTCGATCTCGAAGCCCACCTCATGGGGCCGGGTGAGCTGGGAGAGCATCGAGCCGGCACCGGTCCGCAGGACGATCCGGTTGTCGATGAACACATAGGACACCGGTAGTACCTGAATACCCGAAGAGCCCAGCCACGACACCCGACCCAGGCTGTGTTCGCGAAGCAACAGACGACACTCGTCGGGCGACAGTGGCGTGTTGTGGCCGGTGGCTTCCATCCAGGCCACGTTAGCGAATCAGTGCCGCTTCGTCAGCCGTCCGCGCTGAAGGAGGTACGGCCGCGTAGCCGCTGCGCGAGTTCCTCGTCCATCTCATCGGCCACCACGGTCACCGTCCGCAGCGCCTGGTGCAGGTGGGCGGGGACGAACGGGTAGGCCAGCACCGACATGCTGGCGAAGACCCGGTCGCGGATCAGCAGGAACCGGACGAAGCGGGTCTGGGCGTTCAGGTCGCTGAGGAGCTCCATCGCGCGGCTGCGCCCCTCGATCTCGTGGACCAGCGGGGAGAAGACGATCACCTCGTGGGAGTCGCGGGTGCAGCGGACGAAGACCATCGCGCTGCCCACCCGGATCGCGAAGTCCCCGTCGGTGTCGGTGAACGGCTCGTACCCGAGCGCCTGCCCGAGTTCGGCCCGAACCAGCGACTCCAGGTGGCTGACCGAGGTCGGCACGAGTGCCTGGAGGTCCTCCTGGTCGTAGTCGGGGCGCGGCAACTCGCCCGGCGCGGGCGGGGCGAGCACCTCAGCCAGCTGGTCCGGGGACAAGAAGGCGGGGTGGCGGACCTGGAAGACCTCACGCAGGGCGGCCACGGCGCGGATGGCGACCGCCTCGGAGTCCTCCTGCGGGGCCAGGAACCAGTGGTGCGGCCCGCCGTCCACCGACGGCGGCTCCCAGCCGAGGTCGGCCAGCTGCTGCAGGCCGGCGGCGTCCAGCTGGAAGTCCTCGCCGAGTTCGGCGTTGCCGGAGGCGACGGTCAGCAATTGGCGGTCCGGCCGGCAGGCGAACCGCACGAACGGGGAGGGGCCACGCGAGTCTCCGGCCAGTGATCCGAGGGTGAGGGTGCCACCGGGATCCATCACGGAGACGACCTCGCCCAACCGCTCGGTGAACCCGTCCCACGCTTCGGCAATGCTGCGATCCAGGTCGAAATCCAGCGGCATGTTCATCGGCACCTCCTTCCCACCGGTCCAACCTACGCGATGCCCCGGTGGCGCGCTCACCGGCGTCCGGCCCCCGATTCGCACCGGCTGGAGCGGTCTGGTTTACTGCGGGGCAGATTTGTGGGACCTGGAAGGATGGCGGAGTGGACCCCACCAAATGGGATGTGCCCTTCCCCGTCATCTTCGCGGCCATGTTCGTGATCGTCTTCTGCCGCGCCGGGGCCACCTACTGGGTGGGACGGCTCGCCGCCGCCGGAGCACATCGCACCCGGCTGGCGCGGTTGATGGAGTCGCCGCGCTACCTCAAGGCGATCCGCATGGTGAACGACTACGGCGCTCCGATCGTGGCCGTCTCCTTCATCACGGTCGGGTTCCAGACCCTGGCCAATCTGGCGGCGGGTGGCACCCAGATGCCGCTGCCCCGCTACCTGCCGGCACTCGTCGTCGGCGGACTCGCCTGGGCCGGGATCTACTCCACCATCGGCTTCATCGGCTTCGAACTGATCGGCCGGTTGTACAACTACTCCCCCGGGCTGGCGATCGCCGCGCTGGTGGCTCTGGTCGGCGGCTACGTCTGCTTCATCGTGTGGCGGGCCCGTCGGCCGGTTCGCGACTGAGTCTGCTGCAGGCACCCGGTACGGGTTGTCCGGTGCCGTCCAGGAATGCGGTGCGCTCCTGCCGCCACGGCGAGCAAGGAACTGGAGCGGGCCGAGTGGGGTTCCTGCCCGCCTGTCTCTACCTGATCCCGGTCCTTCTGTCCGGTCCGGGGAGGGTTCGCAGACAGGGACGCACCGCAGCATCGGCTTCCCCGAGGGGACGAAGAGTCCCATGGGACGAAGAGTCCCTCCGATGCTGCGGTGCGCGCTCTACCCCCTGGTCAGCTGCAGCCGCTGGTGGAGCCGCAACCTTCACACACGTAGCAGGAACCGCTGGGCCGCATCTTCGTGCCACAGGTCAGGCACAACGGTGCGTCCACCTTGAATCCGGTCAGCTTGGTCAGGACGTCGGCGGTGCTGGTGGGCGACTCCGCGATCAGCGGCGGCTGCACCGGGCCGGGCCCGTCGATCCGCAGGTCGTCGGCGGCGTCATTCTTCAGCGTCTCGGACTCGATCAGCCCCGCCTCCTCCTCTTCGGAGAGGTAGGAGCCGGTCTCAACATAGCGCGCCCGCTCGGCGGCGGTGTAGATGCCCAGTTCCGCCCGCTCGTCGAAGGTGAGGTAGTCCAACGCGAGCCGCCGGAAGATGTAGTCCATGATCGACTGCGCCATCCGGACGTCCGGGTCGTCGGTCATGCCGGCCGGCTCGAACTTCAGGTTGGTGAACTTCTGGGCGAAGGTCGACAGCGGGACGCCGTACTGCAGGCCGATCGAGACCGCGATGCTGAACGCGTCCATCACGCCGGACAGGGTGGACCCCTGCTTGCCGAGCTTGAGGAAGACCTCGCCGAGCGCGCCGTCCTCGTACTGGCCGGACGTCATGTAGCCCTCGGCGCCGGCCACGGAGAAGGACGTGGTCTGCGAGACCCGGGACTTGGGCAGGCGCTTGCGGCGCGGCTTGTACTCCACCCGGACCTCGGGCTCGGCGGCAGCCTTCGGCTCGTCCTTCTTGCGGGCGTCCGACAGCGGCTGGCCGACCTTGCAGTTGTCGCGGTAGACGGCCAGGGCCTTCAGGCCCATCCGCCAGCCTTCGAGGTAGACATCGGCGATGTCCTCGACGGTCGCCGACTCCGGCAGGTTCACCGTCTTGGAGATCGCGCCGGACAGGAACGGCTGCACCGCAGCCATCATCCGCACGTGGCCCATCGGCTTGATCGAACGCTGGCCCATCGCGGTGTCGAAGACCTCGTAGTGTTCCGGCTTGAGACCGGGTGCGTTCACCACGTGGCCGTGCTCGGCGATGTACTCCACGATCGCCTCGACGGTCTCCTCGGCATACCCCAGGCGCTTCAGCGCCCGCGGGATGGTGAGGTTGACGATCTGCAGGCTGCCGCCGCCGACCAGCTTCTTGAACTTCACCAGCGAGAAGTCGGGCTCGATGCCGGTGGTGTCGCAGTCCATCACGAGGCCGATCGTGCCCGTCGGGGCGACGACCGAGACCTGCGCGTTGCGGAAGCCATGGGCGGCGCCGAGCTTGAGCGCGCGCTCCCAGGCGTCCTGCGCGGCCTTGACCACCGAGGCTTCCGGGCACGCGGCGACGTCGAGCGGGACGGGGAGGGTGGACAGACCCTCATAGGCCTGCGCCTCGCCGCGCGCGGCGCGGGCGTGGTTGCGGATGACCCGGAGCATATGCTCGCGGTTCGGCGCGAAGCCCTCGAAGGCGCCGAGCTCGCCCGCCATCTCGGCGGAGGTCGCGTAGGCGACGCCGGTCATCAGCGCGGAGAGCGCGCCGCACAGCGCGCGCGCCTCGCGGCTGTCATAGGCGATGCCGGACGACATCAGCAGGCCGCCGATATTGGCGTAGCCGAGGCCGAGCGTGCGGTAGCGCCAGGACAGCTCCGCGATCTGGCGCGACGGGAACTGCGCCATCAGCACCGAGATCTCGAGCACCACCGTCCACAGCCGGCAGGCGTGGGCGTAGGATTCGACGTCGAACGACTTATCCGCGCGGCGGAACTGCAGCAGGTTGAGCGAGGCGAGATTGCAGGCCGTGTCGTCGAGGAACATGTATTCCGAGCACGGGTTCGACGCCCGGATCGGCCCGGAGGCCGGGCAGGTGTGCCAGTCGTTCACGGTGGTGTGGAACTGCACGCCCGGATCCGCGCAGGCCCAGGCGGCGTAGGAGATCTGGTCCCACAGCTTGCGGGCCTTGAGGGTCTTCACCGGCTTGCCGGTGGTGCGGGCGGTCAGCGTCCAGTCGCCGTCATTCTCCACGGCGCGCAGGAAGTCGTCGGTGACGCGCACCGAGTTGTTCGAATTCTGCCCGGAGACCGTGAGGTAGGCCTCGCCGTCCCAGTCGGTGGTGAAGGTCTCGAGGTCGATGTCCTGCTCGCCCTGCCTGGCGAGCTGGATCACGCGACGGATCATGTTGTCGGAGACCTGCGCCTTGCGGGCGAGCTTCACCTCGCGCTTCAGCGCGGGGTTCTTCTCCGGCAGGAAGCAGTCGTCGCCTTCGCCCTCGCAGTTCACGCAGGCCTTGAGGATGGCCCGGACGTGCTTCTTGACGATCCGTGAGCCGGTGACGAGCGCCGCGACCTTCTGCTCCTCCTTCACCTTCCAGGAGACATAGGACTCGATGTCGGGGTGATCGGCGTCGACCACCACCATCTTGGCCGCGCGGCGCGTGGTGCCGCCGGACTTGATCGCGCCCGCGGCCCGGTCGCCGATCTTGAGGAACGACATCAGGCCCGACGACTTGCCGCCGCCGGACAGCCGCTCGCCCTCGCCGCGCAGGCCGGAGAAGTTCGAGCCGGTGCCGGAGCCGTACTTGAACAGGCGCGCCTCGCGCACCCACAGGTCCATGATGCCGCCCTCGTTCACGAGGTCGTCGGAGACGCCCTGGATGAAGCAGGCGTGCGGCTGCGGCCGCTCATAGGACGAGGCGGAGGGGCGGACCTCGCCGGTCTTGTGGTCGGCGTAGAAATGGCCCTGGCTCGGCCCGTCGACCCCGTAGGCCCAGTAGAGGCCGGTGTTGAACCACTGCGGGGAGTTCGGCGCGGCCTTCTGGGTCGCCAGCATGTAGGCGAGCTCGTCGAAGAAGGCGCGGGCGTCCTCCTCGGTGTCGAAATAGTCGTGGGTCCAGCCCCAGTAGGTCCAGGCGCCGGCGAGCCGGTCGAACACCTGCCGGGCGTCGCGCTCGGGGCCATAGCGCTCGGCCTCGGGCAGCTCGGCGAGCGCGGCCTCGTCGGCCACGGAGCGCCACAGCCAGGACGGGACGGTGTTCTCCTCGACCGCCTTCAGCTTGGCCGGCACGCCGGCCTTGCGGAAATACTTCTGCGCCAGGATGTCGACGGCGACCTGGCTCCAGGCTTCCGGCACGTCGATGTCGGCCGCGCGAAACACGGTCGAGCCGTCCGGATTGCGGATCTCGGAGGTCGCCTTGCGGAACGGGACTTCGGCGTAAGGAGACTGGCCGGCCTTGGTGTAGCGACGTTCGATGCGCATGGCGTCCGAAGCTCCAGGTCTGATGCCGAACCTGCCTCTCGGACACGTTCGGGCCGGCGGTCGGCCGGCGGCCTCTTGTTCATCGCCAGGACGCAGACGACCGTTCCGGCGCAAAGGCTGCGCAGGCGCAATCGGGATGGCGATGGCGCCTGCCCGCGACGATTCTTTCATAATTCCCGGCCCGCCGAGGCGCCTTTGCGAGGCGTCGGCGGCGAGGTCCGAAAGCTAGATCGAGTCTCCGGGATGGTCGAGTCGCTTTTCGAGTTATCCCGGCCTTCCGTCTATCCCTCGTGAGTGTTGCCGCGGCGCGACACCAGATATAGTGTCAGCCGGCGGTGAATGGAAGGTTTACGAGCTGGGGATCGCTCCGCCCTCGAGGCTCGTTTCCGAGCCGTTCTGAGCCATGACGGCCGCACGCGGACCCGCGGGGATAACAGCGGGGAAAACCTGCTGTCGCGCCGCTGTCAGACCGGAGCGGGCGCGCTCGCCTAGCGTCGCCGCCCAGGGACGAGCGCCACGGCGCTTCCCCGAGGGCCGTCAGCCCAAGTCGATCCAGAATTAGAACAAGTAAAAAACAGCAGGAACCGTTTGCGCAGACCGCGCGGGACGGACTAGAACGCCTTCTGTTCCGCCCCGGCGCGGCTCTGATCTGGAGGAACCCAGTGGCGTCCCTGATCTCACGCACGGAAGTGACGTTGCCGGATGCGCCCCGCGTGGCGTCGCTGCTGATCGAGCACATGCAGGAGCATGACGTCGTCTGCGAGAACCGCGACGGCCGAACCGTCGCCGATCTGGGAATCGGAAGCGGCGTGATCGAGGTCACGCCGGCCGCGCTCAAGGTGGAGATCACGGCGCCGGACCTGGGCTCTCTGGAGCTGCTGCGCGCATTCGTGGCCGATCACGTCGAGGAGTTCTGCGAGGGCTTCAGGCCCACCATCGCCTGGCGGGGCCACGTCGCGGCGTCTGACCGTATCGCGGACTTCCGGGAACTCACCCTCAGGTCCGTCGTCGAGCTCACGCCGAAGATGCGCCGCCTGACCTTCTCGGGCGAGGATCTCGCGCGCTTCGATTCGCGCGAAGGCCTCCACGTCCGGATGTATTTTCCCCCGGAGGGGCTCGCCGTGCCGGAATGGCCGCGGGTCGGGGCCGACGGGCAGATCGTCTGGCCGCCGGAGGACCGCAAGCCCGCCGTCCGCTACTACACAGTGCGTCAGGTGCGGCCTGAGGCGGGCGAGATCGACATCGACTTCGTGCTGCACGACGACCCCGGTCCGGGCGCGCGCTTCGCGGCGCAGGCGCGGCTCGGCGCCGTCTGCGGCATGGCCGGCCCTGTCGGCAAGATGGCGCCGCAGTCCGGCTGGACCTTGCTGGCGGGCGACGAGACGGCCCTTCCGGCGATCGCCCGCACCCTCGAGCTGATGCCGGCGGAGGCCCGCGGGGCCGCCCTTATCGAGGTGGACGGGCCGGGCGAAGAGGTTCGCCTGAAGGCGCCGGCCGGCTTCGAGATCCGGTGGCTGCATCGCTCCGCCGCCCCCGCGGAGGCCTCGCCGCTGACCGGCGCCGTGGCTTCGGTGGCGCTGCCGGAGGGCCACGAACCCTATGCGTGGGTCGCTTGTGAATACGGGACCGCCAAGGCGATCCGCTCCCATCTCCGCTCAGCCTGGAAGCTCGCCCGCGACCGCCACATGGTAGTGGGGTACTGGGAGCGCGCGTCCGCCGCCTGAGGCCGTCGCCGCGTCGCACAGACGCCACAGCTTATGACGGCAATGTGACGCTCCCCGCCTGGCGCGGCTGGCGGCCACTGGACAGGGCCTGCGTTTTCCTTCACCTGCCAAGCGAAGCCGGACGACCGGTTGTTCGGATCCGAAACTCTCGCCCTGGCGGCGACGCGAGGAGAGGTCGAAGGTGATGCTGAGCGCGTTCCGGAAACTGATGCCCCGTGAGGACCGGTTCTTCGACCTGTTCGAGAGCCAGGCGCAGACGCTCGTCGCCGGCGCCCAGGCGCTGCAGGACCTGCTTAGGGGCGGGGACGAGGTGCCCCGCTACTGCGCCGAGATCGTGCGGCTCGAGAACGAGGCCGACGAGATCACCCGCGAGGTGCTCCACATCGTGCGGCGCAGCTTCATCACCCCCTTCGACCGTGGAGACATCAAGGACCTCATCCAGTCGATGGACGACGCCATCGACCAGATGAACAAGACCGCCAAGGCCATCACGCTTTACGAGCTCCGCAGCTTCGACCCGCTGATGCAGGAGATGGGCGGCACGGTGGTCGAGGCCGCGAAGCTCACCGCCGAGGCGGTGCCCCTGCTGAATGGCATCGCCAAGCACGCAACCCGGATCGGCGAGCTGACCGAGCAGGTCACCCGCGTCGAGGGCCGCTCGGATGATCTGCACGACCAGGGGCTGAAGAAGCTGTTCCAGTCCTGCGGGCGCGACAACGCCCACGCCCTCGACTTCTTCATCGGCAGCAAGATCTACAGCCACCTCGAGGAGGTGGTCGATCGCTTCGAGGACGTCGCGAACGAGATCAGCGGCATCATGATCGAAAACGTCTGACCGCCCATGACGGAGGCCGCGACGCTCGCCCTGCCGCTCCTGATCGGACTGATCGGGGTGGCGCTGCTCTTCGACTTCTTGAACGGCCTGCACGACGCGGCCAACTCGATCGCCACCATCGTCTCCACCCGCGTGCTGAGCCCGCGCTATGCGGTGGCCTGGGCGGCGTTCTTCAACTTCATCGCGTTCCTGTTCTTCGGGCTGCACGTCGCCCAGACCATCGGAACGGGCATCGTCGACGCCTCGATCGTCGATCCAAGGGTGATCTTCTGCGCCCTGGTCGGTGCGATCGCCTGGAACCTGATCACCTGGGCGCTGGGCATCCCGTCGAGCAGCTCTCACGCGCTGATCGGCGGCCTCGTCGGGGCCGCGCTCGCCAAGGCCGGATTCAGCGTGATCGTGTGGACCGGCCTGGGGAAGACCATGGCGGCGATCGTGGTCTCCCCTCTGGTGGGCTTCATCCTGGCGCTCGCGCTCGTGCTGCTGGTCTCGTGGGTCGTCGTGCGGCAGAGCCCGTTCGTGGTGGACCGCGAGTTCCGTCGGCTGCAGTTCGTCTCGGCCTCGCTCTATTCGCTCGGCCACGGCGGCAACGACGCGCAGAAGACGATGGGCATCATCGCCGTGCTGCTCTACTCGCAGGGGCATCTCGGCAGCGAGTTTCACATCCCGCTCTGGGTCGTCCTGACCTGTCAGGCCGCGATGGCGCTCGGAACGCTCTGCGGCGGCTGGCGCATCGTCCACACCATGGGATCCAAGATCACCCGCCTCACGCCGATGCAGGGTTTCTGCGCCGAGACCGGCGGCGCCATCACGCTCTTCCTCGCCACCTATCTCGGCGTACCCGTG
>JAEZHJ010000040.1 GCA_023436925.1 Actinomycetes bacterium
CCCGTCCCGGATTCCAGGACGAACCTGATTGCTTCATGATCGACGCCTACACGGTCGACCAGGACCGCTGGACGGACGGCTTCGTCACCATTCCCTTGGACTAGGCCACCATCCGCTTCTGCCGCCGTCGGCACGCTCGATCCTGCTGTGGTAGGCCCATGCGTATGGGAGTGGGCGCGTGTCGTGCGCGGGGTTAGTGTTCGCCTTCGAAGTAGAGCAGGGGTGCACCCGCGTCGGACTCCCAGACGTGCCCGACCCATTGCAGGTCGCGCACGGGGGGCGGCCGGCCCTCGACCAGGCGTGGCTTGATCGCGGCCCACACCGTCGCTGCCTCCCCACCGCCGTGCCAGGTCAACCCGTCGGGATACACGCGGGTCACGACCGGCGCGCCGGAGGCTGCCAACTCCGCGCCGATCCTGCGCTTCACCCGCGTCGGGGTCCGTCGGTACACAGTGCCGTCCGGACCCTGGAGCGCTCCATCCGGCAACTCGCGGAAACCTTCGACGCTGCCCACGCCCGAGACGATAGCCACGAACACAGCAACAGCCAAGACCAGCCCACGACGAACGGTTCGCGTCACACCGTCGGTGTCGTCGCACGTCGGGATGATGGTTTGTACGCCCGATCCCATTGCCCGGCGGGGTCGCTGCCGCAGGTCGTCAGCGCCGAGGTGGTCGTGAACGGCCAGACCGTGTGGGCGGCTCACGCCAAGGCAGAGGCTGCGGGAGAGATCCCCTGCTGCGGGAGACCGACGGCATTGTCGTGACCGTCGATAACAGGCCAGCGTTGTCCGACCACGACACTGTGGATGTGGCGGTTACGACTCTCCAGTCCACCAACGGTGGCGCGGACTTCCGACTGGCCGATCTGCCCGTTGGGGATGTCGCGGATCGGACGGGCGATACGGTCGGCGAGGAGCACCTTCCCGCGCCGTCCCTGCTCGCCGGAATCGACTGTGGGGGCCTGATTCCTGGTGTCTCGATGTACCTGACTGTTCAGGTCGGGGTTCTCCTCGGGTTCGGCATCCCCGTGCGCGTCGTGCTCGCATCGCGCAGGCTCAAACGCTAGGAACCTCCAGACACACCAGAGCATCCTGTATTGCCGCACTGGGGTTGGTTGGTTCGCGATTGGACGTGGCCGGACGGTTGTCGCTGGCACGATCTGTGTTGTGAAGACGATGGAGCCTTGGTGGCGCGGCCAATCGCCGCCGTCCGATCCGGCTTCGCGTGGGGGGCCGGTCAGGGTACTGACTGGCACCGTTCGGGCCCAGGACCTTGCTGCCGACGACACAATCGCGCGGACCTCGACGGCCGGTCTGAGCCCGCTCTACTTCTTCCGGGCACACACCATCGGGGTTGACGTCCGGCTGGACGACACGCATCTCGCGGTCGAGTGGTCCGAGTTCGACTCGTGCCACTTCCGACAACGTGTCAAGCCGGTCCTCAACGCGGCCGGCTTCGCCGCGCAAGGCAGCTTCGGCAGCCGCCCGGCCGTGTACCGGGGCTGCACCTTTGAGCGGGTTCGCTTCAAGACCTTGGGCGGATTCACGAGCGGCAAGGCACTGTTTGAGGGCTGCACGTTCCTGAACTGCAGGTGGGAGGGCCACTTCGCCTATGACACCGACCTGGTGGGATGCCGGTTCATCGGCCGGATGAATGGTTGCGTGTGGGGAGGCCGCTCCGAGCCGACCGCGACTCAGCCCGTCCGCCGCAACCTGATCTCAGGCAACGACTTCTCCGAGGCCCAGCTCACCGAGAACATCGGCTGGCGCGCTGACTTCCCGCTTGACGATCAACTCTGGCCGGCCGGCTACGTGCCGTTACCCGATCGATGAGCGATCGGCCCAACGGCCCACAACACGCCGCGGGACCCTCGACAAGGCGCTACATCCTGATCCGCCGCTACTCGATCACGAGGACGAGCGCCTGGCGGCCACCGGGCCTCTCTTGCGGCGATGGCTCAGAACAGCGTCCGGCCGCGCCTGGCCTGGTCGCCGAGACAGGAGGACGGGTGAACCCACCTGGTCAGGCATGGTCGACGCAGCGCGTCGACCATGGGCGAAACTCGAGTCGATCCTCGTCGATCGGCTCGCCGCAGACATCGCACCGTCCGTACGTGCCCTCGGCGAGCTTGACCTTGGCGCGGAGCACGGCATCGAGGGTGGTGTTGAGCGCTTGCGCGGACGAGGCGTCAGCAAGTTGCTGGATTGCCTGGGTCGTCCCCTCGCCGATCCGCTTGCCGAACCCGATCGTTGCGCCGTCGGCGGTCGGCGTCGTCAGCCGCTCGATGGAGCGTCGGAGATCGGCTTCCTTCTCATCGAGCTCGGCCTGTATCTCGGTGAGGTCGAGATTCATCACCGATCCATCATGCCGCCTGCCGAAAAGCCGAACGTGTGACCTGACGGTGAAGGCCGTGTCAGCTCACCCTCGGGCACCTGCCAGGGCGTTACCTCCCGGCTCGGAGTTGTTCGCTGGCCCGTTCGTTCCCAGTCGCACATAGCATCGCTCCACCACGAGATGCGAGGTGCGATGACGCCGGTGGGACGGGCAGCCGAGCGGCTGGCGGGCGGGGTGCGGGGGTGGATGGCCATCGCCGCGGTCGTGGTGTTCGCTGCGTTCACCGCTCTGGTGCTGCCCGCCCAGGCTGAAGCCGGGGCCTTCTACACGGTCCGTTACCCCGCCCCCGACACCTCGCTGTGGTACTCCGCGGGCGACCTCTACGCGGCGGCCGAGGCGTGGGGAGCAGACGGTCGAGCCGCCTACGTCCAGGCGCGGGTGACGTTCGATGTCATCTGGCCGTTGGTGTACGGGACGTTCCTGGTGACGACGCTGGCCTGGGTCTGGGCGCGGGAAACACCTTCGGGCAGCCGATGGCGACGGATCGTCCTTCTCCCGGTCGTCGCGCTGATGCTGGACTACGCCGAGAACGTCTGCACCGCGACCGTGATCGGCCGCTATCCCGCCCGGACGCCGGTACTCGCGGAACTGGCCCCACTGTTCACCGCCGGCAAGTGGCTCGCCCTGTCGGCCAGCTTCCTGCTGCTCGGGGTCGGTGTGATCCTCGCCCTCACAGCACGATGGCGCGCACGCTCTTCGCTCCCACCCCCGTCAGGGTTGGGGTGAGCCGAGCCTGACGTGGTGACCGTTCTCCTGAGCCCACTTCACGCCCCAGGCTTTCCGGCCGGCTGGCCGGTGTCCTCCGGCCTCGGGCCGGCCCGTGCCGTGACGGTGTCGTGACCCGGTGGTTGAATGGCGCGATGACTCGCCTGCTCGTGCTCGCCCGCGGACTCAACGTCGGCGGCAAGAACACCGTCGCGATGCCGAAGTGGCGGGCCAGCCTGGAGGCCCTGGGCTTCACCGACGTGAAGACCTACATCAACAGCGGCAACGTGCTGATCGACTCACCCGACTCGGCCGCGTCCGTCAAGACGAGGATCGACGCCGACCTGGCGGAGAACTTCGACCTCCACGACGACAACGTCAAGGTGCTCGTCCTCACGCGTGGACAGCTCGGGAAGGTGATCGAGAACCGGCCCCAGGGCTTCGGTGACGAGCCGACGAAGTACCACAGCGATGTCGTCTTCCTCATGGGCATCCCGGTGCCGGACGCCATGGCCGTCTTCAAGCCACGCCCGGGCGTTGATACGGTCTGGCCCGGTGACGCGGTGATCTACTCCCAACGCTTGAGCGCCGAACGCACCAAGAGCCGCCTGAACGCGATCATGGCGTCTCCGCTCTACAAGTCGATGACCCTCCGAACCTGGAGCACCACCATGAAGCTCTGGGGCCTCATGAACGACTGACAGGTCCGAAGGTCCTTCACAGTCGCGGGGACGCCGAGCCGGGATCCGACTCGTCAGGACGCTGCCGGACCCAGGCGAGCCCCCCGGTCCGGTGAGGGCGGCGGCTCCTTGAGCTCGACGAAGATCGTGTGCGTCGGGGTGTCGCCGATGTTCGTGCCCGAATGCTCCTGGGCGTCCAGCCAACGGGCCTGCAGCGCGGGCAGTTCCACCTCGACCTCGTTCCCGCCCGACCTGAGCCGCCGTCGGAACGTGCTCAGGGTGATCATGACACTGTCGGGGTGCGAGTGGGGTCGGGTGGCGTCGCCCGGCCGGTCGGTGTACTCCAGGACCCGCACCCGGTCGTTCTCGAAGAGCAGGTGGTACAGGTCGGGGTTGGTGGTGATGGGGTCACTCATGGCCGTCCAATCGGTGCCGGCGAAGCCTTGCCTCGACGTCACTGTGCGCCTAGGACTGGCGGGTCAGCAAGAGAACGGGCCCGGAAGACCGTCGCGATCGCCGCGCGTGGCTACGCGGCTCGAGCGCCCCCGGCCGTACGTGCGAAGCCTCAGACCGCAGTCCCGGGCGGAGGAGTCCCTCTGCCGGCCCGACCGGTGGCCGCGGCGGCGCGGGCCTCCAGTTCCTGGGCCGACATCGTGGCCACGACGCGAATGTCGCTCCCCGGTGGGAAGTACCGACGGCGGCGCCGCTCCAGGGCCAGCAGGTACCACCAGCCCGGCTTCCAGGCACCCTTGTTCCGGTTGTGCCCGCGGCACAGCGCCTGCCCGTTGCTCGGCGTGGTGGGTCCGCCTCGCGACCACGGGTAGACGTGGTCCGCCTCAACAGCGGGATCCCCGCAACGCCCAAAGACGAGGAAGACCGAGCCTTCACAGCGGTTCCCGGCTCGCTCCATGACGACGCGGCGCGCCTCGTGCTTGAAGGTTCGCCACGGGTCTCGGCTCTGCAACAGTCGCGGTCCCCGTCCGGGCATCGGAGTGTTGACCGCCACGACGAAGGCAAGGATCACCAGCACAGGCTGAAGTGCCGGGCCGAGACCGGTGAACGCCGACTGGAGAATGTCCATCCAGTCCAGGTCCCGCAAGATCGACATCGCAGTCCACGCCTTCCCCGCCGTCGGAGGGCAGTCAGGCTAGCGGTATCGCCGAGAGCCCACGCCTGGAATGAGAAGGCTTCACCGGGCCGTGGAGGCGGCAGTCCCGCCACGCGTCGGCCGCTGCTCCGGCTGGACGACTGACGTGGGGACCCGCCGGACATGCAAGAACCCCCGCCGGTTCGGCGGGGGTTCTGGAGTTCCTCAGGCGTTGGGGCGCTTACCGTGGTTGGCGCTGCTCTTCCTGCGGGAACGGCGCTTGCGGCCACCCTTACCCATCTGATTCTCCTCATGACGTCCGGATTCGCGCGTACTGCGCAGTGACCCATTCTGCCACCCCGCCTCGGCGAGCCTCAACTTGGCGTCACGGCCGTGGCCGCCGCCATAAGGTGGGGACATGCTGAGCATGGAGCAGGTGATCGACGCCCACACCGTCCTTTCGGGGGCGGACGTGGCGCGACTTTCCCGGCTGGTCGACGAGTGGTCGCTGCTGGCCGACCTCTCCTTCGCCGACCTGATCCTGTGGGTGCCCGGCGAGGACGAGAACGTCTTCTGGGCCTGCGCCCAGGTGCGTCCCACCACCGGTCCCACCTCGCTCGAGGACGACGTGGTGGGGGAGGAGATCGCCTATGACCCCGAGCACCTGGTCACCGAGGCCTTCCTGTCCCGCGAAATCTGCCACGCCTCGGGCAACAGCCTGCAGGCCGGCATCCCGGTCGACATCAAGGCCATCCCGATCGTCCAGGGCGAGCGCTGCTTCGGGATCGTCGAGATGCACACCAACCAGATGGGGGTCCGTGCTCCCGGCGCCCTGGAGGACGCCTACCTGGACACCGCGAACCTGCTGGCCGGCATGGTGCACCGCGGCCAGTTCCCGCTACCGGGCGACCAGCCGGTGCCGTGGGTGTCACCACGAGTGGGCGACGGCACGATCCGGGTCGAGCCCTCCGGAGTGATCAGCTTCGCCAGCCCCAATGCCCTGTCCGCCTATCGACGGATGGGGCTGGCCGGCGACCTGGAGGGGGAGCCGTTCGTGGCCGTCACGCTCGGCCTGCTGACCGACCACCGCCAGCCGGTCGAGGTGCCGCTGGCGTCCACCCTGGCCGGACGCGGGCAGCGCGAGGTCGAGCTCGAAAGCCCCCGCGCCACCCTGCGGCTGCGGATCCTTCCGCTGCGGGACGACGCGGGCCCGCGCGGCATGCTGGTGATGTGCCGTGACACGACGGAACTCCGTTTCCAGGAGCGCCAGTTGGTCACCAAGGACGCGACCATCCGCGAGATCCACCACCGGGTGAAGAACAACTTGCAGACCGTCGCGGCGCTGCTGCGGCTGCAGGCCCGCCGGATCACTTCGCCGGACGCCAAGGGAGCCCTGGACGACGCGATGAAGCGGGTCACCTCGATCGCGGTGGTGCACGAGATCCTCTCGCAGGCCTTCGACACCTCGGTTCAGTTCGACGATGTGGCCGACCGGCTGCTGCGGATGGTGGGTGACGTCGCCGCCACCGGCGGCAAGGTGAGAATGGTGCGGGAGGGCAGCTTCGGCTTCGTCCCGGCCGAGGTGGCGACCAGCCTCTCGCTGATCCTCAACGAGTTGTGCCAGAACGCCGTCGAGCACGGCCTGGGCGACCAGTCCGGCAGTGTCTGGGTGCGGCCGCGGCAGGAGGACGGCCAACTCGTGGTCGAGGTGGTCAACCATGGCGCGCCGCTGCCGGCCGACTTCTCGCTCGGTTCCTCGACCAGCCTGGGGCTGTCTATCGTGAGCACCCTGGTCGACGACCTGGGAGGAGAGTTCGCGCTGCTGCCGGGCCTGGACGGGATCGGTACCGTCGCCTCGGTGCGCGTGCCGCTGGCGTGACGGCCCGGCTCAGCCGGTCTTGACCCGCATTCGCGCCGCCCGGCGCTTCATCGACCTGCGCTCGTCCTCGGACAACCCGCCCCACACGCCGTGGTCCTGACCGGCGTCCAGCGCCCACTGCAGGCAGGTCTCCCTCACCTCGCAGCGACGGCAGACCTTCTTGGCCTCTGCTATCTGCATGAGGGCGGGTCCGGTGTTGCCGACAGGGAAGAACAGCTCCGGATCCTCGGTCAGGCAGGCGGCTCGGTGGCGCCAGTCCATTAAGAACACATCTCCTTAAGTGGGTCGATTACCGCAGGCGAGAGTGACACGCCCAATCGGCAAGGGGCCGGGCGCGGACCTTCGGGGCGCCTGTTCAAGGATGGACCGCGGCCAGCGCCGTAACAAGTGTAGGCGCTCAACATCGGTCACCTGCTCAGGAACGCCGAAGTCGGGTGAACACACTGTCACCGGTTCGGCGAGGGTAGGCTGCCCGCGTGCCAACTCCCCAACCGCGACCGGTGCGCAGCGCCGGCACCGTCGTCGCCTGCGCGGGCGCGGTGGCCTCAGGACTGCTCGTGATCGGGTTCGCTATCGCCTCCCTGGCCTCCGGGCACGGCACCTTCAGCGGCGCAATCGCGGGTTGGCTAGGGGTTTACGGTCTCGTCTGCATCGCCGCGGCGTGGGCGTTGTGGCGCGGGCACCTGCTCGGACGTGGCCCTGTGCTGACGCTGTCGGTGCTCAACCTGATCGTCGCCTTCACCATGACCGAGGCTGCGCCGCTGGCGTGGCTGGTAGTCGTGGTGGCCGCCGTCACCGTGGTCGCGGTCTCGTTGCCGTCCACCGCCCGAGGGCTGGACTGGCCGGTCAGGACAGGCGATGAGCCCCCGCAGAAGGACGCCCCGGGAAGCTGACGGGTTCGCCGAACCCGGCAGCCGCGAAGGCCTCCGTGACCGCCGCTGCCGCCGCTCCCGCCAACCCGGCGGGAACCAGCGCGAGGACGCAGCCGCCGAACCCGCCGCCGGTCATCCGGGCGCCCAGCGCGCCGAACCCCAACAGGGTCTCAACGGCCAGGTCCACGGTCGGCACCGTGATCTCGTAGTCGTCGCGCATCGAGGCGTGCGAGGCAGTCATCAGCGCGCCCATTCGGGCGAAGTCGCCGGCGCTGAGCGCGTCGGCGGCGTCCAGCACCCGCTGATTCTCGGTCACCACGTGACGCACCCGACGTCCGGACAGCTCGTCGAGCCGGGCCAGGGCGGCGTCGAGGTCGGTCACCTCCCGCAGCAGGTCCACCCCGAGGATGGCTGCGGCGCGTTCGCAGGTGGCGCGACGGTCGGCGTACTCGCCGTCGACGTGGCTGTGTGGCGTCCGGGTGTCGATCACCAGGATCTCCAGGCCGGCGTCCGCCAGCTGCAGCGGAATCTGCCGGGTCTGGAGCGTGTGGCAGTCCAGGAAGAGCGCATGGTCGGTGGTGCACAGCGTGGACGCGGCCTGGTCCATCAGCCCGGTGGGGGCACCGACGTAGGCATTCTCCGCCCGCTGCGCCAGCCGGGCGCGCTCCATCGGGGCGATGTCCAGGTCGTACAGGTCGCACAGCGCCGCCAGGGTGGCGCACTCGATGGCGGCCGAGGACGACAGCCCTGCGCCGATCGGTACGTCGGAGGTGAGGACGAGGTCCGCGCCGCCGACCTCGTGGCCGGCCTCCCGTAGTGCCCACACCACGCCGGCCAGGTAGGCCTGCCAGCCGGTCTCGCCCGGGCGCAGCGTGTCGCTGCACACGGTGGAGTCCAGGTCGAGCGAGGTGAACCGCCAGCGGCCATCAGGGCGCCGGGCCGCGGCCAGCCGGGCGGCCTGGGGGATCGCGAACGGCAGCACGAAGCCGCCGTTGTAGTCGGTGTGCTCGCCGATCAGGTTGATCCGTCCGGGTGCCACCCAGACACCCTCCGGCGGCCTGCCGACCAGTTCGGTGAACCTGTCAGCAACGCCGTGTGGTGAGCTCATTCGTCCTCGTCGTCGTCCAGCCTTGCCAGCCAGGTGGCCAGGCGCTCCACCGGTACCTCAAAGTCGGGGTACAGGTCGACGAACACCCGCAACTGCTCGGCCAGCCAGTCGAAGCTGACCTCCTCCTCGCCGCGACGCTGCTGGAGTTCCTCGATCCCGCGATCGGTAAAGTACACCGCTCAGTCCCCGAGTGCGCGCTCAAGCAGTTCGATGGCCTGCTCGTGGTGCACCCGCAGCGCGCCGACCGCCGGTGCGGACGCCGCCGGGCGGGTGATCCCGGTCAGGTTGAGCTCGTAGCTGGGCAGGTGGGCGGCGATCGCAGCCGGCAGGTTGGCCTTCAGGAACCACCAGGCGCCCTGGTTCTCCGGTTCGTCCTGGACGTAGCGGACGTCGGTGACGTGCCGGTAGCGGTCCAGTTCGGCGGCGAGTTCGCGGGCGGGCAGCGGGTAGAGCCGCTCCAGCGGCAGGATCGCCACCTTGCCGTCCAGCCCGGCCTCGGTGCGCGCCGCGGCCAGCTCCCAGCGGATCTTGCCCGAGCACAGCAGCAGCCGTTGCACCGCGGACGGGTCGGTGATCGTCGGGTCGCCCATCGCCGGCTGCCAGCGCCCCTGGGTGAACTCCTCGATGGGGGAGACCGCCGCCTTGTTGCGCAGCATCGACTTCGGGGTGGCGATCACCACCGGGCGGTGCCAGTTCACGTAGGCGTGGGTGCGCAGCAGGTGGAAGTAGCTGGCCGGGGTGGACGGCTGGCAAACCGCCAGCGAGCCCTCCGAACACAGTGTCAGCCATCGTTCCAGGCGGGCCGAGGAGTGGTCGGGCCCCTGCCCCTCGTAGCCGTGGGGGAGCAGCAGCACCACCCCGGACTTCTGGGTCCACTTGGAGTTGCCGGCCGAGATGAACTCGTCGGCGATCGTCTGGGCACCGTTGGCGAAGTCGCCGTACTGCGCCTCCCAGCACACCAGGGCGTCCGGGGCGGCCACCGAGTAGCCGTACTCGAAGCCCATCGCGGCGTACTCGCTGAGCAGCGAGTCGAACACGTGGAACTGGCCCTGGTCGTCGGCCAGGTGCTTCAGCGGCACGTAGGCCTCGTTGGTCACCCGGTCGACGATCGCCGCGAACCGGTGGCTGAAGGTGCCGCGGCGCGAATCCTGGCCGACCAGCCGGACCGGCCGTCCCTCCAGCAGCAGCGAGCCGAAGGCGAGCATCTCCGCACCCGCCCAGTCGATGGGGCCGTTGCGGATCGAGTCCGCCCGGCGCTCCAGCTGGGGCAGCACCTTGGGGTGGACGGTGAACCCGGGCGGGAAGCGGAGGTGGGCGGCCGCGACGGCCTCCATCGTCTCGGCGGTGATCGCGGTGCCGCGGTCCTTGCCGAGCTTGGCGGGGTAGTAGGGCGCCTTGCGGTAGGTCTCGTCCTCCACCGGCGTGGCCTGGCGGACCTCCTTGAACACCCCTTCGAGGCGTTCCCGGAACCGGCCGATGACCTGCTCGGCGTCCTCGGTGGAGATGTCGCCGCGACCGATCAGCGCCTCGGTGTAGAGCTTGCGGACGCTGCGCTTCTGCTCGATCAGGTCGTACATCAGCGGCTGGGTGAAGCTCGGGTCGTCGCCCTCGTTGTGGCCGCGGCGGCGGTAGCAGACCAGGTCGATGACGACGTCCTTGCCGAACCGCTGCCGGAAGTCGAAGGCGATCTGGGCGACCCGGGCGACCGCCTCGGGGTCGTCGCCGTTGACGTGGAAGATCGGCGACTGGAAGCCCTTGGCGACGTCGGTGGCGTAGACCGTCGACCGGGACTCGACCGGCGCGGTGGTGAAGCCGACCTGGTTGTTGATCACCAGGTGGATGGTGCCGCCGGTCTTGTAGGCGCGCAGCTGGCTCATCTGCAGGGTCTCGTAGACCACGCCCTGTCCCGCGAAGCTGGCATCGCCGTGGATCAGCACCGGAAGCACCGGGAAGACGCCGTCGGTCCGGGCGTGCTGGTCGAGCTTGGCCCGCACGATGCCTTCCAGGACCGGGTTGACCGCCTCGAGGTGGCTCGGGTTGGCAGCGACCGAGGTCTTGATCGTCTTGCCGGTGGCGGCGGTGAACTGGCCCTCGGACCCGAGGTGGTACTTCACGTCCCCGGAGCCCTCGGCCAGCCTGGGGTCGAAGCCGCCGTCGAACTCGCGGAAGATCTGGGCGTAGGACTTGCCGACGATGTTGGCCAGCACGTTCAGCCGGCCACGGTGCGGCATGCCGATGATCGCCTCGTCCAGGTCGGCGTTCGCGGCGCGCTCGCAGACCTCGTCGAGGAACACGATCGCCGACTCGCCGCCCTCGAGGGAGAACCGCTTCTGCCCGACGAACTTGGTCTGCAGGAAGGTCTCGAAGATCTCCGCCTCGTTGAGCTTGTCGAGGATCCGCAGGTGCTCCTCCCGCGGCCACGGGACGAACGGACGCTCGAACCGCTCCTGGATCCAGGCCCGCTGCTCGTTGTCGGCGATGTGCATGTACTCCACGCCGACGGTGCGGCAGTAGGAGCTGCGCAGGCCGGCCAGGATCTCGCGCATCGTCAGCTGGCGGCCGTCCTGGCTGCCCAGGTCGCCGATCGGGAAGCTTCGATCCAGGTCCCACAGGGTGAGGCCGTGGTACTCGATCGCCAGTTCCGGGTGGGTGCGCTGGCGGTACTCCAGCGGGTCGATGTCGGCCATGTAGTGGCCCAGGGCGCGGTAGGCGTTGATCAGGGCGAAGACCCGCGCCACCCGCGGCACCGCACCGAGCCGGTCGTCGCTGGTGTCGGCCGCCCAGCGGATCGGGGTGTAGGGCACCCGCAGCGAGGCGAAGATCTCGTCGTAGAAGTCGTGCTTGCCGATCAGCAGCTCGTGGATGCGGCGCAGGAACTCACCGGACTGGGCGCCCTGGATCACCCGGTGGTCATAGGTGGACGTGAGGGTCGTCACCTTCGAGATGCCGAGGTCGTTGATCCGCTCCTGGCTGGTGCCCTGGAACTCCGGCGGGTAGTCGATCGAGCCGACGCCCAGGATCACGCTCTGGCCCGGCATCAGCCGCGGCACCGAGTGGTTGGTGCCCAGGCCGCCGGGGTTGGTCAGGCTGGCGGTGGTACCGACGAAGTCGTCCGCGGTCAGTTCGCCGTTGCGCGCCCGGCGGACCAGCTTCTCGTAGGCCGACCAGAACTGGGCGAAGCTCAGGTTCCCGCAGTTCTTGATGTTGGGGACCAGCAACTGGCGGGTGCCGTCCGGCTTGGTCTGGTCGATGGCCAGGCCGAGGTTGATCGCCGGCGGCGCCACCATGCTCGGCTTGCCGTCGACGGACTCGAAGTGGTTGTTCATCTCCGGCATCGCGACCATCGCCCGGACCATCGCGTAGCCGATCAGGTGCGTGAAAGAGATCTTGCCGCCGGTGGACCGCGCCAGGTGCTCGTTGATCATCTGCCGCTGGTCGATCGCCAGCTTCATCGGGACCTCGCGGACGCTGGTGGCGGTCGGCACAGCCAGCGAGGCGTCCATGTTCTGCGCGGTGCGCATCGGCGCGCCGCGCAGCGGGGTCACGACCGGTTCGGCGGGCGCCGAGGCCGGGGTCGCCGCATGGCGCGGGAGGTCCGGCGGAACGCCCATACCGGTGCCGGGCGCCTCGGGACCGCCCACCCGGGTGGTGCGCCGCTCGACCCGGGCGCGGGTGCGCGGGGTGACCGGGCCGGTGGGCTCCTGGTCCGGGGCGTCGTCCGCACCGGAGGAGTCGTCGTCAACGGCGGGGACGTCCTCAGCGGCGACCGGGGCCGCCGCACCGTTGCGGTCGGCCGGGGTCGCGTCCGGCGTGGGCGGGGTGGCGGGGCGATCAGGAGCAGCCGCGGGAGCGCTCGCGGCGGGCTGCGCGGGCGAGACCGGCCGGGGCGGGGCGGCAACGGCGGTCGGTGCCGGCGCCTGGCCGTCGGTACTGGACTTGAAGTAGACAGCCCAACTGCTGTCCACCGATTCGGGATCTGCCAGGTACTGCTCCCTGAGTTCTTCGATGAGCCAGTCGTTGGCTCCGAAGTCGGCGGCAGGGTCGCCGGGGGTCACGTCCTGGGGCGTGCGAGCCACTCTTTCCACTTCCTTGCGCGGGCTAGGAGATTCGCCTCTTTCACGATGCTACCGACTAAACGCGCGAGCGGCGGTGGCCACGCGGTGCGCCAGTGGTTGGCATTGGGTCCGAGGGTAGCGAGTTGCTCAGCCGGCACGGGGCCACCGGCTCCAGCGTGGGCGCCCGCCCATGCCGCCTGATCGCTGCCGGCCCGGCCATGACAACGGACAATGCCGGTAAAGGCCCTGCTCCGGGCCGATTTGACGGCCTGAAAAAGCCTGCTGGCTAGGCAAGAATGCCTACCGGGCCCACAGCCCGGACGCGCACATTTGTGCGGGGTGGAAAAGGGTCCGGAAATGGCGAGACCGGTGAACCGAGGAAGGGTTCACCGGTCAAGTCGGCAGGTACTGCGCCCCCGAGAGGATTCGAACCTCTGCTCCCGCCTCCGGAGGGCGGTGCTCTATCCCCTGAGCTACGGGGGCCTGCCCGGTCGCCCGGGCCTCCGCAACTCTAGCAAACATCGGACCCCCCGGTTCACCGCCCTATCCTGTCCGCGTGAGGACCCTGCGCGCCGTGGCGACCGTGCTGGCCCTGGCCTTGCTGGCGGGCTGCGTCGCCAAGGCGCCGCCCGCGCCGGCCGTGCTGCGCGACACCCCGCCACCGTGGCCGGCTCCGCGCGACGGCATCTCGCACTTCGACGCGGCGGGCGTTCCGGCGTCCCGGCTGGACGACACCACCGACCAGCGGGTGTTCACCCTCACCCTGGCGATCGACGGTGAGGCGGTGCCGCTGGTGCCGGGGATCGGCCTTGACCTGCCGCGGGCGCTGCAGGCCCCCGTCCACACCCATGACGAGTCAGGGGTGGTGTGGCTGGAGGGTCGCGGGGTCCAGCAGGTCACCCTGGGCCAGTTCTTCACGATCTGGGGCGTCCGGTTCACCGACGACTGCCTCGGCTCGGCCTGCGGCACGCTCACCGTCACCGCCGACGGGGCGGCCGTGAGTGACGCCCAGGGGCTGCGGCTGGCCGAGGTCGAGCACAGCCTGGACGTGGCGGTGGTCACCGCCGGGTGACCACCATTGCCGCCCCGGCGAGGGAGGCAGGTCACGGCGTGGCACAGTATCCGGCATGACCCACATGCACGTTGCGGGCTCGATCCATGCCGATGCGACCCAGCCGGCGCCGGTCTGGCTGACCCGGCCGGACGACGTGAACGCGCTCGTCCCCAAGCTGTGGAGCCGGACGGTCTCCCGGGGCGAGGACGGCGTCATCTCGGTCGGCGGGCTGAAGCTCACCGACCTGGTCGAGCAGGTCGGCACCCCGGCGTACGTGATGGACGAGGACGACTTCCGCGCCCGCGCCGCCGAGTGGCGCGATGCCTTCGCCGGCTGGCAGGTCTACTACGCCGGCAAGGCCTTCCTGTGCACCACGGTGGCCCGCTGGGTGGCGCAGGAGGGCCTCGGCCTGGACGTCTGCTCCCTGGGTGAACTCACCGTCGCGCTGCGCGCCGGGGTGCCGCCGGAGCTGATCGGCATGCACGGCAACAACAAGAGCGAGCAGGAGTTGCGGCTCGGCCTGGCCAAGGGGGTCGGCCGGATCATCGTCGACTCCGCCGACGAGATCACCCGGCTGGAACGCCTGTGCGCCGAACTCGACACCACCGCGCGGGTGATGGTGCGGGTCACCACCGGCGTCGAGGCCCACACCCATGAGTACATCGCCACCGCCCACGAGGACCAGAAGTTCGGCTTCTCGATCCAGGGCGGGCAGGCGCTGGTGGCGATGGTGCGCTGCTACCACAGCCCCCGGCTCGAGCTGCGGGGGATCCACTCCCACATCGGGTCGCAGATCTTCGACACCAACGGTTTCGAGGTCGCCGCCCGGCGCACCCTCAAGCTGGTCAGCCAGTTCAAGGAGGCCACCGGGGTGTCGCTGCCCGAACTCGACCTCGGCGGCGGCTTCGGGATCGCCTACATCAAGGACGACGACCCCGCCCCGGCCGCCCAGCTCGCCGCCGGGCTGCGCGAGATCATCGACCACGAGGTCCGCGCCTTCGGCCTGACCGAGCCCGCCATCTCGATCGAGCCCGGACGTGCGATCGTCGGCCCGTCCGCCCTGGCGGTCTACCGGGTCGGCACCGTCAAGGTGGTCGAGATCGGCGGCGGCATGACGCGCCGCTACGTGTCGGTGGACGGCGGGATGAGCGACAACATCCGTCCGGCGCTCTACGGCGCGGAGTACTCCGCCACGCTCGCCTCCCGCACCTCGCAGGCCGAGCCGGTGGTGTCCCGGGTGGTCGGACTGCACTGCGAGGGCGGTGACATCCTGGTCCGCGACGAGTTCCTGCCGTCCGACCTGAAGCCCGGCGACCTGATCGCGGTGCCCGCCGCCGGCGCGTACAGCCGGTCGATGGCCAGCAACTACAACCACACCCCGCGGCCGCCGGTAGTGTCTGTCCGCGACGGGCAGGTCACCACGCTGATCCGCCGCGAAACCCTCGATGACCTGCTGGCGCTGGACGCCGGCGCCACCAACTGAAGGACGAAGGACGGCGATGACAACCAGTGTCCCGCTCAAGGTTGCCCTGCTCGGGTGCGGGGTGGTCGGGTCCCAGGTGGCACGGATCCTGCTGACCCAGTCCGATGACCTGCGTGCCCGCGTGGGCCGTCCGCTGGAGTTGGTCGGGATCGCGGTGCGCGACCTGGCCCGTCCGCGCCCGGGGATCGACCCGGCGCTGCTGACCGACGACGCCGCGGCGCTCGTCGGTCGCGGCGACATCGACCTGGTGATCGAACTGCTCGGCGGCATCGAGCCCGCCCGCAGCCTGATCCTCGCGGCGATGTCGGCAGGTGCCTCGGTGGTGACCGCCAACAAGGCGCTGCTCGCCGAGGACGGCGGCACCCTCTACGCCGCGGCCGAGGCCAGCGGAGTCGACCTCTACTTCGAGGCCGCGGCCGCCGGAGCCATCCCGATCATCCGGCCGCTGCGCGAGTCCCTGGTCGGCGACACCGTGCTGGCCGTCAAGGGGATCGTCAACGGCACCACCAACTTCATCCTCGACAAGATGCACACCACGGGCGAGAGCTTCGAGGCGGTGCTCGCCGAGGCCCAGCAGCTGGGCTACGCCGAGGCCGACCCGACCGCCGACGTCGAGGGCTTCGACGCGGCCGCCAAGGCGGCGATCCTGGCCTCCCTCGCCTTCCACTCCCGGGTCCGGCTGGCCGACGTCGACCGGGAGGGGATCTCCCGGGTGAGCCTGGAAGACGTCGCCGCCGCCAAGGAGATGGGCTGCGTCATCAAGCTGCTCGCCAACTGCGCGCTGTCGCCCGACGGCCGGATCGCCGTGGGCGTCCACCCGACGATGGTGCCGCGCAGCCACCCGCTGGCGAACATCCCCGGTGCCTACAACGCCATCGTGATCGAATCCCGCGATGCCGGCCGGCTGATGTTCATGGGCCCCGGCGCCGGCGGCCAGCCGACCGCCTCGGCCGTGATGGGTGACGTCGTGACGGCCGCCCGCAACCGGGTGCGCGGCGCGCTCGGGCCGGGGGAGTCCGCCTACTCCGCCCGGGGCATCACGCCGCCGGGGGAGGTCGCCTCGCGCTACTACGTCTCGCTGCACGTGACCGACGAGCCCGGCGTGCTGTCGAAGGTGGCCGGCTGCTTCGCCGAGCACGGGATCTCGCTGCAGGCGGTCCGCCAGGACGGGGCCGCGGTGGAGTCCAGCGCCCGCCTCGGCGTGATGACCCACGTTGCTCCCGACGCCGCGCTGCGGGCCACGATCGCCAGGCTGGCGGCACTGCCGGAGGTCAGCGAGTCCATCTCGGTGATGCGGGTGGAGGGCAACTGATGCAGTTGGCCTGCCTCGACCTCGAGGGCGTCCTCGTCCCCGAGATCTGGATCGGCGTCGCCGAGCGCACCGGGCTTCCCGAACTCCGCCTGACCACCCGCGACGTCGCCGACTACGACGAGCTGATGCGGCACCGCCTGAAGGTGCTCGATGAGCACGGCATCGGGTTGTCGACCATCCAGTCGGTGATCGCCGAGCTGGGACCGCTGCCCGGCGCGCGCGAGTTCCTTGACGAGCTGCGCCGGCGGGCGCAGGTCGTCATCCTGTCCGACACCTACTACGAGTTCGCGATGCCGCTGATGGCCCAGCTCGGCTACCCGGCGCTGTTCTGCCACCGGCTCGAGGTGGACGGCGACCGGATCGCCGGCTACCGGCTGCGCCAGGCCGACAGCAAGCGGGCCGCCGTCCGCGCCTTCCACGAGCTGAACTTCAAGGTCGTCGCCGCCGGCGACTCCTACAACGACACCGCGATGCTGTCCGAGGCCGAGGCGGGGATCCTCGTCGACCCGCCAGATTCGCTGGTCGCGCAGTTCCCGCAGTTCCGGGTCACGCGCACCCTGGCGGAGCTGCAGGCCGCGTTTGACGACGCCTTCGCGGGGTTGTAAGGCGAGTTCGGCCCGGGGTGCTATCCTTGCGTGGTCGCAGTTGTGCGCCACCGCCCCCACCAGGTCGGGCGTGGCGGGTGCCACCCGCCGAAGCAGTGATCCCTCACCAGTCAGGATCACGCGCTGGACCAGGATTCGCTGGACACGCGTCGTCGTGCGGATCGTCTCCACGCTCGGCGTGCCCACCGCACGCAATCCCCTTTCCGAAAGGAACCCCGTGACCGACACGCTCAAGCCGACCTCAGCCGCCGGCTCGCGGCGGGGCATCGAGTCGATGCTCCTGCCCGAACTGAAGGCGCTGGCGTCCCAGATGGGCATCAAGGGCGCCTCCGGCCTCCGCAAGGGAGCGCTGGTTGAGGCCATCAAGGCGGCCGGCGGCAGCGGTGCCGCGTCCGCCGAGCCCGCGGCACGCAGCCGCCGCCCGGCCAAGGACCAGCCGTCCGCCGAGCCGAAGGCCGACTCCGAGCCGAAGCGCTCCGAGCGGGAGCCCAAGCGGGCCCCCGAACCCGAGTCGCAGCAGGCCCCCAGCCAGCCCTCGCTGGTCTCCGCCGGCGGCGACGATGTCGCGAGCCGCCTCGAGGCACTGCGTGCCGAGGGTGGCCGCAATCGACGCAACCGCCAGTCCGACCGGTCGGGCGGCGAGAACCAGCAGGGTGAGCGCCAGCAGGGCGACCGCCAGCAGGGCGATCGCCAGCAGGGCGACCGGCAGCAGGGCGACCGGCAGGAGCGGCAGCGTTCCGAGTCCCAGGAGTCCAGCAACGACCGGTCTTCCCAGCGGATGGACCGCGACTCGGTCGAGGACGACTTCGGCTCCGGCCGGCGCGGTCGCCGCCGCCGCAACCGGGACCGGCAGAACCGCCGCACCCGTGGCGGGGGCGGGGGCAACCTGCCGATGGACCGGATGGAGGCCGAGCCGACCATCTCCGAGGACGACGTCGTCGTCGACATCTCCGGCATCCTCGACGTGCTGGACAACTACGCCTTCGTCCGCACCTCGGGCTACCTGCCCGGCTCGAACGATGCCTACGTGTCGCTGTCGATGGTGCGCAAGTACGGCCTGCGCAAGGGTGACATCATCACCGGCGCGATCCGCCAGCCCCGCGACGGCGAGCGGCGGGAGAAGTTCAACCCGCTGGTGCGCATCGACACGGTGAACGCCGACGCCCCCGAGAAGGCGAAGGATCGTCCGGAGTTCGCCAAGCTGACCCCGCTGTACCCGCAGGAGCGGTTCAAGCTGGAGACCACTCCGCTGAACATGACCGGCCGGATCATCGACCTGGTCGCCCCGGTGGGCAAGGGCCAGCGTGGCCTGA
>JAEZHJ010000070.1 GCA_023436925.1 Actinomycetes bacterium
CGAGCGGTCCGGGTACCCCAGTCGTCCTCCCAGCGCAGGCTGAGTCGCCAGCGGCCCAGGCCCGGCAGGCTGTCCGGTCGCAGCCGGATCCGCCACCCGGGCCCGTCCGCCTCGGGCCGGCCCACCGGATGGTGCTGCCAGCGGCCGTCCTGCTTGCGTGAGGCGACCAGCCACACCGGGCGGCCCCCGGACGGATCATCGGTGCCGGCCAGCCGGGTGACCGGCAGGTGGTGCAGGCGCGCCGCAACCCTCAGCGTGGGGCAGTCCATCGAGTGCCGCAGGGCCTCCCCGTCGCCGGACCGCAGCGCCCTGGCGACACGTTCCTCGGAGGTCCCGGGGCGGGCGGCCAGCGGGCCGGCCTGCGCCGCCAGCCGGGCCAGGGCGGCAGCGGCCGTTGCGACCGGGGCCGCGATCGCCGGTTGGGTGCTGAGCACCGGAACCAGCACCGTGGCGAGCAACTCGGCCAGTTCGGCGGGCGACAGCCGGCCTGTGTCGGCGACCGCGGCCAGGATCGCCACCGCGTCCGCAGCCGCGAGGGCGGTCGGACGGCCGAGGTTGCCGCGCCGGTCGGTGATCGGCAGCAGGCGGGCGGCGTCCACCGGCCGGCCGGCGCAGCCCAAGGCGTAGATCGCCCGCTGCACCGATGACAGGCCGCGCCAGGCGGTGGTCGGAGCCAGCCCGACCAGGCCGGACAGCGCGGCGGCCAGGCGACTCATCTCCTGCTCGTCGGGGGCCCGGTCGGCCATCCCGCCGAGATAGGCCCGCAGGTGCCTCCAGCAGTCGTCCGGCAGGATCACCGACCAGTACTCCGCGCGTACCGCCGGGTCGGCAGTGGCGACCAGCCCGGCGGCCTCGGTCTCCTGGGTCAGGTAGCTCAGCGTGGCAACCGCCGAGCCCTGCGCCGCGGTCATCGACCCCGGACGGGTGCGATAGCGGTAGCTCAGCACCGGGACGACGCTGATGCGCCGCGCAGCCAGCAGCGCCCTGGTCATCGGGACGATGTCGTTGGCGCGGGGGACGTTGGGGAACTCCAGCTGGTTGGCCAGCCAGAAATCGCGCCGGATCAGCCGGTTCCAGCACACCCGGTGGGTGAGCAGGCGGGGGTGCTGCGCCGGCTCGACGGCGTCCAGCTCGAGGTCGTAGCCGAACAGCGTTCCGCCGTCCCAGCGCCAGGTGTCGCCGAACTTCTCATAGCTCGCGCTGACGATCTCGGCGTCGGTGCGCCGGGCGGTCTCCAGCATGGCCGCGTAGGCGTCCGGCGGGACGATGTCGTCACCGTCGGCGAAGCAGAGCCACTCCCCGGTGGCCGCGGCAACCCCGGTGTTGCGGGCCGCCCCGCCGCCTCGGACCGGGGACCGCAGCAGTCGGAGCCGGGCGTCCTGTCGGGCGTGCCGCTCCAGGATCTGCCAGGTGGTGTCGCTGGAATGGTCGTCGACGACGATGATCTCCAGCCGTGGGCCCGCCGCCGCCCGGACGCTGTCCAGCAGCTCGTCGAGGTAGTCCTCGACATCATGGGTGGGGATCACCACCGAGATGTCCGGCGTCCCGCCAGTGCCCGGCGCGGCAGGCGGGGGTGGTGGTGTCGGCAGGAACCGGCGGCGGAAGCCGTCGGCCAACGTGTCCCCGCCCAGGCCGAGCAGCGGGCGGAGCTTCTCCGGCGGCGGCCCGTCCAGGGCGTCCAGCGCCGACACAGCGTCGGCACCGGTCGCGCCGTCGCGCTGCGGCAGCAGGGCCGGCTGGGCCAGCGCGAGCAGGGCGAGCCGCCAGCGGTCGCGTGCCGGCAGGCGTGCCAGTCGGGCGGTCGAGGCCGCGGCGACCGCCCGACTGACGACAGCCGCGCCGCGGTCGGCGGTAGCGGGATCGGACGCGACGAGCTCGCCCGACCGTTCCACAACGATGCCGAGGACCTGCCCGGCGAAGCGCTCGGCGGCGTCCGGCCGGTCGGCTCCGGTCAGGAGTTCCAGCACCTGCCCGCTCTCGGCGAGCCAGTCGTCCAGCGAGGGCGCGGCGGCTTGGGGCGGGTAGCACACCACGGCGGTGCCGACGTCGACGGCGCGGGCGGCGGCGAAGGCACGGGCCAGCAGCAGCCGTCCGGTCGGCCCGGGATCGCAGTCGCGGTCCAGAGCGCCTGCCTCGGCCAGGGAAGACCGCCGGAAGACCACGGCCGCGAGGTCGGCCAGCGCCACGTCGGGGCGCTCGACCGGGGTGAGGGCGAGTCCCGGGTCCAGGGTGTCGGGCCGCAGCGCTCTGGCCAACGGGTCGTCGCCGACCGCGCCGACGGCGAGGTCGGAGCCGCTGTCCTCCAGACTTTCCACCAGGGCCGCGTAGCCGCCGTGGGCGGTCAGTCCGTCCGGGCGGGCAAGGACGAGGTAGCGTCCGCGGGCGGCGGCCAGCCCGGCGAACCCCGGCACCCCGTCGCGGCGATCGGTGATCACCCGCACCCGCCGATCGCTGCGGGACAGCCGACGGGCCACGGCGGCGGGCTCGGGGGCGGATCCGTCGTCAACCACGACGACCTCAAGGTCCAGCGGCTGGCGCAGGATCGACAGGATCGAGGCCGCGAACTCGTCCGATCTTCCGGCCGCGGCGAGCGCCACGCTGAGCGTCGCTGCAGGTGTCACAGGCTGAGCCAAGGTTCCCCTATACTGCCGCTGGTCATACAAAACGATGCACCCGCCCGCTCCTCATCGAAACTCGGCCAGCCTGAAGACGGTAGGGTCTTCAAGGGTTCTCTCCAGGAGTTGTTGATGCCAAACGGGAAATCAGTCTACATAGCCATTTCCTCAGACATCCTCCACCAAGGCCACCTGAATGTCCTTGAAGTCGGTGCAAAACTCGGGGAAGTGACGGTCGGACTTCTCACTGACCAGGCAATTGCCACCTACAAACGGCTGCCGATCCTCGATTTCGAGTCCCGCCGCGCGCTGTTCGCCAGCCTGCGGAACGTCTCCCGCGTGGTGCCCCAGGAGACCCTCTCCTACGCCGACAACATCCGCCGGCTGCGGCCCGACTACGTCGTGCACGGTGACGACTGGACCCAGGGGGTCCAGGCGATGGTGCGCACCGAGGTGATCGAGCTGCTGGCCGAGTACGGCGGCGAACTGGTCGAGATCCCGGCCACCACGGGAGTGTCCGGATCCGACCTGGAACGGGCGCTTCGCCCCTTGATGAACACCAGCGAGATCCGCCGCTCCAAGCTGCGCCGGCTGCTCGGGCTCAAGCCCTACCTGCGGGCGATCGAGGCGTCCAACGGGCTGAGCGCCCTGATCGTCGAGAACGTGAAGGCCACCGACCCCGAGACCGTCGAGGTCCGCGAGTTCGACGCGATGTGGGTGTCGAGCCTGTGCGACTCCACGTTCAAGGGCAAGCCCGACATCGAACTGGTCGACCTCACCAGCCGGCTGCGGACAATCGACGAGATCATGGAGGTCTCGACCAAGCCGATCATCGTCGACGGCGACACCGGCGGCCGCGAGGAGCACTTCGGCTACACCGTCCGGACGCTGGAGCGCCGCGGTGTCTCGGCGGTCATCATCGAGGACAAGACCGGCCTGAAGCAGAACTCCCTGTTCGGAACCGACGCGGTGCAGACCCTGGACGACCCGGCCGAGTTCGCCAACAAGATCAACATCGGCAAGCAGAGCCAGTCCACCCGCGACTTCATGATCATCGCGCGTCTGGAGAGCCTGATCGCCGGGGCCGGGGTGGACGACGCGCTGCGCCGCGCCAAGACCTACCTCTCCGGGGGTGCAGACGGGATCATGATCCACTCCCGGCACTCCGACGGCGAGGAGATCCGCGAGTTCATGCGGCGGTTCCGCGAGTTCTCCGCGGAGACCCCGGTGGCGCTGGTCCCGACCACCTACAACCAGTTCTACGAGGAGGAACTGGCCGACTGGGGGGCCAACATCATCATCCACGCCAACCACCTGCTGCGCAGCGCGTACCCGGCCATGCTGCACACCGCCCGGCGGATCCTCGACTGCCGGCGCAGCAAGGAAGTCGACCACGAGATCATGTCCATCAAGGACGTCCTGAGCCTGATTCCGGAGTGAGCGTGCACCTGATCGACCCGGTGGCCTTCCACGCCTGCCTCGGCGGCCATGGCATCGACCTGTTCGCCGGCGTGCCGGACTCCCTGCTGCAGGACCTGTGCGCCTGCATCGAGGAGCGCTCGCCGCGTGAGAAGAACGTCATCACCGCCAACGAGGGCAACGCGGTCGCCCTCGCCTGCGGCTACCACATCGCGACCGGTAACTACGCCGCCGTGTACCTGCAGAACTCCGGCCTGGGCAACACGGTCAACCCGCTGCTCTCACTGGCCCACCCGCAGGTGTACGGCGTCCCGATGCTGCTGGTGGTCGGGTGGCGCGGCGAGCCGGGGGTGAAGGACGAGCCGCAGCACGTCGCGCAGGGCCGGTTGACGCTGCCGACCCTGGACACCCTGGAGGTGCCCTACCAGGTGCTCGACCCGCAGCAGTGGGAGGCGCAGGTCGACTGGGCGGTCGAGCAGATGCGCAGCAGCAGCGCCCCGGTCGCCCTGGTCGTCCGCAAGGGCAGCTTCGCGCGGTACCCGGCCGCTGAACGCCCGACCTCGCTCCGCCTCACCCGGGAGCGCGCCCTGGAGATCGTCGCTGAGGTGATCGGGCCGGACGCCTTCGTGGTGTCGACCACCGGCAAGACCTCCCGCGAGCTGTTCGAGATCCGCGAGCGGCGGGGCGAGGGCCACAGCCACGACTTCCTCACCGTCGGCGGCATGGGCCACGCCGCGTCCATCGCGATGGGGATGTGCCCGGGCACCGACGAGACCGTCCTGTGCATCGACGGCGACGGTGGCTTCCTGATGCACCTCGGGTCGCTGGCGGTGACCGCGCAGCGGGCCGGGCGGAACTTCCGCTATCTGCTGATCAACAACGGCGCCCATGAATCGGTCGGGGGCCAGCCGACGGTCGCCTTCGACATCGACGTCGCCGCCATCCTCACCGCGGCAGGGTTCGAGCACGTCGAGTCGGTGTGCGACGAGGCGGACCTTGCCGACGCCGTCCGCCGGCTCGCCGCCGCCCCCCGCTCGGCGCTGGTCGTCGAGGTGGCCCAGGGCTCCCGTCCGGACCTGGGGCGGCCCACCATCGCTCCAGCGGCCAACAAGGTCGACATGATGGCGCAGTTCGGAGCATCGCGGCCTTGAAGGCACTGATCTTCAACTCCGGGCTCGGCAACCGGATGGGTGAATTCACCCGCGACCACCACAAGTCGATGGCCCGGCTGTCGAACGGGGAACCGATCTTCGCCCGGCAGCTGCGCTTGCTGGCCGCCCACGGCATCACCGAGGTCGTCGTCACCACCGGTCCCCACGCCGGGCAACTGGAGGCGGTGGCCGCCGAGCCGCGGTTCGGCGGGCTGGACGTCAGGTTCGTGCCGAACGAGGTCTACGACCAGACCAACTACCTCTACTCGATGCACCTGGCCCGGGAGTACCTGGCCGACGACGTCCTGCTGCTGCACGGCGACCTGGTCTTCAACGGCGGCGTGCTGGCCCGGCTCCTGGCCGACCCCCGCCCCGACCTGGGGGCGGTCAACCGCGACCTGCCGCTGCCCGACAAGGACTTCAAGGCGCGACTGTCCGGAGACCTCATCACCGAGGTCTCGGTGACCTCCTTCGGCCAGGACTGCGTGGCCTTCCAGCCGCTGTACAAGCTCAGCCGTCGGGCCCTGGAGATCTGGCTGGACCGGGTCGCCGCCTTCGTGGCGGCCGGCAACACCGGGGTCTACGCCGAGAACGCCCTCAACGAGGTGAGCGCCGAGGCCGGCATCCAGGCCTTCTCCTACGCCGCCGACTTCGTCAGCGAGGTCGACACCCTTGACGACCTGGCGGAGGTGTCGAGCGCGATCCGGCTGTTCGACTTCGCCGAGCAGCCGGTCCTGGCCGAGCCGGACGACTACCGGCGGATCCCGGACCTGCTGCGCGCCGCCGGCGCCCACCGTCCCCTCGTCGTCGGGGGCAGCGGATACCGGAACTCGATCATCCGTGACGTCCTCGAGAAGGAGCTGAGCCCGGTCGTCTTCGACGCCTACTCCGCCAACCCCAGGCTGGAGGAGGTCCACGCCGGCTTGCGCCTGCTGCAGGAGCAGGGCTGCGACAGCCTGATCTCGGTCGGCGGCGGCAGCGCGATGGATGTCGCCAAGTGCATCAAGCTGCTCGCGGCCACCGACAGCCCGGACTTCCCCGCCTCCGGGGCTCCGCTGGCGCGCACAGTGCCGCACCTCGCGGTACCCACCACCGCCGGCACCGGCAGCGAGTCCACCCACTTCGCGGTCGTCTACATCGAGGGGGAGAAGCACTCCGTCGCCCACGACGCCGCGCTGCCCGACTGGGCGCTGCTGGAGCCGCGCCTGCTGGAGGGACTGCCGGAGTACCACAAGAAGGCCAGCCTGCTGGACGCCCTGGCCCAGTGCGTTGAGTCGCTGTGGGCCAGCTCGGCGACCCCACGCAGCCGCGAGTACGCCCGCCAGGGACTGCGGCTCATCCTCGACGACTGCTTCGCCTACTTCCACAAGGCCACCGGCTTCGACGAGGACCTCACCCGCCGGATGCAACGGGCCGCCAACCTGAGCGGCCGGGCGATCAACCTCACCAAGACGACGGCGCCGCACGCGATGAGCTACGGGCTGACGGCCCGGTACGGCATCGCCCACGGTCACGCGGCAGCGCTGTGCCTGCGCGGGATCTGGCGGTACTACGCCCACCTGGCCGAGACCGACCCGGTCCGCGCGGAGCCGGTTCAGCCGGCGCTGGCCGAACTCTCCGAGGTGTTCGGCACGGAGACCCCCGCAGGCGCGGCCGCCAAGCTCGGCGTGATCATCGAGGCGCTGCGGCTGGCCGCACCGGTTCCGCAGTCGCCAGACGACGTCGACGACCTGCTCGCCTCGGTCAACGCCGAGCGGCTCGGCAACAGCCCGGTGGTGCCCACCGTGGCGGAGCTGCGCACGGTGTACGAGTTCGTCCTCGAGTTGCGCAGCGAGCCGTACCCGCTGGCCGACGTGACCCGGGCCGCGCTCCCGGCCTCGGCGGACGTGATGCGCGACCTGGCCGAGCTGCAGGCCGCCGAGCTGGAGATCCTGCAGGCCTTCGACGAGTTCTGCACCACCCACGGCCTGCGCTACTACCTCAGCGAGGGCTCCATCCTGGGCGCCGTCCGGCACGGCGGCTTCATCCCCTGGGACGACGACGTCGACGTCATGCTGCCGCGGGAGGACTACCGCCGCTTCGTCGAGTTGGCGCGGGCCGGGCACCTGCCGGACTGGCTGAACCTGGACTGCTTCGAGACCAACCCGCGGCACTGGGTCTTCGGCGCCAAGCTCCAGACGACCCGTCCCAGCAGGTTCGTACTGCCCAAGATCGCAGCGCTGGCCAGTTTCAACGGTCCCTACCTCGACATCTTCCCGGTGGATGCGGTCAGCCAGACCGCCGGAGGGCGGTTCGCCGTGCAGAAGGTACTGCTGCGCACCCTGCGGCGCGCCCTGTTCATGAGCTCGGGCCGCTCCCGCGGGCTTCGCCGCAACCCCGTGGCACGGATCCCGCTCTATCTGGTGACCCGGTTCCTGAAGCCGCCGATCCTGCACCGCTGGATCACCTGGGTGCAGTCGCAGTTCAACGCCGGGCCGGAGGCGACCCATTGGGCGAACCTGTGCAGCTACTACCCGCTGGAGCGCGAGGTCTTCCCGCGGGAGTGGTTCGGGCAGGGCCGCCGGGTCGGATTCGAGGGACTGCAGGTGCCGATTCCTGACCGTGCCGAGGACATGCTGGCGTGCATCTACGGCCCCGGGTACCGGGGCGTGCCGAGCCTGCGGGACCGCTCGCTGCGCTCCCACGCCTTCACCGCGCTGCCGGACGCACTCGCGGCGCCGTGACGGCTAACGCCCTTGGTCCGGGCAAGGACCGGTTGGCTGGGCGAGAATGGGAGCCATGCTGACCCCCCAAGCTCGTCCGCACCCCCCTGCCCGAGCGAGGCGGACCCGCCGGCGATGCGGGCGCTGATCCTCGACGGCGGCCTGCTCGGCAGGCCGTCGCAGCCAACCGACCCGGCGCTGCTCCGGGTCGGCAGCGGCGAGACGGTCTTCGGCCGTCAGGTCCGGCTGTTGGCGGGTCGGGGAGTCACCGAGATCCTCGTGGTCGGCACCTGGGACGAGGACGCGCGGGGGGAGGCCGCCCGCCCCTACCGGACGCGGGTCGCCGTCCGGTTCGCCCACCCCGGCCCGGAGCCGGGCTGGACGCAGCCCGCCGGCAGCGGCCGTCCCGTCGGCGAGGACGCGGTGCTGGTGATCGCCGATGACCTGGTGTTCACCGACGAGGTGCTCGAACTCGTGGCCGCCGACCCCCACGGTGACGTCGCCCTGTACGACCCGGCCGCTGGGGACGGGACCCGACTCGACCCGGGTTCGGCCGGTCGGTTCGGGTCGGGCAGCCTGGCCGCGCCGGCCCCCGACGCGCTGAAGGTGCTCGTCCGCGATGGCGCGCTCGCGCGGATCACGGGCGCCTCCGGCGTTGGCAACGCTGCCTGCTGGCCGGTCCTGAAGCTGTCGGCCCCCGTCGCCGCGCAGTGGCTCACCCAGCTCACCACCGCTGCCGCCGACGACCCCGCACCGGCGATCACCGCGCTGAACCGGGTGGCGAAGCAGTCGAGGATCGCCGTGGCGGACCTCGCCGGCCGGTGGATCGATCGCGCAGTCGACACCCCGGACTTCGCCGAGACGATCCGACAGGCTCGGGCGGCCGACCTGGCGGCGCAGCGCACCATCTGCGAGACCCGTGGTTACGTCCACCTGGGCCGCGAGTTCGCCCGGCACGGGATGTCGCGGGTCCTGCTGGTGGCCGATGCCGGCTTCGACCAGCTCGAGTTGGCCGACTATCTGGCCAGACTGGGTGTCGAACTCGTCCGGTTCGACAGCTTCGCCACGGTGCCCGACTGGCAGGATGTCGTCGCGGCGGTCACGACCTTCCGGCACCACGACTGCGACGGCGTCCTCACCGTCGGGGACGAGGCCGCGATCAGCGTCGGGAAGCTGGTGAAGCTGCTGGCCGACGGTCCGGGCCTGAGCGTGCCGCCCAACACCGGCGCCGGGTTCTCCGCCACCCCCCACCTCGTCGTCGCGACCCCGGGCAGTCTCGGGGCAGAATCGACCAGCTTCGCCGTGGTGCGGACGCCGCAGGGCCTGCGGCAGGTCTGGCAGGACTGCCTGCTGCCCGAGGTCGCCGTGCTCGACAGCACCGTGTGGTCGGCTGCGAGCAGCTACCAGCGGCGCAGCGCGATGCTGGGCGCCCTGGCCAGGGCCATCGAGGCGGCCTGGCTCCCGACCGCCACCGATGAGAGCACCGCCTACGCCCTCGAGGCGCTCGGGTTGCTGGCCCGGCGCCTGTTCGATGCGATCCGCAAGCCCGGCCCGGCCACTGACCGCGACGTGCTGAAGGCGGCGAACCTGGCCGGGCGGGCGATCAGCCTGACCGGGCCCGGAGTCGTCGGCCTCCTCAGCCATGACGTCGCCCAGCGGCTCGGGATTGCTCGCGGCCACGCCACAGCCCTCTGCCTGCCGCCGGTCTGGCGGTCCCTGCTGGCCGGCCTGCCCGGCGCCGACGTCGGCCCGGCGGCCCGCTTCCGGGCCGCCTCGGACCGGATCGCCGCCCGGCTCGCGGCGGCGACGCCCGAGGCCGCCGTGGTGCGGCTGGAGTGGGTCGCGCGCCTGCTCGACGGGCACGCCCCGAACGCAGACCCGGACCGGGATCCGGTCGATCCGGCGGCCGCCGGCGAGGAAGACCTGGCCTGCCTCGCCACGGGAGCGAGCCCGCTGCCGCTCACCGAGGCGCAGCTGGCCGAGGCGCGCCGGTCGGCGCTGGTGGCGGGCACCCGCGTCGCGCCCGAGCGACCCGACCTGGAGGTGCTGGTCCGGTTCGACACCTTCTGCCGGGCCCGGAACGTGGCGTACTTCCTGTTCGGCCGGACCCTGCTGGACGCGGTCACCGTCGGCGAGCTGACACCGTGGAGCGGCCCGATCACCCTGGCGATGCACCGCCGCGCCTACGACAAGCTCGCCCGCTGGCGCGACCAGCTTCCCCCGACGTTGTGGCTGGACGACCTGGCCGGCAACCCGGCCCGGAGCAGCCTCGCCCCGAGGGTGGTGCTGTCCGGCGGCGAGCGTCCGGAGCACCCCGACGCCCTGCCGGGGATCACCATCCGCGTCCTGGACAGCGTCAACGAGGGATTCGCCCCCAGCCAGCTCGTCCGCCGCGGCGTCCTGCGACTGCTGCACCGGATGACCCTCGCCAGCGAGGCTCCGGACGCCTCCGGCGGCGCGATCGAGCGCCTCGGCGCCCGGCTGGGCCCGGCCCGACTGGAACGGCTGCGGCTGCGGCACACCCGCCGGGGCCGACGGCGCCCTGGCGTGCACAGCTATGTCGACCCCGGTCTGGGCGGCGGGTTCGCCGGGTTCCGGTTCCAGGCCGAGTGGTTCGGCAAGGATCATCACGAGACCCTGCACGGCCGCCAGTTCCGCGCTCCCGTCCGGCCTGACGCCGTGCTGGCCGCCCTGTTCGGCAAGAGCTACCGCGGCCTGCGCAGCGTTCCCGAGAAGCCGCGGCGGCGGGCTGCCGCGGCATCGCCGGCGAGCGCCGTCCCAGCGTCCACAGCGGTCGCGCCCGCCGGGACCACGGCCCCGGCACGGCCCTCCGGCGGCGCTCCGCTGCTGTCCATCATCGTTCCGGTCTACAACGTGGAGCGTTACCTGGCCCAGTGCCTCGACTCGCTGTGCCAGCAGGACACCGGCGGCTACGAGGTCATCGCGGTGGACGACGGTTCCCCCGACGGGTCGCTGGAGATCCTGCGGGACTACGAGCGACGCTTCCCCGATCTGCTCCGGGTGGTCAGCAAGCCGAACGGCGGCCTGTCGGACGCCCGCAACTTCGGGCTCGGGCTCGCCCGCGGCTCCTACGTGGGCTTCGTCGACTCCGACGACTTCGTCTCGACCAGCCTGGTCCGGTTGATGACCGCCAAGGCGCTGGCCGGCGATGCCGACATCGTGGTCTGCAACCACGCCGAGTACTGGGCCGAGGAGAACCGGGCCGACGTGCGGTGGATGAGCTTCATCAACAGCTACGGCCACCCGGTCAGCGAGCGTCCGGAACTGCTGGTGGCGGCCCATCCCTACGCCTGGAACAAGATCTACCGTCGGCGGCTCTTCGACGACTACGAGATCCGCTACCCCAAGGGCCAGGCCTTCGAGGACTCGGCGACCACGTTCAACCTGATGCTGCACGCCAACCGGATCGAGTACGTCGACGAGGCGCTGTACTTCTACCGGATGGACCGGCCCGACTCCATCACGAACACCTTCAACGAGAAGTTCTACGACATCTTCAAGTCCTTCGACTCCCTGCAGGGGTTCTACCGCCGGTACGGCCGCCTGGAGGAGTTCCGGGAGGAGATCAACGAGTTGATGCGGCGGACCTCGTTCGCCCGCGTCAACGCCCTGGAGACCTGCCGGGACCCGGAGGCGGTGGCGGCCTTCCTCACCGCGGTGTACGACTACCTCGACCGGCACGGGCCGGGCTGGGCGCAGAACAGGTACTTCCGCCGCCAGATGGAGAACCCCAAGTACGGCGAACACCCCAAGTACCGGGCGATGCACAGCCGGACGCTGATGCTGGACTACTTCCGCAACTTGTGGAAGATCCAGGGCGACGACCTGGCGCTGGCGGCGGGCCACAGCACCGCGGAACTGATCGGCAGGCTGCAGCAGGAGGAACTGGACATCCTGCTCGAGATCGACCGGTTCTGCACCGATCGCGGGCTCACCTACTACCTCGCCGAGGGGACGCTGCTGGGGGCCGTCCGGCACCAGGGCTTCATCCCGTGGGACGACGACATCGACATCGTGATGCCCCGGGCCGACTACGAGGTCTTCCTCGCCGCCCTGGCCGACGGCCAGGAGCCGGTCCTGCGGCTGTTCCACGAATCGACCTACCGGCGCTACCACCTCACCTTCGCCAAGGTGCTCTCCACCAGCCCCAGCGGGTTCACCAACACCAACATCCCGGTGCCGGTGGAGTTCCAGGGCCCGTGCGTGGACGTGTTCCCGCTGGACCGGGCTCCCGTCCGCCGCGACCGTCCCACCGAGCGGCGGGTGCGGCTGCTGCGGGACCTGCTGCTGTTCAAGGTGGGCTACATGTCCGAGCGGACGAAGCGGGCCCGGTACGGCACCTACCTGCTCTCGACCGTGGTCGGCTTCGGCTACCTCCAGCGCAGGATCCAGCGGTACTACCGGCGCCACGAGAACGACCCGAAGGCGACCTGTCTGGTCAACTACGCCAGCTCGTACCCCGTCGATCGCGAGAAGACGGCGGCCACCAATTACGGCGAGCCGGTCCGGATCCCCTTCGAGGGCCACCTGCTGCCGGTCCCGGCCAACTGGGACGCCGTGCTGCGGACCACCTACGGTGCCTACATGGAGCTTCCGCCGGAGCACGCCCGCCGGCCCCGCCACCGTCCGCGCTGGCGGGAACTCAGCGATGCCGCGCCAGCCGTGGCGGGGTCAGCCGGCGAGGAACCGGCGCAGGCGGCGCAGGCCGGCCCGGCCCCGCAGCACAGTGAGGTGTCGTAGCGCGTCCGCTGCCTGCCGCGGCCCGGCCGGAGCGGCGTGCCGGGTGACCGCCGGGGCCTGCGACGGCTTCGATGCGGCTTGCCGCTCCCGGTAGCTGCGGATCGCGTCCTTGAGGGCTGCGGTGAGTTCGGCGTCCCCGACCTCGCGGGCCAGCCGGAGGTTCTGCAGCGCGAACCGGTCCCGGTCCAGTTCCTGGGTGCGAATGCGTTCGGTGCTGAAGGTGGCCGGGAACACGTCGAAGGCGTCGAGGGCGCCGGCCAGCTTGAGGGTCGTCATGGTGCGAAGGCACTTCTCGCACAGCCCGCAGTTGTAGGCGCCGGTCTTCTTCCAGCACACCCTCAGGTGGCGCCGGGCGGAGTCGTTGGCGGCCAGGTGGAGCGTCTTGTCGAGCCGGCTGGTCGCGGCGCCGTCGTGGGCGAAGGTGAGGTACTCGGTGGAGTAGAGCCGGTCGGTCAGCGGATGGGTGCCCCACGGGCCCAGTTCGGTGTAGACGCGGGAGGACGGGACCAGCAGGGTCCCACCGTGCTGGTGCAGCAGCATGCCGGCTGCGAGCAGGGCCGGCCCGTGGGCGATCGGTCCCCAGTAGATGCGCCCGGCCGTGAACTGCTTGAGGTTCGTGGCGAGGTGGACCAGCGGCTTGCCGAGTTCGGTGGCTGCGGCCTGGAGGTGGCCCAGGGTCTCGGCGAAGAAGGCGGTGTCGTGCAGCGGGATGTCGTAACCGTGCACGAAGGCGAGCGCGGTGACCCGCTCCGGCTCGGCCACGGCGGTGAAGTAGGAGTCGACGCCGCCGGTGAAGAAGGAGATGGTGCCCGGCGCGGCGGCCGGTCCCGGGGCCGACCGGGCGGTCACGTCGAGCCGGGCACGGGTGAGCTTGCGCGGGTGCCAGCAGGTCAGGATGTCCTGCAACTCCGCGCTCTGAGCCAGCAGCCGCGGGGAGACCGGCGCCGCCAGGCGCAGGTCAGTGCCCGCGGCCATCGCCAGCAGCAGCCCGAGCGCGAAGCAGGCGTCCGCGGCCGCCTCCCGGCTGACCCGGGTGCCGGCCGGCAGCCGGAACCACAGCCGGTCGTCGACCCGCCCGTCGGGCCAGTCGACGCTGACCTGGGCGGCGACCTCGACCGCGTCGGCGTGTTCGCTCACGGTCGGTGCGCCTACCTCTACCACGGCGCGACTGTATCGGTTCACGAGCCTCGCTAGGATGCCAGCGTCGGTGGCCCGGGGCGGGCGCCCTGGACCGGGAGGCAGTGTTGCGGGTCGTAGTCGTGGGGGACGTCGGACGCGCCGCCTTCTACCACACCGGCGACGAGGCGATGACCGACGCCGCGATCGACCAGCTGCAGGCCCGCGGGGTCGAGGACATCGTGCTGGTGGCCTCCAGCCCGCCGGTCGCGACCCTGACCTACGGCGTTGCGGCCGTGCCGCGGGTCCGCTTCTCGAAGAAGTGGAGCCGGCAGCGCTGTGACCGCCGGCTGGCCTCGCTCACCGCGATGCTCGAGCGGGGCGAGCTCCCCGAGGGCGAGCTGCGCACAGTGGCCGAGGCGGTGGCGGGCGCCGACGCCGTGCTGATCGCCGGGGGCGGCAACCTGCGCTCGGAGCACCGCTACATGATCTACCAGCGGCTCGCCATCGTCCGGGTCGCCCGGCACTACGGCAAGCCGGTCTTCGTCACCAGCCAGACCGTCGGGCCGATGCTGGACGAGGCCGACGAGCCGCTGGTGAAGGAGATCGCCGACACGGCGGTGCTCTTCGGAGCCCGGGAGCCGGACACCGCCGCCCTCGTCCGGGCGCTCGTCGACGACCCGGCGAGGGTCGTGCAGACGGTGGACGACTCGGTGCTGCTCGAGCCCCGGCCGCAGGACGTCCAGCGGGTGGCGGCCCTCGGGCTGCCCGCCCGCTACGTGGTGGCGAGCTTCACCTATCACACCGGCTTCACCGGCCTGACCCGCCCCGAGTACCAGAGCCTCATCGCCGGCCTGCTGGACGCCGTCGCCGCGCGGCTCGACGCCGAGATCGTGCTGGTGCCGCACTGCGGCTCCTTCGACCCCGACCAGGTCAGCCTCGACCGGGCCAACGACCAGGGGATCCTCGCCGCCTCGGCCGGCGGCCGCGTGCGCGCGCTCCCGATGCTCACCGCCCGGGAGGCGATCGCGGTCACCCGTGGCGCGGTGTTGTCGCTCTCGACGCGCTACCACGCCACCGTGTTCGGCACCTCCCGGGCCGTGCCCAGCATCGGCCTGGTGACCAGCTACTACTCGTCGGTGCGGATGGCCGGTGCCCTGGGCAACGTCGGGGTCTCGCAGTTCGCGATCCCGCTGTCGGAGTGGACCGCCCCGGTGCTCGCCCAGGCGGTGGACGAGATCGCGACCCGCGAGGCCGAACTGCGCCGACACCTCGGCCGGGCCCACCAAGTGCGCCGGGCCGAGCAATCGGCGTGGTGGGACGCGCTGGTGGCCGCGATGCGGGGCGACGCGGTCACCACCGGCAGCCTCAGCGAGCTGGAGGCCTTCGCCAGCGGAGACTGGCGCCAGCGGGTCGCCGACGCGCTGGCCTTCGCCAACCCGTACTGGGTGCGCACGACCGAACTGCGGCGGGCACAGGCCGAACTGGGTGAGGCGCGCGCCGCCGCCGCCCGCGGGCCGGTCGAGGCTCCGCCGCGAAGCGGTGGGCGGGTCGCCGGGGGGCTTCGCCGGGTCGGCGGCCGACTGCGGCGGGTCGTCCGGCTCTGACGGTCGGGCCGGCCGGTCAGCCCTGGCTGTCGCCGACCACCACGAACTGGTGGCGCCGGCCCCGCTCGGCCGGCGGCGGCGGCGTCCGGTAGTCACCGTAGATGGTCGTCAGCAGCACGTCGTAGCCGACCGGCACCGGCATCGGGCTGCCCTCGAAGTCGACCCACTCCTGACGGGCGAAGACCTCGGCCGGCACCACCTGGGACCGCAACGGGTGGAAGGTCGCCAGTGCCGCCACGAACGGCCGGGGGCCGTCGCCGTGGCGGCGCAGCGTCCGCTCGAGTTGGCGGTGCAGGAAGCGCAGGCTGGTCAGCCGGGAGGCGGCGCGCAGCACCCGCTTCAGCGGACGGCTGGCCGGCTCGACGTCGAGTTTCTGGACCAGGCAGCCGCGCAGGAAGCGCAGCCAGGCGCTCTGCAGCATCAGGCCGGGACCGTCCGGGCGCGGGACGTACTCCAGCGGGAAGATGTCGATCAGCGGCCCGTTGTCATCGGTCAGGTGGGCGATGTGCTGCTGGCGGAAGCGTTGCGGGCCGTCGACCAGGCGCACCTTGGTGAAGGCTGACCAGTAGTCGGCCACGGTGCTGGGGTGCTGGACGCGGTAGCGGGCGCCCAGCCGATCGGGGGCCAGGCGCAGGAACCGCTCGTAGTCGGCACGGGGCATGTAGAGGTCGAGGTCGTCGTCCCAGGGCACGAAGCCGCCGTGGCGCACCGCGCCGATCAGGCTGCCCTCGGCCAGGAAGAACCGGATCCCGAACTCCTCGCACACCCGGGCGACGTCGTGCAGCATCCCCAGCAGGGTCTGGTGGAGTTCGCCGAGATCGGCGTCGGTCAGGGGTTCGCCGGCGGACGCACCGGCCTCTCCGACGCTCGTCATCCACCACTCCTCGGCCAGGCGCGGGCGGCGCCCGCAGCCAGCACGCACTCTAGCGGGGCGGTGCAGCGGCACGCCGCCGGCGCTGAACCCTCAACCCTTTCCTGAGGATTCTCTGTGAATATGCCCAGTGCTCGGCCTAGTATGTTGCTCCCTCGCAGTCTCTCCCCTCCTGGAGGCCGCATTGTCCAGCCAGCGCCCCCTTCGCCTGGTTGCAGTTCTCGCCGGACTGGTCCTGCTGCTCGGACTGGTGCCGACCGGTTCGGCGCGCGCCACCGGCGACCCCGTCGAACCGCCCCAGACGTCCCTGGCGTCCCAAGCGCCCGACGCGTACCAGCCACCCCAGCCGCCGCAGGCACCCCAGAGCGTGAAGGCGGTTTCGATCAGCCGCAGCGGGATAGCGCTGACGTGGGGAGCGGTGACCGGCGCGGCGCGCTACCAGGTCAGCTACTCGACCTCGTCCAAGATGACCAGCGCCAAGCGCGTCACCGTGACCAGCCCGGCGGTCGACCTGAAGAGCCTCAAGGCGAAGAAGGCCTACTACATCACCGTCCGGGCGATCTCGTCCGCGGGCCTGGTCGGACCGGTCTCGAGCCGGCTGAAGGTCACCACCAAGTCGTCCTCCAAGTCCTACACCTACCTGGCGCCGGCCGGGCTGGTGGCCACCACGGTGAGCACCGACCGGCTGACCGTGAGCTGGAACTCGCGGGGCAAGGGGCTGCGCTACCGGGTCGCGATCTCCACGTCGAGTTCCTTCAGCAATGCCGAGTACCACTACGTCACCGGCACCAGCAAGACGATCACGAAGCTGCTCGACGGCACCACCTACTACGTGCGGGCCCGGGTGGTGAGCTCGTCGAACAAGACCAGGAGCGTCGAGTCGCCGGCGATCGCCGTCCGCACCGTGGTGATCCCCGTCACCGGGGTGGGTGACATCACCGTCGCCAGCTACAACGTCGCGACCAAGAGCATCACCACCGGCGGCACCTGGGAGAAGCGCCGCGGAGCGGTGGTCGAGACCATCCTGTCGCAGAGCCCGGACGTGATCGGCCTGCAGGAGGCCTCCCAGGGCAAGCTGTCCGGGCTGGACCTCAGCCAGGCCGAGGACCTGGTCAACCGGCTCGGGGGGCCCTACGCGCTGGCCAACACCGCCCGCTACAACTGCAAGAACCCGAAGTCGCCGCACAAGTGCTCGTCGAAGTACCAGGGCGCGTCCAACAGCCAGAAGATCGCCTACCGGACCGACAAGCTGACCCTCGTCCAGCACGGCTCGAAGCGGATCTCGAGCTCGAAGACGAAGATGACCGAGCACCGCTACGTCGAGTGGGCGGTGTTCCGGGACAAGGCCTCGGGGCGGAAGTTCTTCTTCGTCAACGTGCACCTCGACCCCGGCAAGACCAGCAAGGCGCGCTCGATGCGCAAGAAGCAGGTCAGCCAGATCCTCGACGTGATCAAGACGAAGAACCCCACCAAGCTCCCCACGTACGTGGTGGGCGACTTCAACTCCCACAAGTGGTCCGAGCCGTCCAACGGCGTCTACGACCAGATGGTGAAGGCCGGCTACCGCGATCCGCTGGGCAACACCTACAAGTCGACCAAGACTGCCCCGGGCGCCTTCGTCGAGCGGCGCAAGAACACCCATTTCTCCAGCTTCAACTACTTCGATCGGGTGGCGCCGGCCAAGCCGGAATGGATCAACGGGATCTACCTGGACTACATCTGGACCAGCTCGGGCATCGCCGTGCCGGAGTGGGAAACGGTGGTGAAGGTGGATTCCCAGGGCCGGTTCATCGGGCAGATCCCGTCCGACCACAACATGCTGCGGGCGCGGACGAGGCTGGGCTGAGCCACGTCCGCGGGTGCCCTAGCCTGAGGGCATGAGCACTCCCTTCCAGCCGCAACGCTGGCGTGAGGTCGACGGGTTCGGGTTCACCGACATCACCTACCACCGGGCGGTGGACGTGCCCGCGGTGCGGATCGCCTTCGACCGCCCCGAGGTGCGCAATGCCTTCCGGCCGCACACCGTGGACGAGTTGTACACCGCGCTCGACCACGCCCGGATGTCCTCCGACGTGGGCTGCGTCCTGCTGACCGGCAACGGGCCCTCGCCCAAGGACGGCGGCTGGGCCTTCTGCTCCGGCGGCGACCAGCGGATCCGCGGCCGGGCCGGCTACCAGTACGCCGAGGGGGAGTCGGCCGAGACCGTGGACGCCGCCCGGCTGGGCCGCCTCCACATCCTCGAGGTGCAGCGGCTGATCCGGTTCATGCCGAAGGTCGTGATCGCCCTGGTGAACGGTTGGGCGGCCGGCGGCGGCCACTCGCTGCACGTGGTCAGCGACCTCACGCTGGCCTCGGCCGAGCACGCCCGGTTCAAGCAGACCGACGCCGACGTCGGCTCCTTCGACGGCGGTTTCGGCTCGGCCTATCTGGCCCGCCAGGTGGGGCAGAAGTTCGCCCGCGAGATCTTCTTCCTGGGCGAGGTGTACACCGCCGAGGATGCGCACCGGATGGGCATGGTCAACGCCGTGGTGCCGCACGAGCAGCTCGAGGAGGTCGGCCTGGAGTGGGCGGCGAAGATCTGCAGCAAGTCACCCACCGCGCAGCGGATGCTCAAGTTCGCCTTCAACGCCATCGACGACGGCCTGGTCGGCCAGCAGGTCTTCGCCGGGGAGAGCACCCGCCTGGCCTACATGACCGACGAAGCCGTCGAGGGCCGCGACTCCTTCCTCGAGAAGCGCCCCCCGGACTGGAGCCGGTTCCCCTACTACTACTGACCCGGGGACGGTTCTTTGGCACACGGGGACGGTTCTCTGGCACAGGGGGACGGTTCTTTCGCACACGGGGACGGTTCTTTCGCACACGGGGACGGTCCTTCGGCACACGGGGACGGTCCCTCGACCCCGGTGAGGGCGGACGGTCGCACGGCAACACCCGTTCGGGCAGGATGACGCCATGACCACACTGCCCGTCCGTCCGGGAGCCGAACCGTTCTCCGCCAACGGCGGGCCGCACGGCGTCCTGCTCTGCCACGGCTTCACCGGGTCACCGGCCTCGATGCGGCCCTGGGCCGAGGACCTGGCCGGCCGCGGCTTCACCGTCCGGCTGCCCCGGCTGCCCGGCCACGGCACCACCTGGCAGGAGATGAACACGACCACCTGGCGGGACTGGTACGCCGAGGTGGACGACGCCCTCACCGAGCTGCGCGACCGGTGCGAGTGGGTCGCCGTGGCCGGATTGTCGATGGGCGGGGCGCTCGCCCTGCGGCTGGCCCAGCAGCGCCCGCAGGAGGTCGGTGCGCTGGCCCTGGTCAACCCGGCCGTCGGCCTGAAGCGGGCCGACCTCAAGCTGTTGCCGCTGCTGCGCCGGGTGACGGCGTCCTACCCCGGCATCAGCAACGACATCCGCAAGCCCGGCCAGGACGAGGTCGCCTACGACCGGGTGCCGCTGCATGCGATGGCCTCCCAGCTGGAACTGTGGCGCGACGTCCGTACCCACCTCGGGCAGGTCACGGCGCCGCTGGTCTACTTCCGCTCCACGATCGACCACGTGGTGGACGGGCTCAGCCAGACGACCGTGCTGGCCGGGGTGTCGTCCACCACCAAGGAGCTCGTCGAGCTGCCCGACAGCTACCACGTCGCCACCCTGGACCACGACGCCCCGACGATCTTCGAGCGCTCGGCCGCCTTCTTCGCCGAGCACGCTCCGCAGGCCTGAGTCCACCTTCCGGCAGGTGAGGCCGGGACGGGCGGACGCGGCGACGCTGCCTACAATCGCGGCGTGTTCGCCAAGCTCCATGCCGTCCGGGCCCTCGACCACCCCGAACTGGTCCCGCCGGCGGTCTTCGCCGCGCTGCCGCTCGTCCCGTCCGCCCAGGTCTTCACCATCGACCCCGAGCACGCCGACACCGAGACGCTGGCCCGGGTCTACGACCTGCCGATGGAGATCATGGCCAACGCCGTGCTCGTCCAGGGCCGCCGGGGCGGGGAGGAACGCCAGGCCTGCTGCATGACGCTCGCCCACCGCCGGGTGGACGTGAACAACGTGGTCCGGCGTCGGCTCGACGTCCGCAAGGCGTCCTTCGCCCCGATGGACGTCGCGGTGGCCGCGTCCGGGATGGAGTACGGCGGGATCACCCCGGTCGGGTTGCCGTCCGACTGGCCGGTCTGGGTGGACGCCGCGGTGGCCGACTCCGAGTGGGTGTGCATCGG
>JAEZHJ010000106.1 GCA_023436925.1 Actinomycetes bacterium
CGACGCCGGGAGCCGAAGGAGCCAGCATGTTCGACCTCGCCGATTCGTGGGTGTGGGACTACTGGTTCGCCGACGACGGCGAGCGGTACCACCTGTTCTTCCTGTTCGCGTCACGGGCGCTGCACGACCCCGAAGCGCGGCACTACCGGGCATCGATCGGCCATGCGGTGTCCACCGACCTGGTCTCGTGGACGCGGGTCGCTGACGCCCTGGTGCGCTCCGACCCGCCGGCCTTCGACGACCTCGCCACCTGGACGGGGTCGGTTGTGCGGCACCCGGACGGCACCCGGTTCCTCTTCTACACCGGGGCCACCCGGGCAGCCGACGGACGCATCGTCCAGAGCATCGGGTACGCGACCTCGCCCGATTTGATGACGTGGACGAAGGCACCCGGCCCGGTGCTGCGGGCCGACGAACGCTGGTACGAGACGCTGGCCACCAGCGGCTGGCACGACGAGGCCTTCCGCGACCCGTGGGTGTTCGCCGACCCCGCCGGCGAGGGCTGGCACATGCTGATCACCGCCCGCGCGGTGCACGGCCCCGACCTCGGCAGGGGAGTGATCGGGCACGCCTGGTCGCCGGACCTGCGCCGCTGGGAACTGCGCGCGCCGCTGTCGCGGCCCAGCGAGCGCGGCTTCGGCCAGCTCGAGGTGCTCCAGGCGGAAGTGGTGGACGGCCGGCCGGTGATCCTGTTCTCCTGCCTGGCCGAGCACGCGACCCCGGCACGCCAGGGCGACCGTGGCGGGGTATGGGCGGTCAACCCCGGCAGCGTCCTCGGCCCGGTCGACATCGATGCCGCCTACCGGCTCACCGACGACAGCCGCTACGTCGGGCGCTTGCTGCGCACCCGCGCGGGGGACTGGGTGATGTTCGCCTTCCGCAACCGCGACGACCAGGGCCGGTTCCCCGGCGGCATCACCGATCCGATCCCGGTCGCCTGGCAGGACGGACGCCTGACCCCGGCCCACGATCGTCTCCCAACCTGATCGACCGGGCCACCTCTCACTCCGACCCGGCGGTGGGGAACTCCAGCTCGACGCGGCCTCCCGCGAGGCCGGGTGCCGACGTGGTCAGCCGTCCCCCGATCCGGGCCAGTGTCCGGGCCACGATCTGCAGCCCGAACCCCGAGGTCCCCGGGCGCGAGGCCGCGGGACCGGCCGGGAACCCGGGCCCGTCATCGGCGAACGTGAGGGTCGTCCGGCCCGCGGCGGTGGCAACCGTGATCTGCAGCCCGACTCCTTCCGGTGTGTGCGCGAAGACGTTGTCGATGCAGATGTCGATCAGGTCGGACAGCTCCGCATCGCCGAGTCCCACCCGTGCCGCGCCGGTCGGAGCGGTCAGCCGCAGCGAACGTCCCTGGTCCTCGGCCAGCGGCAGCCAGTGGGCCACCCGGGACGCCGTCACCGCGGCAGCATCGCAGTCGCCGGGCAGGTCGTCGCGGACGGGGCGCCGCGCCTCCCGGACCAGGTCGTCGATCGCGCCCTGCAGGACCCCGATCTGGCGCTCCAGCTCGGTGCGCGACTCACCGGCGGGCAGGCCCTCCGCCTCCAGCCGCAAGGCCGTGAGCGGGGTGCGCAGCCGATGGGCGAGACCGCCGACAGACTCCCGCTCCAGCCGCAGCAGTTCGTCGATCCGGTCGGCCAGACCGTTCAGCGCCTGGGCCACCTCCCGGGTCTCGGCAGGCCCGCCTACCGGCGCCCGCGTGTGGAGCTCGCCGGCCCGCAGCCGGTGCGCCGTCTCCGCAACGGCGAGCACCGGGCGGCTCACCCGGTCTCCCAGCTGGGCTGCCACGAGGATCGCGGCCGCGGCCAGCGCCAGCCCCAGCAGGATGATGCTCGTCCAGGCCCGCGGCACCCCCTCGGCCAGCTGCGCCGGGGACAGTTGCGCCCGCACCACGGCCACCCCGCCGTCCACCAGCACCGGCACGTAGACCCGCCCGCCGGCCGAGTCACGGACCGAGAAGGCCTCGCCGCTTCGGGCTCGCTGATACTCCGGGTCGTCGCCGACCGACGGCCAGGCCGCCCCGAACGTCGCGCCGTCGGCGAGCACCACCGACGTGGCCGCGGCCGAATCGGTGAGGCTCGGCTCCAGCACCGCCCGGACGTCCGGATCGTCGTGCAGGCTGGACAGCACGACGGCGACGGTGCCGGCCTGCTGGCTGGCCACCGCCATGCCGCGGTCGGCCGCCAGCGTCTGCACCAGCAACAGCAGCGGGATCACGAAGGACGCGACGATGGCCGTGCTGACAACGGCCACCAGGACGCTGATCTGGCGCCGCACCTCAGCCCCCGGGCTGCGCCGGGTCGACCAGCCGGATGCCAACCCCCCGCACGGTCTGCAGGTAACGCGGACGCGCCGCCGTCTCGCCGAGTTTTCTGCGCAGCCAGCTGAGGTGGACGTCGACGGTGCGGTCCCCGCCGCCGTAGGGCAACTGCCAGACCTCGGTGAGCAGTTCGCGCCTGGTGACCACTTCGCCGGCCCGCGCCGCCAGCGCCCACAACAGGTCGAACTCCTTGCGCGACAGTTCCACCGGCACCCCGGCGAGCCGGACGGTGCGCGCGGCCGGGTCGATCACCAGTTCCCCGATCTGCACCTGGGCTGCGGCCTGACGTCCCTGCTCCGCTCGGCGCAGGACGGCGCGGATCCGCGCGACCAACTGGTCCAGTCCGAACGGCTTGGTGAGGTAGTCGTCGGCTCCGGCATCGAGGGCCTGCACCACCGTCCGGTCGTCGTCCTCCGCGGTGATCACGATGACCGGGACGGAGCTGACCCCTCGCAGCATGGCGAGCACCTCCAGGCCCGCCAGGTCCGGCAACCCCAGGTCCAGCAGGACCACCTGCGGCTGCTCCCGCAACGCGAGCGCCAGCCCGGTCGCGCCGTCGGCGGCGATCGTGACGACGTGCCCGAGCTCGGTCAGGTTCCGACGCAGCAGGCGGCCGATCTCGGGGTCGTCCTCGACCACGAGTACGTGGGTCATGGCCGTAACGTACTCCGATGGCGCAGCGCCGCGGGAGTGACATGATGGCGCCGTGTCCGTCCGCAGTGTGCTGGGCGTCGCCGGTCTGTGGCTGGTGACCGTCGCCGGCGCGTCCGCGCTCACTTGGAGCGTGATCTCCGGCGCGGGAGCGCACCTCGCCCAGCCGGGCGGGCTGCCCGCCCCCAGCGCAGAGGCCACCGCCGGGACACGGACGAACCCCGCCACCTGGGCGGGTCCCGGCGGCAAGGTCACGGCACGCTGTGCGGGCGCGGAGGTGTCCCTGGTCACCGCGACCCCGGCTGTCGGCTTCAGCGTCGAGGTGAAGGACGGCGGTCCGCAGCAGCTCGTCCTCGAGTTCGAACGCGGCGGCGAGGAGCGGGAGAGCCGGGTGCGGGCGGTCTGTGTGGCGGGCGCGCCCACCTTCACCAGGGACTGACGGTTTGGGGCGGACTTGGGGCCGCCTTGAGGTGCGCTTGAGGTCGGTCCTCCTAGCGTCGAGGACATGCCTGATACCGATTCCTTCTTCAGCAGCGTGGCGGGGCTGCCGCTCCACCCGCTCGTCGTGCACTTCGCCGTCGTCCTGCTTCCCCTGTCCGCCCTTGCCCTGGTCGTGCTCGTCCTGGTGCCTCGCTGGGCACGACGGCTCGGGGTGGTGACGGTGGCCGGCCTGGCTGTCGGGACGGCCGCGGCCTTCATCGCCAAGCAGTCGGGCGAGGCGCTCGCCGCGACGGTGGGCGAGCCCGCCACCCACGCCGCCTGGGGAGACCAGCTGCCCGTGCTGGCGCTGGTGCTGCTGGTCCTCGCAGCCGGGTGGCTCGTGCTGCAGCTACGCACCCCGGTCGGCACGCGGACGCCGCTGTCGGTCCGGCTCGTCGGAGGGCTGACCGCCCTCGCGGCCCTCGCGGTGACGGTCCTGACCGTCCTGGTCGGCCACAGCGGGGCGCAGGCGGCGTGGGGCGACACGCTCTCGACCCCGGCGAGCACCTCGGTAGCCGTGCCCGGCGACGACGCCACCCCGACGTCCAACCCGGCGACACCGACACCGACGCCCACTCCTTCGACGTCCAGCCCTGCTGCCTCGGGGTACACGCTGGCTGAGGTTGCCAAGCACGCCAACGCCAAGTCCTGCTGGACGGTGGTCGACGGCAACGTCTATGACGTCACCGACTGGGTGCAGCGCCACCCGGGCGGGCCCCGGGCGATCCTGCGCATGTGTGGCCGCGACGCGACCTCGGATTTCACCGACCAGCACGGCGGGCAGTCCCGCCCTGAGCGTGAGCTGGCCGGTTTCCGGCTCGGCCCGGTAGCCGGCTGAGGCGGGTCAGGACCCTGCGGCGGGCGTCTCTGGCTGGGCGGCCGGGTCGGCAACCGGCGACCCGGTCGGGCTCGACTCCCAGGTGAACGGGGCGAAGTCCGGATCCCGCCGGTTCCACGACGGCTTGCGGAGGCCGTACAGCACGTTCGGCACTGCGTAGAGCACCAGGGCGGCGCCGACCAGGATCGCCACGTACAGCGTGGGGCTACCGATCGAGATCTGGTCGGGCGGAACGAAGCTGAGGCAGAAGGCGAGCAGGGCCGCCAGGAACCCGGCCCCGCCGAGCAGCCAGACCA
>JAEZHJ010000182.1 GCA_023436925.1 Actinomycetes bacterium
CCCCGGGCCGGACCGGCTGGGCGGCGGCGGCGCGCTGCTGCGCCAGGACGAGTTGCGCGAGGGCAGCCGGGCCGAGCCCGCCGCCCTGGCGCTGGCCGACCTCGACCTGCGCCGGCAGGGCGAGGTGACCGCCACCCTGGTCGTCGAGGGGGACCCCACCCTGCAGGCCGGCCGCCGGGTGAGGGTCACCGGGGTCCGGCCCGCGCTGGAGGGCACCTACGCGATCACCGAGGCGGTCCACGAGATCAGCGTCGCCGGCTACGAGACCACGCTCTCCTCGCGGCCCCCGGAGCCGGCCCCGGCCCGGCCCGCCGACCAGGTCACCCTCGGGGTGGTCGACGATGTCGACGATCCCGACGACCGGGCCCGTGTCCGGGTGCGCCTGCCGGCTTACCCCGATCTCGTCTCGGGCTGGGCGCCGGTGCTGCTGCCCGCGGCCGGGGCCGGCAAGGGCGTGGTGGCCCTGCCCGAGGTGGACGACACCGTGCTGGTACTGCTGCCCGGCCGCGACCCCGCCCACGCGATCGTGCTCGGCGGCCTGTACGGCACTGAATCGCCGCCCGAGCCGCGCACCGAGCGCCCCGCCAACTCGGCGCAGACCGCGCCCCCGCCGGCCCCGGGTTCCCCCCGACGCGGCGAGACCGCCCTGCTGCGCACCCGGGACGGCCAGCAGGTGGTGCTGGACGGCGGACACAGCCTGCTCTCGCTCACCGACGGCCGGTCCTCGGTCGAGCTCGGCCCCGACCTGGTGCGGATCACCGCCGCCACCGACCTGCTGATCGAAGCCCCCGGCCGCGCGCTGCGGGTCCGGGCCCGGACCGTCGACTTCGAGGAGGCGCCATGAGGCTGCTCGTCCTGCCGGGGGTGCTGCGGTGCGGCCACGACGGCAAGGTGACCAACCGGGCCGGCCAGGAATGGGTGAGGGTCGCCGGCCACCCCGTGCTGGTCGCCACCGACCCGGAGGGCCGCGAGATCTCGCTGTGCCCCAACATCAGCACCAACACCAAGCAGTGCAACACCACCCTGGCGGTGGTGACCGGGTACTCCACCTTCGTCAGGATCGGCGGGGCCCGGGCCTGCCTGGACAGCATCGACGGCTTCACCGACGGGGTGCCGCCCTCGCACTACACGGTGCGCGACCCCGGCCAGCAGTTCGTGGCGGCCCAGGCATGACCGCGCCGCGCTACCGGGCCGCCGCCTTCACCATTCCCGGCTTCGACGACGCGGCGCAGGCCGGGCTCCGGCTGGACGGCCGCGGCCGACTGGCCACGGTCAGCGACGCAGCCTCGATCCGCCAGGCCCTGCTGCTGCTGCTGAGCACCCGTCCGGGCGAGCGGGTGAACCGGCCCGGCTACGGCTGCCACCTGTGGCGGCTGGCCTTCGAGGGCGCCGACAACACGACCGCCGGGCTGGCCATCCACTACGTCACGCAGGCGGTCGAGACCTGGGAGAAGCGGGTCAAGGTGCTGGACGTGACCGCCGGCGTGCCCGAGGACGACCCGTCGCTGCTGGAGGTACGGATGACCTACCGGATCCAGTCCACGCTGGCCACCGACCACGTCGCGGTCGCGGTCCCCGTCCAGGACGGCCGGCCATGAGCGTCCCCGTCCCCAACCTGGACGACCGCAGCTTCACCGACCTGGTGGCCGAGGCCGTCGAGCGGATCCGCCAGCTGGACCCGGAGTGGACCGACCTGACCGTCCACGACCCGGGAGTGGTGCTGCTGGAGGGGATGGCCCACCTGACCGACATCCTGCTGTACCGGCTGAACCGGGTGCCGCAGCGGCTCTACGCCACCTTCCTGAACCTGCTCGGGACGAGCCTCGGCCCGCCCGGCGCGGCCGGGGTGAGCCTGGAGTTCAGCCGCGCCCAGCCGGGGCCTCCGGTCCTCGTCCCCCGCGGCACCCGGGTGACCTGCCCGCCGGGCGCCCCGGGCGCCCCGACCCCGGTCTTCACCACCCTGGCCGACGCCACCATCGGCGAGGGCCGGACCACCGTCACCGTGGACGCCGCCGACGTCGAGCTGCACCGCGAGGAGGTCGGCACCGGCACCGGCGGGCCCGGCCAGTCGTTCCAGCTGGCGCACGTCCCGGTGGTCGCCGGGCCCGGGCTGGCGGTCGGGATCCAGGTCCCCGAGGGCAGCCTGGCCAGCGGCCAGGCGGTGGTGGTCGGCGGCCGGTCGTACCGGATCTGCCGCGAGGTGGAGGTCTTCGCCGACGCCGCTCCCGGCGAACCGGTCTACCGGCTGGACCGCTCCTCCGGGCGGCTCAGCTTCCCGTGGTACGAACCGGGTGACGAGCCGCCGGCCGTCCCCGCGGCCGGCATGAGGGTGCTGGTGTGGTACTCCACCGGCGGCGGCGAGCGCGGCAATGTCCCCGCCGGCACCCTCACCGTGCTGCGCGACCCGCTGCCGGACGGGATCAAGGTCACCAACCCGGCACCGGCCACCGGCGGCCACGAGGGCGAGGACGTGGCCACCGCGCTGCGCCGCGGCCCGCGCGACTTCCAGGCCCGGGACCGCGCGGTCACCGCCCGTGACTACGAGGTGCTCGCCACCCGCAACGGAGGGGTGGAGCGGGCTCACGCCGGCACCCGCCGGGAGGCATGGGCCTTTGCGGCGCCCGGCGAGGTCGAGGTGGTGCTGGTGCCGCACGTGCCGCACAGCCAGCGGCCCGAGGGCCGGGTGACCCGGGAGGCGCTGGAGGCCAACGCCCGCGAGGAGGTCCGCGCCGAAGTGACCGCCCACCTGGCCGAGCGGGCGACGATCGGCGCCGTCCCGGTGGTCAGCTGGGGCCGCTACAAGCAGGTGTCGGTGGATGCCCGGGTCGTCGTCCGCGCCGACGAGAACGTCGACGCGGTGCGGGAGCGCATCCTCGCCCGGCTGGCGGCCACCATCACCCCGGTGCCACCGCCCGGCACCGACACCGGGGCCGGGTTCGGGCGGCCCCTGCGGGTGTCGAACCTGTACCGCTTCCTGGAACAGGCCGAGCCCGGCGTCCAGTACGTCGACCGGATCCGGCTGGAGCTGGCCGAGGTGCCCGACACCGACGCCGTCGAGCTGGTCCGGGCCGAGGGGCAGGCGGGCACCTGGTTCGTCGCCCAGGCCGCGACCCTGTTCCGCACCACCAACCACGGCCAGGGCTGGGAGGCGTGCGGCCAGTTCGAGGACGAGACCGTCCGCGCCGTGGCGGCCTGGCCGCAGGCCACTGCCGGCCGCGGCTCCACGCTGGACCTGCCCGGCCACGTCGCGGTCGCCACCGCCCACCCGGCGGGCTGCCGGATCCGGGTCAGCACCGACTTGGGCACGACCTGGCGGACGATCGCCGACCTCGGCTTCGGGATCAACGACCTGGTCTGGATCGACCGGGCGGGCACCCCGACGGTGCTGGCGGCGGGCACCAAGGGGCTGTACGAGATCGCGCTGGCCCCCGGCGCCGTCCCGGTACCGAATCTGGTCGACCCGCAGCAGCCCGACCGCGGCTTCCACGCGATCGCCGCCTTCACCGACCTGCGGGGCCGGGTCGGGGTGGCGCTCGCCGCCGAGGCGGCCGGCGGTATCTGGCTGTCGGCCACCGCGGGAGCCCCGGACTCCTTCCGGCTGGTCCGTGCCCCCGGCGAGGAGATCAGGTCACTGTCGGTGCAGTACGACGGCCCGCGGGTCTTCCTCTGGGCGCCGCGCGCCGCCCCGGAAGGGGACGGCACCGGCTGCCTCAGGCTGCCGATCGACGAACTGGGCGGCGTGGACGTGCCCACCCTGGCCGGCCAGTGGCAGGACCTCGCCAAGGGCTGGACGGGCGGCAGCTGCTGGATGGTGCGGGTGGTCGGCGACACCGCCTGGGCTGCGTCGCAGAGCGGCGGGGTGCTTCGGCTCAGGCTCGGCACCGCCGACCCGGTCTGGGAGGCCCCCGACGTCAACTGCGGCCTGCCGCTGCGGGACCGGCGCCGCTTCACCCCACAGGCCGCGGTCTCCGGCACGGTTCTGCCCGGCGGCGACCACCTCGTGCTCGCTGCGGGAGCCGGCGGGGTCTACCGCTCCCTCGATGGCGGGGAGAGCTGGCGGTGCTGCTCCTCCCGGGTGGTGGACGACGTCGTCACCCTGCCCCCGTCGTGGCTGTTCTGCTCCGGGGAGCACCGCGTCGAGGTGGTGCGTTCTGGTGGCTAGGACGTCGCTTCGCCAGGTGCTGCCGCAGGTCTTCGCCGCGGGTGCCGAGACCGGACCGCTGGCGGCCCTGGTCACGGCGGCGGACGGTATGCACCAACCCGTCAGCGATGTGCTGGACCATCTCGAGTCCCGGTTCGACCCGCTGCAGGCGCCGGACGCGATGGTGTGCTACCTGGCCAGCTGGGTCGACCTCGACTGGCTCACCCTGCCGGAGACCCCCACCCGGTCCCGCAGCACCCTGCCGGGCGGGACGGCGCCGCTGCGCGACCTGCTGGTGGCCTCGGCCGACCTCGCGGCCCGGCGCGGCACCGCCGGCGGGATCGTCCGCTTCCTCGAACTGGCCACCCGCCGCGACGGCTTCACGGTCGAGGACGCCGGGGGCTTCCACCTGCGGGTCCGCCTGCCACCCGGCGCCGGGCACCTGGCCGCCACCGTGGAACGGATCGTCGCGGTGATCAAGCCGGCCCACATCACCTCTGAGGTGGTCGGCCCGGATCCCGACCCACCCACCACCGCCGGCGAAGGGCAACCATGAGCACGATCACGCTGACCCTCACCACCACCACCGTGACCGTGGCCGACCGGCCGGTCACCATGACAGCCTCGGTCACCAACGCCGCGACGGTGCCCGCCCGGGTCGTGCTGGGCGCCTTCGACCCACTGCCGGGGGCCGCCACCCCGCAACCGGCCCGGGCCTGGACCACGGTCGAGCGGCCACTGCGCGAGATCGCGGCCGGCGCCACCGAGCAGTACACGGTCAGCTTCGCGCCGCCGCCGTCGACCGCAGCCGGGCAGTACGCCGTCCGGCTGATCGCCTACGACGCCGACCGGCCGCCGGAGGAGTACGGCGACCAGGCGCAGGAGGTGCGGGTCACGGTCGGCCGGGAGCCCGCCCCCGCCCCGTCCGGCATCCCGTGGTGGATCTACCTGATCGCCGGCGTCCTGGTGCTGGCCGTGGCGGTGGTCGCCTTCGTACTGCTGCGTGGCGGCGATCCCGAGCCGAGCCCGTCGCCCACCCCGAGTGCCAGCGAGAACCCCTGCCCCTCGCCGTTCGTGCCGCGCAACTCCCGTCCCGGTGACCTGACCTGCGTGATGCCGGCCAGCGCCCTGGAGGCGCAATTCGACAACCGCTCCGACATCCAGCGCGACCGGGTGATCCCGGGCACCACCGAGTGCCAGATCCCGTACGTGCCGCGGCTGGCCTTCCCCGACGATCTCGTCTGTGTCTGGGAGGACACCGCCAACCGCACCCATGTGGAGAACCAGCCCGGGTACACCGACCGGATGTTCAACGACAAGGAGTATCCCGAGACCTTCAACCCGAGACGCTGAGATGAACCCGATCACCCTCACCCTGACCAGCACCAGCCTGACCCTGACCGGCCCGGCCTCCCTGACCGCCAGCGTCACCAACGCAGCCACCGTCCCCGCGCGGGTAGTGCTGGGCGCCTTCCCCGCGATGGAGGGGCCCGGCCAGCTGGCGGCACCGCCTTCCGCCCCGCCGCCGGGAGCCGACCCGGCGTCCTGGACCAGGATCGACCGGCCGCTGCGCACCATCGCCCCGGGCACCACCGAGCAGTACACCGTCACCGTCACCCCGCCGGCCCAGGCGCCAGCCGGCCAGTACGCGGTGCGGCTGATCGCCTACGACGCCGACCGGCCACCGGAGGAGTACAGCGACCAGGCCCGACAAGTCGACCTGGTGGTCCCGGCTCGGCCCGCACCCGCGGCCGGTGCCGGCCTGCCGTGGTGGGCCTACCTGATCGCCGGGGCGCTGGTGGTCGTCGTCGGGGTCGTGCTCTTCCTGGTTCTGCGACCGTCCGGCGCCCCGAACCCGCCGACGTCGAGCCCGACGCCCACGCCGACCCCGACCAACCCGTGCGCCTCGCCCTACGTGCCCCGGCTGGCCCGGCCCGACGACCTGACCTGCGTCACGACGCTGAGTGCCGCCGAGGCCAGGACCGACAACGACCCCGAACTGCAGCGCGCCCGCAAGGACCCCACCGGTCCGTACGGCCCGGAGACCTGCGTGTCCGGTTACGTGTGGCGCGAGGCCTTCGAGGGCGACGTGACCTGCGTCACCGGCGCCGTCCGAACCCGCACCTACTGGGAGAACCACGGCTACCCGGAAGGGCGCCCCTGAGCCGATGGCACAACGGAAGCCACTGATCATCCTTGCGGCCCTCGTCCTGCTGGCCGTCGTCGTCTACGTGGTCGGCCTCGCCGGCGCCGGACGGGATGAGTCCGCCGCCCCCTGGCCGGGCTGGGCGAGTCCTGCTTCGGCGCCGAGCGACCAGCTCACCCCCGCCGACCTCACCGGCTCGGACGGGTGCAGCATCGAGGGTGCGGTGATCAGCTTCGCGGGAACCTGCCGAGTGACGGTCCGGGCGCTCACCGAGGGTTTGCCCTGGCAGGCGGTGACCCGTCGGGCCCTGCTGGGCGTGGTGGCCGGGCCGGTCGACCTGCGGGTCACCCTCGCCGGCAAGGCGCTGAAGGCCGATCTCGACCCGGGCGACGAGATCCGGCTCACCTACACCCGCGAGGGCGGCGACCTCACCCTCACCTGCCGGACCCTGACCGGGTGCGTCGCCACCCTCAGCGCGGACGCCTGATGGCCGGCCTGGGCGAGGTCCGCCGGCCACTGTTCTTCCTGGCCTGCTTCGCGCTGGCGCTGGCCGTCCTGGTCGAGACCGGCTCCGGCCTGGTGGTGGGCGGCGGCGGCGCCGGCCCGGTCGCGGCGCTGGCCGGCGGCATCCCGGGGGTGGAGCCGGACATGGTGGCCGAGGTGGAGGCGGAGTCGCCCCCCGGTAACGGGATCGGCCACCTGGCGCTGATCGACGGCTACCTGTTGTTCTCGGTGGTGATGCTCGGACTCGGCTTCCTGCTCAGCCAGCGCGCCTACGGCCGGGTGCAGGGGATCGTCACGCTGGTCGTGTCCTTCTGCTGGATCATCCTCAGCCTGGTGCTGGCCCTGGTCGCCTTCGTCCTGCTGATGGTGATGTTCGGGCTCTTCGTCTCCGTCCCGTTCGGCACCATCGCGTACCTGGCGATCTGGGGGTTCTTCCCGGTCGGGGAGTCCGCGGCAGTGCTCGGCCTGGTGCTATTCCTCAAGCTGGTCTTCCTCGTGCTGCTGGTGGCGTCCCAGCAGAAGTTCCTCAAGGCGGTGGCGCTGATGGTGCACATCGCGGTCTCCTTCGTGCTGCAGCTCGTGCTCGGCCTGGTGCAGGGCTGGCTGCCCGGGCCGGTGGTCAGTCTGGGCGACCAGTTGCTGGCGCTGGTCTTCGCGATCGTGGCGATCGTGGGAGCGCTGTGGGCCTTCGTCTGGTCCGTCCCGGCCGTCGTCAACGCCGTGCGGGTGTCGGCCTCGCGCACCCAGTGAGCTTCAGGCCCGGTTGCCGGAGGTGTAGAAGCGGAACCCGCGGGGGATGCCGTCGTGCCGGGTGACGTCGGCGAACTTGACCGGGATTGTCGCCCCGCCGGAACTCACCTGGAAGTGGATGTGCCCGGTCAGGCTGTGGCCGACGCTGCCGACCTCGGCCAGCTGGTCGCCCTGGCTGACGTTCGCACCGATAGTGACCTTCGCGCTGCCCTTGCGGATGTGGAGATAGGACGCCACCGAGCCGTCGGCGTGCTCGACCTCGACCTCGTTGTTGGGGCCCCCGATGCCGTCGTTGGCGTCGACCACGCTGGTCACCCGGCCGGCAGCTGCTGCCAGCACCTCAGACCCGCAGCCGCGACGGAAGTCCCATGCGAAGTCCTGGGCGAGGTTGTCGTGCTTGTGATTGAAGGCGGAATTGTTGCCCTGGATCACCCAGGTCCGCTGCCCGCCGGGCAACGGCAGCCGGAAGCCGGCCGGGGCGGCGGCGTAGCGCGCCGGGTCGACCCTGCCGCGCAACAGCAGGTACGGGACCAGCCAGGCCAGCAGCCACACCACGGGCAGCACGACGGCGAGCGCCACCGCCCAGGCGGGGACCTCGGCGTCCGCCACCACCAGGGCGAGGATCGAGGCCACCAGGCCCGCCAGTCCGAAGGCGTGCAGCAGCCGCGGCACGACCACCGGGCCGCATTTGACCAGCGCCAGGAAGGCCAGCCCGAGACCGGAGACGAAGGACCAGACGAGGGCGTAGCAAGCCAACCCGAGGAAGCGGTCGCCGGCTGTGGCCGCCGGCCCGCCTACCAGGTCGAGTCCGACCGCGACCGCCCAGACCAGCGTGACCACCCAGCCCGCCAGCGCGAGGAGGCTGGCCAATTGCATCGGCCAGGAACCGGCCAGGCCCCGGATGCCCACCACCAGGCAGGCGAGCGCCAGCAACGCGAGAACCACTGTGACCGGGAGCATCGCATCACCTCGTCGGCACCGGTGGGGTGCCCGCGAGCGGCCGGTGCTGCGCCCAGTCCACGCCTGCCCCGGACGAGGGTCAAGGCGCAGAATTGCGCGAGGGCCACCGCCCGCCGGGGCCCCGCCCCGATGCGCCGCCGGCTGCGTACGCTGGAGCCACGCCACCGCAGGAGGATCCGATGACCGCTCGCCGGCCGACCCGGGCAGCCTGGCTCGGTGCGCTGGTCGCGGGCGCGCTCCTGCTCCCCGGCTGCGGCAGTTCAGGAGTCCCGATGGCACCCTCCGAGCCCACCACCCCGGCCGCCTCACCGTCCGGCCGGCCCCCGTTCCAGACCATGCCCCCGCTGCCGTCGGGTACCCCGGCAGCGGTGCCGCCGGCGCGCTGGCAGGCGATCACCGATGACCTCGCGGCCCGTGGCGTCGAAGGCGAGCCCGTGCTGGTGTCGAGCGAGGCGGTCACCTGGCCCGACTCCTCGCTCGGCTGCCCCTCGCCCGGGGTGATGTACACCCAGGCCCTGGTGGACGGCCTGCGGGTCGTCGTCGACGCCGGCGGACGGCGCTGGGACTACCGCCTGGGCGGCGGCCGGCTCAAGCTCTGCGAGCGCTGAACACGGCGGTGCCCCCCTCGCCGGGCGAGGGGGGCACCGCGTCGTCATCGCCTACTTGCCGGCGATCAGGACGGCTTCCCTGGCCCCCGACTTGTTGTCGAGCACCACCGCCATCAGGCCGAGCGGCTTCTGCTCGGCCCAGCGCTGCGGGTCGATGGCTGCGGTCACCGTGACCGGGGCCGTCCGCTTGGCTGCCTTGACCGTGACGAACTGGCCGTCCTCGATCGCCTTGGCGAACGGGTCGTAGGTCGCCCACCCGGAGAACTCGTCGGCCCCCGGCCCCTCCAGCGAGTAGCTCTTCACGGTGTACCGGAAACCACCGGAGTCGCTGGTGATCCCGAGGTCGGCCGCGAACACCGGCA
>JAEZHJ010000003.1 GCA_023436925.1 Actinomycetes bacterium
CTCCGCAGCTCGTCGCCCGGCTCAACGACCAGTTGGGCCAGGGCAGCATCACCCGGGTCGTCGTCCTCGGTCCGACCGCCCCCAGCTGGAAGAAGGGCCGCCGATCCGTCCCGGGCCGCGGCCCGCGCGCCACCTACGGCTGAGCGGCGGGCCGGTTCGTCACTCGGGCGCGGGCGCCTCATCGCGGCCTTTGACGAACCGGGGCAGGGCGAGCAGCGCCTCGGCGAGGTCGGCGTCCACCACCAGCTCCGAGATCACATCCGCCCGGCGCAAAGCGAGGATCGCGTCCGCCTTGCTGGCGTCGGACGCGACCCCGATCACCCGGGGGATCCGTCGCAACTGCGCCGGGGAGATCGCGAGGATCTGCTCGGCGAACAGGTCGCGCCGCGCCAGCGTGCCGTCGGCCAGGTAGGTGATGCCGCAGGCCTCAGCCACCGCGCCGCTGCCCAGCAACTGTTCTCGCACTTCGGGCGGCAGTAGCGGCAGCAGCCGGGAGTTGGTGGAGCCGTCCCCTTCAGCGCGGAGGGCGCCGACCGCGACCACCGCCGTGGTGATCGTGTCGAACAACTCGAGCATCTCCTTGATGTCGGGCAGGTTCCGCAGCGCCGTCGCCCCGTTCAGGTCCCTGACGTAGAGCGGGGCCATGATCGCCTTGGCGTTGGTGCCGCCGATCAGCGAGGCCTTCAGGGCCAGTTCCACCGGGCTGTCACTCAGGCTGGGTCCGACCGCCCCGTTGAGCTGCAGGATGTGAACGCTGGGGAGCCGCTTGATGCTCTCGATCATGTGGGTGAGCGTGCGGCCCCAGGCCAGTCCGAGGGTCTCGCCGCTGCGGACCGTGTCGGCCAGGACGGCACCGGCCTGGGAGCCCACGATCTTGCGGACGTCCTCGACGCTGCCGTAGGCCTCCACCACCACCGCTCGATCGAGTCCGAGGTGCCGGGCGAGCTGGGCGGACAGTTCCGCGTCCACCGTCCCGCCGAGATCGAAGGTGATCCGGACCACGCCGCTGTCCCTGGCCTCCTGCAGGAGGCGGGCCACCTTGAAGCGGCTCATGCCGAGTGCCTGGCTGATCTCGACCTTCGACTCTTCCGCGAGGTAGTAGCGGCGTGCGATGTCGACCATCTGGCGGGCACGTTCCCGCCGGGCTCTACTGATTTTGCTCATTTGAGCACATCGTACAACTGTCTGGTCTCAGAAGTACATCACATGTTGCAGATACCCATCAGACCGGCCTACGGTGAGCTGCGCGATCAAAGGCCCGTTGAGGAGGAACTCGGCATGGTGAAGCGGCGTCGTCTACCCGACGAACTGGGGATCTTGGGGGTCCTGATCGTTGTGGCAGCGGTGATGTCCCTGTTGTCGAGCCAGTTCTTCACCCTGAGCAACCTGCAGGTGCTGTTGCTCAACGGGACGGTCGTCGCCTTCCTGGCGCTGGGGCAGACGCTGGTGCTGCTGACCGGTGGCATCGACCTGTCGGTGGGCTCGAACATCGCGCTGACCGGCATGCTCGCCGCCCTCTCGATGCAGGCGGGAGCTCCGTGGTGGCTCGCAGCCCTGGTCGCGGTCGCCGCGGGCCTGCTCGTCGGGCTGGTGAACGGCTCGATCATCCACTTCATCAAGCTGCCGCCGTTCATTGTCACGTTCTCGACCTTCGGCATCTCGGCCGCCATCCCGATGATCCTCACCGGAGCCCGTTCGGTCTCGGTGGCCGACCCGAACTTCGCGATCTTCGGCCGGGGCTCCTACTTCGGCATTCCGATCCCGGTGATCATGCTGGTGATCGCGGCCGCCATCTTGATGGTCGTGCTGCGCCAGACCCCGACCGGCATCCACATCTACGCCGTCGGCGGCAACCCCGACGCCAGCCGCCTGGCCGGGGTCAACATCGGACGCAAGATCCTCACCGTCTACGGGGTCTCCGGCATCTGCGCCGGCATCGGCGGCATCATCACGACCAGCCGGCTGATGGTCGGCTACCCCACCGCCGGATCGGGCAACGAGCAGTTCTACAGCATCGCGTCTGCGGTGGTCGGCGGCGTCAGCCTCTTCGGCGGTATCGGCACGATCCTGGGTGCCCTGCTCGGCGCCATCCTGATCGCCACCGTGTCGAACGGCATGAACGTGGTCGGGGTCGACAGCTTCTGGCAGCCCCTGGTGATCGGCGTGATCATCCTCATCGGCGTCAGCATGGACGCCGTGCGCCGGCGGATCTCGCTGGCCGAGGCCGTCGGCCGGGTGTTCGCACAAAGACCAGCGGAGGGCAGCCCGCCCTCCCCAGGCACCAACCAAGAAGACGCTGGGCCGATCCCAGTTCCAACAAAGGAGTAGGAGAGAAATGCGGAAGTTCAAGAAGGCGTCCGCCTTGGCGGGTGGCCTGGCGGCCGTCCTCCTGGCCACCGGATGCGCGGGTCTCGACACCGGCACCGGCACCGGCCAGCAGGGTTCGGCCAGCCCGGGCGCTTCAGGCTCGGCCGACGCAATCCCCGCCGCCTGCAAGGCGGACAAGCCCTACCTCGCGGTGGCGCTGCCCAACCTGACCAACCCTTACTACGTGGCGATGAAGCAGGGCTTCGAGGAGGAAGGCGCGAAGGCAGGCTTCGACGTCGAGGTCCAGGTCGCCGGCGACGACGACGCCCAGCAGCTCAGCCAGGTCCAGGCCATGCTGCAGAAGAACCCGTGTGCGCTTGCGCTCAACGCAGTGAAGTCGGAGCCGGCGGCGGCGATCGTCCGCGAGGCCAACGCCAAGGGCATCCCGGTCTTCACGGTCAACGTCACCCTCGACGCCGATGCGCTGAAGGCGCAGAACGCGACGATCATGCAGTACCTCGGTGCGGACAACTACGCCGGTGGCGTGCAGTCGGCCGAGCAGGTGCTGAAGGACCTGGGTGCTGATGCGGAGCTGAAGATCGGCTTCGTGTCGGAGCCGGACGAGGTGCCTGTCGTGGTGCGCGACCAGGGCTTCGAGGAGACCATCAAGCAGAACCCGAACGCCGAGGTGGTCGCCAAGGTCGACGGCAACGTGAAGCCGGATGACTCGCTTCGGGTGACCTCGGAGATGATGCAGGGCAACCCCGACATCAACGTGATCTTCGCCTCCACCGGGCCGGCCGCCTACGGCGCCCTGCAAGCAGTGCAGGGCATGGACGTCAAGGTGTACGGGTTCTGCGCAGCCGAGGAGCCGCTGACCGACTCCTACCCGGCGTGTGTCGCCCAGGAGCCGGAGGACTATGGCCGCCGGGTCGTGCAGCAGATCGTGACCTGGAAGGACGGCGGCACCGTGGAAGCCGAGATCCTTCGTCCGCTGAAGCTGTTCACCAAGCCCGACACCCCCGGCCCGGGCTTCGTCGGCTGACGATCCGAGCTTCCTAACGGCGAAGAAGGAGAGATGCCGTGACCGATCAGTCCCTGCGGGCGTCCGGGATCCGCAAACTGTTCGCGGGCGTGCCCGCACTGGACGGCGTCGACCTGACCGTCACCCCTGGCCGGGTGGTCGGTCTGGTCGGGCACAACGGTGCGGGCAAGTCCACCCTGCTCAAGGTGTTGTCGGGTGCCTACCAGCCCGACGGCGGCCAGTTGCTGATCGGGGACCGTCCGGTCTCTTTCAGCGGCCCGGCGGCGGCTCTCGAGCACGGCATCTCGACCGTCTACCAGGAACTCTCGCTGCTGCCGAACCTCACGGTGACCGAGAACACCTTCCTCGGCCGGGAGGTGCGCTCGCGTGGCGTGCTGGCCAAGGGCGTGATGCGCAAGCAGACGCAGGAGTTGCTGGAGCGGTTCGGAATCGAAGCGCGCGCCGGCCACCGGGTGGGTGACTACCCGGTGGCCACGCGCCAACTGCTCGAGATCGCCATCGCGACCACTCGACAGGCCCGCTACCTGCTGCTGGACGAGCCGACCACCAGCCTGGAGGGCGAGCAGGTCGAGTCGCTGCTCACCCTCGTCCGCCACCTGGCAGTCGAGGAAGGCCTGGGCATCGTCTTCATCAACCACAAGCTGGACGAGCTGCTGACGGTCTCGGACGAGGTGGTCGCCCTGGTCGACGGAAAGGTCCGGATCCACAGCAGCACCGATCAGGTGGACCGCCGCGAGATCATCCGTGCCATCGCCGGCAATGACCTCGACGAGCACGAAGGCGTCCCCGCCGCCGAGCTGATCGCGTCACAGCCGGCCGACACCGGTGCCGTCGCCCTTGAGGTCCGCAACCTGGTGACCGATGACCTGGCTGATGTCTCCCTGGTCGCTCGGGAGGGGATGGTGCTGGGCATCTACGGACTGGTCGGTTCCGGCCGGACCGAACTGCTGCGCACCCTGGTCGGTCTGCACCGGGTCAAGGGCGGCGACATCGAGCTCTTTGGCAAGCCCTACTCCCCGAAGGACCCCGAGGACGCCCGGCGTCACGCGGTGGTCTACCTCACCGAGGAGCGCAAGGTGGACGGCATCGTCCCCGAGCTCAGCTCGGTGACCAATGTCGTGCTGCCGATCCTGCGGGAGTACACCAGGTTCGGCCTGCTGGATCGCCGCCGGGTGCGGGCGGCCGCGCTCGACCTGCTCGGCACACTCGCGATCCGCGGCGACGTGGACGGCCCGGTCGTCCAGCTCTCCGGTGGCAACCAGCAGAAGGTGCTGCTGGCGCGCGCCCTGGCTCAGAAGCCCCGGGTGTTGCTGCTCGACGAGCCCACCAAGGGCGTCGACATCGGCGTCAAGGCGGAACTCCACCAACTGCTGCGCCAGTTGGCCCACCACAGCGGGCTGGCGGTCGTGGTCGTCTCCAGCGAGGAGGAGGAGGTCCTTGAGGTTGCTGACGAAGTCGTCACCTTCAAGGCCCGAGCCTGCGATGGGGTGGCAGTGCCCGCCGCGAGCCTCACCATCAAGCAGCTTCGCGAAGCCGCCTGGGACGCGGCCTGAACCTCAAGGAAGTCACCATCACCATGAACAGCCAGCCAGTGCTCGACGCAGCCCGGGACCGGATCGAACGTGAGGCGGAGGCCGTCCGTGCCGTCCTCGAGGTCTTCGACGAGAGCACGGACGCCATCATCGAGCTGCTGCTCTCCTGCCCGGGCAAGGTGTTCGTCACCGGCTCGGGGACCTCAGGCAGCATCGCCCGGCGGATGGCCCACCTCTTCTCTGTCAGCGGCACCCCGTCGGTCTTCGTCCAGCCCTCCGACGCGCTGCACGGGACGATGGGGGCGCTCAGTGCCGGAGATGTGCTGATCGCGATCTCCAAGGGCGGCGGCTCGGACGAGATCAACGACCTTGCCCGGCGGGCCCAGGAGCGGGGCGTCTCGGTGATCGCGCTGACCAGCGACCCGGACTCGGAACTGGCAAGGCTGGCCGACCAGGTCCAGATCTTCGAGGTCCCCGAGGACGCCGACCCGGGCAACGTCATCGCCATGGGCTCGACCCTGATGCACGCTGTCTGGGGCGACTGCATCGCGGTGGTCGTGATGCGAATGCGCGGCTACAGCTGGTCTGACGTCCTGTTCACCCACCCGCTCGGCGCGGTTGGCAAGCGGGAGGACTTGCCGGAGGAGTTGGAGAGCATCCCGGCCCCTCGGACTGGAGCCTGAGGACGGTCATGGCGGTCGTAGCGGGGGTCGACAGCTCCACCCAGTCCTGCACGGTCGAGTTGCGGGACGCGGCCGGCGGTGAGCTACTGGGTACCGGACGTGCCAAGCACCCGCCGACCTACCCGCCGGTCAGCGAGCAACTCACCTCGGACTGGTGGGACGCGTTCCAGCTGGCGCTGGCCGACGCGTGCCGGGCGGCGGACGTAGCGCCGGCGGAGATCCGCGCGATCAGCGTGGGTGCCCAGTGCCACGGCCTGGTCGCCCTGGATGCCGACGACCGCCTCGTCCGTCCGGTGAAGTTGTGGAACGACACCACCGCCGCCCCCGATGTCGAGCGATTGCTCGCCCGCCGGCCACAGCCGGAGTGGGTGGCCGACGTCCTGCTGCCGCTCAATCCCGCTCTCACGATCGCCAAGCTCGCCTGGCTCGCGCGAGTGGAGCCCGAGAACCTGCGGCGGGCGCGGCGGATCATGGTGCCGGCCGACTGGCTGACCTACCAACTCACCGGCGAACTGGTGACCGACCGCTCGAACGCGTCCGGGACCGGCTACTACGCCGCCCACCAGCAGCGGTGGCGTACCGACCTGCTCAGCGAGTACGTCGATCCGGACATCGACTGGGCCGGCATGCTGCCGCGGGTACTCCGCCCCAGTGAGGCTGCCGGCACGGTGCGTCCAGAGATCGCCACCCGGCTGGGGCTGCGACGCGACGTGCTGGTCGGCCCGGGCGGCGGGGACCAGCACCTGGCGGCGGCCGGCATGGGCCTGCACAGCGGTGAGGTGGCGTTCAGCCTCGGCACCTCCGGGGTGGTGTTCACCCCGGCCGGGCTCCCGGCGGGCACCCCCGACTGGAGCGTTGACTACGTCTGCGACGTCACCGGTGGCTACCTGCCGCTGATCTGCACGCTGAACTGCACGAAGGTGACCGACCGGTTCGCCTATCTGCTCGGTGTCGACCACACCGCGCTGGACCAGCTGGCCCTCGCGGCGCCCGTCACCGCAGGGCTGGAACTGCTGGCCTACCTCGACGGGGAGCGGACGCCGATGCGGCCCGGCACCACGGGGACGTTGACCGGGCTGCGCAGCGACACCACCCGCGAGGAGATGGCCAAAGCGGCCTACGACGGGGTTGTCCAGGGACTCGTCCGCGGCATGATGACGCTGCAGGGCCTGGTCGGAGCTCCGATCACAGACCGAGTCATCGCGGTGGGAGGCGGAGCGCGCTCCCGGGCCTACCGCCAGTTGATCGCCGACCGCTGTGGCGTCCCGGTGATCACCGTGGACGCACCCGAGGCAACCGCCCGCGGCGCCTGCATCCAGGCCGCCGCGGTGCTGACCGGGACGAACCTGGCCGACGTCCGTGATGCCTGGCAGCCGGCCGTGGTCACCACCATCGAGCCGAGGACCACAGCCCCGCTCGGGCTGGATCCCGCCTACCTCGCCCTCAGCGACCTGATGGACACCGCGTTCCTCTCCCGCTGACCGGCGCCCGGGGACGGGCCCTCGCCAGGCGGGAGCCGTCCATGGCAAGCCCGGACCGCCGCGAGACCGCGACCGGTGCGGCAGCGACCGGCGCCCCCGGTGCCGGCCGGGTCGGCGCCCTTGCTCAGTTGCCGCAGCTGCCGGGCGCGTGAACTCGGAATCGGCCCGCAGGCCGCTCCGGGCCTCGGGACGCGTACCCGCTCACGGCCACCTCCCTGTTCGTGGCTCTCACCCGGCCTCAACGGCCAGCCAGCGCGTGTCACGGGCCGGCAACCCCCGGGTTTTTCGGGCTACGCGCTAGGATGGAGGGGATCCGTTCAGAGCCGCCGTTGGAGTCTCATCCTCGGCGGCCTCATC
>JAEZHJ010000012.1 GCA_023436925.1 Actinomycetes bacterium
GCAGTCCGGCCTCGGTGTCGGCGTCCAGCCCGGCGGTCGGCTCGTCCAGTACCAGCAGCCGGGCGCGGCCCAGGGTGACCCGCAGCAGGGCGCGGGCGACGGCGATCCGGCGCCGCTCGCCGGCCGACACGCCCTCGGCCTCGTCGCCGATCGGCTTGTCCAGCGGCAGGGTCCCCGCGCCGGCCAGGGTGAGGGCCTCGCGGACGGCGGTGTCGGTGGCGCCGGGGTGGCCCAGCCGGACGTTGTCGGCGACCGTCCCGGCGATCAGGCCGGGCTGCTGCCCGACCCAGGCGGCCTGGCCGCTCAACGCGATGGTGCCGGTGGTCGGCGTGATGAAGCCCATCACGGCGTTGAGCAGGGTGGTCTTGCCGCAGCCGCTGGGGCCGGTGAGGGCGACCACCTCGCCGCGGCGCACGGTCAGCGAGACCGGTGACAGCGCGGGGGCCGGGGCGCCGGGGTAGGTGTGGCCGAGGTCCGCCACTCGCAGCACCACGTCCGTCTCGTCGGTGGCGGACGGGGCGGGGGCCGGGGCGCCGCCGGTCGGCTGTTCGGCGGCCTCGATGATGCCGAAGGCGGCTTCGGCGGCAGCCATCCCGTCGGCGGCGTCGTGGTAGTGGACGCCGACCTGCCGCAGCGGCAGGTACGCCTCCGGGGCGAGGATCAGCACGAACAGCGCGGTGGCCAGGTCGAGGTCGCCGAAGACCACCCGGAAGCCGACCGTGACGGCGATCACCGCCACCGACAGCGTGGCCAGCAGCTCGAGCACGAGCGCGGACAGGAACGAGACCCGCAGCGTCCGCATCGTCTCGCTGCGGTGTGCTGTCTCGGTGCGCCGCAGCCCTTCGGCCTGCGCCTTCGCCCGGCCGAACACCTGCAGGGTGGGCAGGCCGGCGACCAGGTCGGCGAAGTGGGTGGCGAGCCGGGTCTGGACCGCCCAGCGGCGGCGGGTGACCGCCTCGGTGGTCCAGCCCACCAGGGCCATGAACACCGGGATCAGCGGCAGGGTGAAGGCCAGGATCAGCGCCGAGGTGAGGTCGGCGCCGAGGATCGCGACCCCGACGATGAGCGGCACGGTGACCGCCAGCACGAGTTGCGGCAGGTACTTGGAGAAGTAGCCGTCGAGGCCGTCCAGGCCCTGGGTTACCAGGGTGATCAGCCCGCCGGTCCCCGCGCCGGAGTCGACCGGACGGGCGAGCCGTGCCGCCATGATGTCGCGGCGCAGCTTCGACTTCACCGCGGCCGCGGCGCGGTGGGCGAGCCACTCGTTGGCCCAGGCCAGTCCTGCCTTGGCCGCGAAGACGGCGGCCAAGCCGCCGGCCGCCCAGGCCAGCCCGCCCAGCCCGTCGCCGTAGAAGACGTCGGCGACCGAGTGCGAGATCAGCCAGGCCTGCCCGAGGGTGAGGAGCGCGGTGATGCTCCCGACGGCGACCCCGGCCACCAGGTAGGTCCTGGTGGCGCGGGCCCGCCGCAACAGGCGCGGGTCGATCGGCTTCGCCATCAGCCCGCGAGCGCGGGCGTGTGGTCGTCCTCCGGCATGTTGTCGACGCTCAGCGGGCGCCGGAATACCCAGTACGTCCAGATCGTGTACCCGAGCACGATCGGCAGGAAGACGATCGCCGCGATCAGCATGAGCATCAGCGTGGAGTCCTGGGACGCCGCGGTGGCGATGTTGAGCAGTTGCGAGGCTCCCTCGGCGTTGGCGAAGCCGAGGTTCGGGAACATGGTCACGAAGATCCCGGCCGAGACGGCGATCGTGGCGATCGAGGTGCCGATGAAGGCCAGCACCGGACGGTCAGCGCGTCCGATGTACCACCACGCCGCAACCAGGGCGACGGCGGCGACCACCAGCAGCACCCACCCGATCACGCCGGTCGGCTGGATCAGCGTGTTCTGCAGGACCAGGAAGACAGCCCCGCCGACGATCGCGATCAGGCCCATGGTCTTGGCGAAGGCCTGGGCGCGGTCGTGGACGATGCCGCGGGTCTTCACGCTGAGGTAGATCGAGCCGTGGAAGAGGAACAGTGCCACCAGCACGACACCGCCCAGCAGGCCGAACGGGCTGAACAGCTGCAGCAGGTAGGGCGCCGGGCTCACCATGAACAGCGAGGTGGTGGCCTGCGCGGTCGCCGGCGGCAGCGGCTCGACCGGCAGCCCGATGATGAAGTTGGCGAAGGCGACCCCGAAGACGAAGGTCACGATCAGCGAGCCGATCGCCGCCATCCAGTCGAAGGTCCGCCGCCACGAGGTCTCGGGGTGGGTCGAGCGGTACTCGAAGGCCACTCCACGGATGATCAGGCCGACCAGGACGAGGAACAGCGGTAGGTAGAGCCCGGAGAACAAGGTCGCATACCAGGCCGGGAAGGCGGCGAACATGGCGCCGCCGGCGGTGATCAGCCACACCTCGTTGCCGTCCCAGACGGGTCCGATGGTGTTGACGATCACCCGCTTCTCCTTCTCGGTCTTGCCGAGGAAGGGGATCAGCATCGCGACGCCGAAGTCGAAGCCCTCCAGGACGAGGAAGCCCGTCCACAGCACGGCGATCAGGACGAACCAGACGATCTGCAAGGTGGTGAGGTCCATGGTGCTCTCCTCAGTAGGCGAAGCTCAGCGGAGCGTCGTCGTCGGTCAGGACCTTGGGCTCGACCACCTCGGGCAGGCCCTTCTTGATGTACTTCAGCAGCAACCTGACCTCGACCACCGCGAGGGTTCCGTAGATCAGGGTGAACAGCACCATGGTGGTGCCGACTTCGAAGGCGCTCACCCCCGGTGAGACTCCCGATGCCGTGGTCAGCACGTGGTTGACCAGGAAGGGCTGGCGTCCCATCTCGGTGAAGAGCCACCCGAAGGAGTTGGCGAACAGCGGGGTCAGCGGGGCGGCGACCATCAGCGTCGTCCACCACCACGACTGCCGCGGCAGCCGGCCCTTGCGGATCATGAAGAGCGTGAACGCGGCGATCCCCATGCCGGCGAAGCCGAGGCCCATCATGGCCCGGAAGCCCCAGTAGCTGACCGGGATGTACGGCGCCCAGTCGGTGATGCCGATCTCTTCCAGCCGCTCGCGGGCCTCGACCTGCAGCGCGTTGTTCGGGTTGACCACCCGGCCGGCGCTGAACTCCTCCTGCAGGTTGTTGATGCCCTCGACCTTGCCGTCCCAGCTACCGGTGGCCAGGAAGGAGGTCAGGCACGGCACCTTGAGCGACCAGAGTTCCTCCCTGCCGTCGAGGGTGCCGATGGTGAAGATGGAGAAGTCGGCGCAGGTCCCGTTGCCACCCTCGGTGTAGTAGAGCGCCTCAGCGGCGGCCATCTTCATGGGCTGCACCTGGGTCATGATCTTGCCCTGGATGTCACCGGTGATCAGGATGCCGACGCTGGCGCCCAGCAGCACCCAGGCGCCGAACTTGGTGGCGAACCGGTAGGCGGCCAGGTCCCGGGTGGTGCTCTCGCTGGCTGCCTCGCCGGCCTTGGCGGCCTTGTTGAGCCTGGCCAGCCACCAGCCGCCGACCGCCATCACGAAGCCGCCGGCCGCCATGTAGGCGCCGAACAGGGTGTGCGGCACGGTGATCAGGGTGACCGGGTTGGTGAGGACCTCCCACAGGCTCGTCAGCTCGGCCCGGTCGGTGGCCGGGTTGTAGGCAGCGCCGACGGGGTTCTGCATCCACGAGTTGGCCGCCAGGATGAAGACCGCGGACAGGGCCGTCCCGATCGAGGCCAGCCAGATGCACATCAGGTGCAGGCGCTTGGGCAGCCGGTCCCAGCCGAAGATCCACAGCCCGAGGAAGACCGACTCCAGGAAGAAGGCCAGGAGCGCTTCCAGGGCGAGCGGGGCTCCGAAGATGTCCCCGACGAACCGGCTGTACTCGCTCCAGTTCATCCCGAACTGGAACTCCTGCACGATGCCCGTCACAACACCCATCGCGAAGTTGATCAGGAAGAGCTTGCCGAAGAACTTGGTCAGCTGCAGGTACTTCAGGTTCCCGGTACGCACCCAGATGGTCTGCAGGATCGCGACCAGCATCGAGAGCGCGATCGTCAACGGCACGAAAAGGAAGTGGTAGACGGTCGTGATGCCGAACTGCCACCTGGCTAGGGATTCTGCGGTCACACGCCAATCCTACTACCGGCGGTCGGAGCGCTTTGGCGAGAACTCTGGACAACGGGGGTGGTAGTACTACTACGTTCTGTCGTATGAGCCGTGTGCGCCCTTATCATGGCCGAATGCCGGTACTGGGCGAACTCGAGAACGCGGTGATGGAACTGCTGTGGTCCCACCGCGCACCGATGAGCGTGCGCGATGTCCATGACGCATTGGTACGACAGCGCGACCTGGCCTACACGACGGTGATGACGGTGCTCGATCGGCTGAGCAAGAAGGGGATCGCCAACCGCGAACTGGACGGCCGCGCCTGGTTGTACAGCCCGGCGAGATCGCGGGTCGAGCTCTTCACCAGCGAGATCAGCCAGTTGCTCGACTCCCTGCCCGACGACGAGCGCCAGGATGTGCTGCGCCAGGTGGGAGCGCCCCGCCAGGGCTGAGCGCCCGACCGCCGCCCACTCGGCAGCGGTCGGACGGGCTCAGCCCGGGTAGGCGTCCAGCCGGTCGGCCAGTGCGAGGGCCTCGGCCTTGAGGGTGAGGGCCTGGTCCACCCGTCCCGCCGCCCGCAGTCGGGCCGCCTCCTCGAGCCGGGACTCGACCTGGCCGCGGGCGATAGCCAGCATCGCCGGGTCGTCCAGGTCTCGCACCACACGCTCGGCCTGTCCGAAGCGCACCGCCCCGGCGACGAACTCGCTCGGCGGCCCGGCGGTCGCCGGGGTGCCGAGGTAGCTGATCGCGGCGTTCTCGATCGCCCCGATGGCGTCGCGGACGGCGCGCAGCGCGACCTTGTCGCGCCGCTTCATCAGTGGCGTCAGGTCGGCCCGCAGGTAGCTCAGCAGGGTCATTTCGGTCTCCTTCCGGCGGCCCGTGTCGAGCAGCCGCAGGTGACGCTAAAGGTTCACGTCGCGGGAAGGTCAACCCCGAGGCGCTCCAGTACCTCCACGGCGTGAGCGCGGACGGCGGGGCTCGGGTCGTCGAGCCGGGCGGCGACCGGTCCGGACGCTTCGGGGCCGAGGCCGACCAGGGCGTCGGTGACATCCCGGGCCGCGACGCGGTCATCACCCAACAGCCCGGCCAGGGGCGTCGCCGCCGCCGGGTCACCCAGCCGGGCCAGGGCGTCCACCGCCGCCGCGGCCACCGCCGGCACCGGGTCGGCCAGGCGTTCGGCCAGCGCGGGCAGGCAGGCCGGGTCGCGCAGCTTGGACAGCACCCGCACCGCGAGCGTGCGCACAACCGGGTCGGGGTCGGCCAGCCGGCCGGTGGCGACCGCGAGCGCGTCCGGCCGGTGGGCGATCGCCAGCACCAGCGCGTCCTGGACGCCGACCACGGGCTCGACCAGCGCCGCGTCGACCAGCTCACCGGTCGAGGTGCCGGTGCCCGCCAGCGCGGCGCGCATCCGGATCGCCGGGTCCGGGTGCGCCAGCTGGCGGGACAGGGCGATGGCGTCCAGCACGTCCTCCCAGCTGGGGTCCTCCGCCCCGGCCAGCCGGTCGAGCCGGTCGGCGAGCCGGTGCAACTGGTCCAGCTGGGCCAGGACGTGCCCCTGGTGGCGACGCAGGGTCGCGGCCGCGTCCAGTTCCGGGTCGGCCAGCGCCGCCGCGATCTGCGGCAGGCTGAGGCCGAGCGCCTTCAGGCCCTGGATCTGGAGCAGCCGCAGCAGGTCGGCCTCGTCGTAGAGCCGGTAGTCACCCGCGCTGCGCGCCGACGGCACCAGCAGGCCGAGCTCGTCGTAGTGCCGCAGCGTGCGCCGGGTCAGGCCGGTGCGTTGCGCGACCTCACCGATCCGCCAGCTGCCCGCCATGGCGGCAGCGTAACCCGGTCAGGCCGCGTCGCCCTCCGCCTCGTCGACCAGCGCACCGGTGAACTGCGCCTGGTAGAGCCGGTAGTAGTGGCCGCCGGCCGCCAGCAGCCCGTCGTGGGTGCCCTGCTCGACGATCGCCCCGTCCTCCATCACCAGGATCACGTCGGCGTCGCGGATGGTGGAGAGCCGGTGCGCGATCACGAAGGAGGTGCGGTCGGCCCGCAGCCGTTTCATCGCCCGCTGCACCAGCAGCTCGGTGCGGGTGTCGACCGAGCTGGTCGCCTCGTCCAGGATGAGCAGGGACGGCTCGGACAGGAAGGCGCGCGCGATCGTGATCAGCTGCTTCTCGCCGGCCGACAGGTTCGAGGCCTCCTCGTCGATCACGGTGTCGTAGCCCTTCGGCAGGGCGTGGACGAACCGGTCGACGTAGGCGGCCCGCGCGGCGGCCAGGATCTCCTCCTCGGTGGCGCCTTCCTTGCCGTAGGCGATGTTGTCGCGGATCGTGCCGCCGAACAGCCAGGTGTCCTGCAGCACCATCCCGATGTGGTCGCGCAGTTCGCGCCGCGGGACGGTCGAGATGTCGGTGCCGTCCAGCGTGATCCGTCCGGCCTGCAGGTCGTAGAACCGCAGGATCAGGTTCACCAGGGTGGTCTTGCCGGCCCCGGTGGGCCCGACGATCGCCACGGTCGAGCCGGGCTCGGCCACCAGCGACAGGTCGGTGATCAGCGGCTTGGCGGGGTCGTAGCTGAACGAGACGTGCTCGAACTCGACCCGGCCGTGGGTGACGACCAGCGTGCCGTCGGCGTCGGCCGGTTCCTCGGCCGCGTCCAGCACCTCGAAGACCCGCTCGGCCGACGCCACCCCGGACTGCAGCAGGTTCGCCATCGAGGCGAGCTGGGTGATCGGCTGGGTGAACATCCGCGAGTACTGGATGAACGCCTGGACGGCGCCCAGCCCGAGTGTCCCGGCGGCGACCTGCAGGCCCCCGATCACCGCGATGACGACGTAGTTCAGGTTCCCGACGAAGAACATCACCGGCATGATGATCCCGGAGATGAACTGGGCGCCGAAGGAGGCCTGGAAGAGCTCCTCGTTCTTGGCCTCGAACTGCTCCTGGGTCTCGCGCTGGCGGCCGAACACCTTGACCAGGTCGTGGCCGGTGTAGGTCTCCTCGATCTGGGAGTTGAGTTCGCCGGTGGCCTTCCAGGTGCGGGCGAAGAGCCGCTGGGAACGCTTGCCGATCACCACGGTGAGCGACATAGCGACCGGAATGGTGATCAGCGCCACCACCGCCAGCAGCGGCGACACCCAGAACATCATGAAGAGCACGCCGACCAGCAGGAACAGGTTCGACAGCACCTGCGCCAGGGTCTGCTGCAGCGACTGGGCGACGTTGTCGACGTCATTGGTGACCCGGCTGAGCAGCTCGCCGCGGGGCTGGCTGTCGAAGTACTTCAGCGGCAGTCGGCCGATCTTCTCCGACACCTCGGCGCGCATCCGGTACACCGAACGCTGCACGATGCCGTTGATGAGCATGCCCGAGCCCCAGTTGAGCAGCCCGGCGACCAGGTAGAGCACGACCGCCAGTGTCAGGACCTGCGCGACCGCCGCGAAGTCCACCCCGGTGCGTTCCAGCACCTGGCCGGTGAAGACGATGTCGGTGGCCCGCCCCAGGATCACCGGGCCGACGGCGGAGCCGATCGTGGCGATCAGCGTCATGACCAGGACGAACCAGATCCGGGGCAGCTCGGGACGCAGGTGGCCCAGCAGCCGGCGCAGGGACGGACCGAAGTTGATCGCCTTCTCGCCGCTGCCACCCATCGGGCCGTGGCCGCCGCCCGGGCCGCGCCCGCCGGGCGGGCCGAACTGCGGGCGCGGGTTCGCCCGGGGGACCGGGCTGACCGGCGTGACGTCGTTGACCGCCGCGCCGGCCTGCTCGGGCGGCGTGCCGGGAAGCTGGTTCTCGGCGGCGGTGGGGTCGGTTAGGCGCGGGGGCTGGGAGGTCATGCCGCCACCTCGCTCGCCTTGAACTGGCTCTCGACGATCTCGGCATAGGTGGGGCAGGTCTCCACCAGTTCGTCGTGGGTACCGAGCCCGACGATCTCCCCGTTCTCCAGCACGAGGATCTGGTCCGCGTCGCGGATCGTCCAGACCCGCTGGGCGACCACGATCACCGCAGCCTCGGCGGTGATCGGCCGCAGCGCGACCCGCAAGGTGGCATCGGTCGCGACGTCCAGGGCGGAGAAGGAGTCGTCGAAGATGAAGATCTCGGGCTCGCGGACCAGGGCCCGGGCGATCGAGAGCCGTTGCCGCTGGCCGCCGGAGACATTGGTGCCGCCCTGGGCGATGGGCGAGTCCAGCCCGTCCGGCATCCGCTCGACGAAGTCCCGGGCCTGGGCGACCTCGAGGGCCCGCCAGAGTTCCTCGTCGGTGGCGTCGGGCTTGCCGAGCCGCAGGTTGCTGGCCACCGTCCCGCTGAACAGGTACGGCTTTTGTGGCACCAGGCCGATCCGGCTCCACAGCAGGTCGGGGTCGAGTTCACGGACGTCCACCCCGTCCACCCGTACGGTGCCGGCGGTGGCGTCGAAGAGTCGCGGGATCAGGCTGACCAGGGTGGTCTTGCCGGAGCCGGTCGCGCCGATGATGGCGGTGGTGCGTCCGGGCAGGGCGGTGAAGCTGATGTCGCTGACCACCGGGTCGGCGGCGCCGGGGTAGGCGAAGCTGACCTTGTCGAACTCGACGGTGCCGCGCCGGGTGAGGGTCGTGACCGGGTGGCTCGGCGGGGCGACCGAGGAGTCGGTGGTCAGCACCTCCTGGATGCGGCCGGCCGAGACCTGGGCACGCGGGGCGATCATCAGCATCATCGTGCTCATCAGCACGCTGAACAGGATCTGCATCAGGTACGCCAGGTAGGCGGTCAGCTGGCCGACCTGCAGGTGGCCCTCGGCGACCCGGTGGGCGCCGAACCACAACACGGCGACCTGGGAGAGGTTCATCACGAACATCACCGCCGGGAACATGGTCATCATGTACCGGCCGGCCCGGGTGGCAGTGTCGGCCAGGTTGTGGTTCGCGGTGTCGAAGCGGGCCGCCTCAGCGGGCTCGCGGACGAAGGCGCGGATCACCCGCAGGCCCGCGATCTGCTCGCGCAGCACCCGGTTGAGGCCGTCCACCCGCTCCTGCATCACCTTGAAGAGCGGCGTCATCTTGACGATCAGGACGCCGATGATGATGCCCAGCAGGATGACGGCGACCAGGATGATCCAGCTCAGCCCGACGTCCTCGCGCAGCGCCATGAAGACGCCGCCGACGGCGGTCAGCGGGGCGGAGACGATCATCACGGCGGTCATCAGCACGAGGTGCTGCACCTGCTGGACGTCGTTGGTGTTGCGGGTGATCAGGCTGGGGGCGCCGAACCGGTTCACCTCGCGGGCGGACAGGCTGAGGCCCTTGGCGAACAGGGCGTTGCGGACGTCGCGTCCAAACGCCATGGCGGCGCGGGCGCCGAACCAGGTGGCCCCGATCTGGCCGATCACCTGGGCCAGCGCGACGGCGAGCATGAGCCCGCCGAGTTGCCAGATCACCGCGGTGTTGCCGGTGGAGACACCGTCGTCGATGATCCGCGCGTTCAGCGTGGGCAGGAACAGTGAGGCGATCGATTGGGCGAGCTGGAGCAGGATGACCGCCACGAACGCCCAGGTGTAGGGCTGCAGGAAGCGGGTGAGTAGTCGGATCATTGCTTTCCTCGGGCGATCCCGTGCACGACGACGTCAGTGATGGCGCCCGGGCCCGGGAGGGGGTGGTTCTCAATGGGGTCGAAGCTCATCGCGAAGGCGATGGCGAGCAGCACTTGCGCCGCGGTCAGGGGTGGGACCGCGAGGCTGTCGGCGTAGTCGTCCAGGGCTGCGGCGACGGCCTCGGTGAGGCGGAGCCGGCGCTGCCGGAACCCGGTGATGTGGCGACGGTCGTGGCCGTGGGTGGCGCCGGGTGGCCGCAGCACGGCGACCCGGAGTGCCCGGGTACGTTCGGCCTCGGCATGCAGGATCTTCAGCACGGTCTCCACCCTGTCGGTGAGCCCCGCGGGTTCTGGCCCGCGCGGCAGGTCGGCGAGCTCCTGCAGGGCCGGCTCGGCGTGCATCGCAGCGAGTGCGGCTTCGGCGAGCAGTTCCTGCTTCGACTCGAAGACCCGGAACAGGGTACCTTCGGCCACCCCGGCCGCCTCGGCGAGTTGCCGGGTGGTCAGGTCGGGGCCCTGTGCCAGCACCAAGGGCTGGACGGCGTCGATGATCGCCTGCCGGCGATCCTGCGGCGTCATGGCTGTGGCACGTCTCACGCCCACCACTGTAGTGAGTGAGTACTCACTCAGACTTGCGTAGTTCTCCCACCACCGGTCGGTCCCGCGTTGTGGTGGCCTCGCCCGCGATCACAAACCAGGGGGACGGTTCTTTGAACCGGGGGGACGGTTCTTTGAACCGGGGGGACGGTTCTTTGAATCAGGGGGACGGTTCTCCCGCACACGGGGACGGTTCCCGTGTGCGGGAGAACCGTCCCCGTGTGCTCGTGGGTTGCGGACGGCTGTCGGCGGGCTGAGGTGCCCGGTCGGCGACGGCGCCGATAACCTAGTCCGTGTGACAGAGCCCAGCCAGCATGAGACGCCAGCCCAGGACCTTTCCGAGCAGCAGCAGGTGCGCCATGACAAGCGGGAGCGGCTGCACGCCGCCGGGCTCGAGGCCTACCCGATCCAGGTGCCGCGGACGCACAGCGCCGCCGAGGTCCACCAGGGCTGGGGGCACCTGAGCGCCGGCGAGGAGACCTCCGACGTCGTCTCCGTCTCCGGGCGGGTGGTCTTCGTCCGCAACACCGGCAAGCTCTGCTTCGCCACCCTGCAGGACGGGTTCACGTTGGCCGACTCCGGCGCCCGGCTGCAGGTGATGCTCTCCCTGGCCGAGGTCGGCGAGGAGTCCCTGGCGGCCTGGAAGGCCGATGTCGACCTGGGCGACTTCGTGTCGGTGACCGGACGGGTGATCTCGTCCAAGCGCGGCGAGCTGTCGGTGCTGGCCACCTCGTGGCGGCTGGCGTCCAAGGCGCTGCGTCCGCTGCCCACCCTGCACAAGGAACTCGGCGAGGAGACCCGGGTCCGGCAGCGCTACGCCGACCTGGTGGCCCGGCCCGAGGCCCGCGACATGGTGCGCACCCGGGCGCTGGTGACCCACAGCCTGCGCGACACGCTGCACTCCGAGGGCTACATCGAGCTGGAGACGCCCGTCCTGCAGCTGATCCACGGCGGTGCCGCGGCCCGGCCGTTCCGGACCCACCTGAACGCCTTCGACATCGACATGACGCTGCGGATCGCGCTCGAGCTCTACCTCAAGCGCGCCATGGTGGGCGGGGCCGACCGGGTCTACGAGATCGGACGGATCTTCCGCAACGAGGGCATCGACTCCAGCCACTCGGCCGAGTTCACCATGCTCGAGGCCTACCAGGCCTGGGGCGACCAGTTCAGCATCGCGGAGATGACCCAGCGGCTGATCCAGAACGCTGCGGACGCCGCGCTCGGCACCCGCACGATCGTCACCCCGGCCGGCGAGATCGACCTGGACGGGGAGTGGGCCTGGAAGCCGGTCTACCCGACGCTGTCGGAGGCGGTGGGGGAGGAGATCACCCCGGCCACCGACGCCGCCGTGCTGCGTGGCATCGCCGAGGCCCGCGGGATCGAGTTCGACCCCGCCTGGGGGGCGCAGAAGCTGGTCATGGAGCTGTTCGGCGAGATCGTCGAGCCGAACCTGCTGCAGCCCACCTTCGTCTGCGACTACCCGCCGATCGCGCAGCCGCTGGCCCGCCAGCACCGCAGCGACCCGGACCTGATCGAGGCCTGGGACCTGATCATCGGCGGCGTCGAGCGGGGGACGGGCTTCTCGGAGCTGATCGATCCGGTGATCCAGCGCGAGCGCCTGGTGGCGCAGTCGCTGAAGGCCGCCGCCGGCGACCCCGAGGCGATGGAACTGGACGAGGACTTCCTCGCCGCGCTCGAGTTCGGCGCACCGCCGATGGGCGGCATGGGGCTGGGCATCGACCGGCTGATGATGCTGCTGACCGGCGCGGGGATCCGCGAGACGATCCTGTTCCCGCTGCTCAAGCCGCTGGGCTGAGCAGCCGGCGGGCTACTTCCAGAGGGTGGCCAGCGCGAACGAGCCGGCCAGGGCGCCCATCCCGATCACGATGTTCCAGATGCCGTCCAGGTCGGACATCCCCGGGACATAGATGCCCACCGACGCGGTGATGTAGTAGACGACCAGCCACAGCACGCCGAGCAGGCCGAGGGTGATGAACGCGGGCAGCACCCACTGTCGGCTGCCGGGCGCGGCGACGGTCTTCTGTTCCTTGGCGCGGGCCTCGGCGCGCGCCTCTTTCGCTGCCTGCCGCTTCTTCTCGGCGGCGGCCTTGCGGACCTTCGACTCGGGCACCCGTCACTCCTTGTACATCTGCGGGACAGATCAACAGTACCGGGTTCGGCCGTTGAAGGCCCTGTCGTAGGGTGACGCTGTGCTGAATCGGTGGACGCGGGCCCGTGCCCGGCTGCGTCGCGCCCGCCGCCAGTTCCCGGTCCGCTCCGCCGCCGGACGGGCGGCGACCTTCCTCACCGCCCTGGTCGCCGGGCTGATGCTGGCCACCGGGGCGCAGGCCGCCGACGGCGACGACCTGCGTCCGAGGCGCACCACCGATCTGGCCGACCTGGTGCGCGCCGAGGCCCGCCGCAACGCCGAGCTGGCCACGACCGCCGCCGAGCTGCGGGCCGCGGTCGACCGGCTCGCCCAGCAGGTGCCCGGCGACGACCCGCTGGCCGAGCAGCTGGCCGAGCTGTCCCGCAACGCCCAGCTCACCCCGGTCGCCGGCCCGGCGGTCACCGTCACCTTGTCGGACGCCCCGCTGTCGGTGAAGCCGGCCGGGGTGCCGGACGAGCTGCTGATCGTCCACCAGCAGGACATCCAGGCGGTGGTGAACGCGATGTGGCAGGGCGGTGCCGAGGCGATGACCATCCAGGGCCAGCGGGTCACCGCCCAGACCGGGGTGAAGTGCGTCGGCAACACGGTGGTGCTGCACGGCGTCCCGTACGCGCCGCCGTACGTGATCACGGCGATCGGGGACCAGGTGGCGATCGAGCGGGCGCTGGAGAGTTCCACCTACCTGCAGACCTACCGCGAGTACGTCGCGGCGTACCGGCTGGGCTACTCCCAGGAGCGCGAGGCCGACGTCACGCTGCCGGGCTACCAGGGCTCGCTCGAACTGCGCTACGCCAGGCTCGCCCGCTCCGACCGCTGATCCGTCGGCGTCCCGCCCGCCGTGGCCGGGCGTGGCCGCCGCCGGATGCGTCGGGGAGAATGGGCGCCATGGCGCGCATCCTGGTGATCGACAACTACGACTCGTTCGTCTACAACCTGGTCCAGTACCTGGGCCAGTTGGGCGCCGAGGTCGAGATCTGGCGCAATGACGACCCCCGGTTCGGCCGGGCCGGCTGGGAGGCGGGCTTCGACGGGGTGCTGGTCTCGCCCGGTCCGGGGACCCCCGAGGCGGCCGGGGTGTGCGTGGACGTGATCCGCGAGTTCGGCGCGAAGCTGCCGATCTTCGGGGTGTGCCTGGGCCTGCAGTCGATGGCGGTGGCCTTCGGTGGGGTCGTCGACCGGGCCCCCGAGTTGCTGCACGGCAAGACCTCGCTGGTGCACCACGACGGCAAGGGCGTCTTCCGCGGCCTGCCGGCGGTCATCACCGCGACCCGCTACCACTCCCTGGCGCTCGATCCGGGGACGGTCCCGCCGGAGCTGGAGGTGACCGCCCGCACCGAGTCGGGGGTGATCATGGGCCTGCGCCACCGCAGCCTGCCGATCGAGAGCGTGCAGTTCCACCCAGAGTCGGTGCTCACCGAGGGCGGCTACCAGATGCTCGCCAACTGGCTCGCCGCCTGCGGGGACAGCACCGCCCCCGAACGGGCCGTGGGGCTCTCACCCCTGGTCGGGCCCGCTCCCGAGCCGGTCCGCTCCTAGCCTCCGGCCTCGCCCTCGCCTTCGCGGGGACCGTCGGTCGGTTCGCTGGTGGCGCTGTCGGTGGGAGTCGGCGTGGGCGTCGCGGTCGGGGTCGGCTCGACCGGCTGCGGCCCGGCCAGCACGAGCCGGATCGTCGTCGTCCGCTTCACCACCTTGCCGCGGCCGGGGCTCTGCGAGATGACCGTCCCCTCGGTGGCGTCGGAGGGCTCGGTGGTGAACCGCAGCTTGGTGAACCCGGCCATCGTCGCCGCGTCCTCGGCCGACTCCTGGTCGAGGCCGGTGAAGTTCGGCACCGGGCTCTCACCGCTGGCGTAGGACACCACGATCGGGACGTTCAGCGCGATCTGGGCGCCCTCGGCCGGGTTGACCGCGGTCACCTCGTCGGCCTGCGCGGTGAGCGGCTCGTTGGCGTCCGGCTCGGCGGTCACGCTGGTGAAGCCGAGATCCTTCAACTCCTGCACGACGTCCTCGTACGGACGGCCCAGCAGCCCGGTCGGGATGGTCGCCTTCTCGGGGCCGACGTTCACCTCGAACTCGACGACGCTGCCGACCTCGACCGGGCTCTCCGCGGAGGGCCGCTGGCCGATGACCCGTCCGACGGTGTTGTCGTCGGCGCCCTGGAACGGCACCTGGCGCGGCACGAGCTCGAGCTCCTCGAGCACCTCGACCGCCCGGGCCGGGGTGAGGTCGAGCAGGTTGGGGACGGTGACCGTCCGGACCTGGTTGCCCGGGTTGAGCAGGAAGAACATCCCGACGCCCAGGCCGATCACGGCCAGCGCGATCAGGCTGGCCCACAGCGGCATCAGGTTCCGCTTCGGGGCGGGCTCGAGGGCGCGGCTCGCCACGCCCGGCTGGGGGGCGGTGTCCTCGTTCAGCACGCTGGTGGGCGGGCTGGCGATCACGGTCGGGGCGGCGGCCAGGGTGGTGGCGGCAGCGGCGGCCGTGGCGGTTCGCGGCAGCCGGGCGACGACGTCCTGACCGGCCAGCAGCCGGCCGATGTCGGCCCGCATCGCGGCGGCGGTCTGGTAGCGGTCGGCCGGGTCCTTGGCGAGTGCCTTCAGGACGACGGCGTCCATCCCCGGGGTGATCATCGAGTCGAGCTGGGAGGGCGGTACCGGCTCCTCCCGGACGTGCTGGTAGGCGACGCTCACCGGCGAGTCGCCCTGGAACGGCGGACGCCCGACCAGCAACTCGTAGAGCAGGCAACCGGCGGAGTAGATGTCGCTGCGGGAATCGACGGTCTCGCCGCGAGCCTGCTCGGGGGAGAGGTACTGGGCGGTGCCGATCACGGCGGCGGTCTGGGTCATGGTGGCCGAGGTGTCGGCGACGGCCCGGGCGATGCCGAAGTCCATCACCTTGATCTGGCCGGTCGGGGTGAGCATCACATTGGCGGGCTTGATGTCGCGGTGGACGATTCCGGCCTTGTGGCTGTAGCTGAGGGCGTCCAGCACCCCCTGGGTGAACTCCAGGGCCTTCTCGGGCTGGATCTTGCGGCCGGTGCGCAGCAGGTCGCGCAGGGTGTGGCCGTCGACCAGTTCCATCACGATGTAGGGCACCTGGACGTGGGTCGCCGGGTCCGGCTCCTCGCCGGTGTCGTAGACCGCGACGATGTTCGGGTGGTTGAGCCCGGCGGCGGCCTGCGCCTCGCGGCGGAAGCGGGCCTGGAAGGTCGGGTCGGTGGCGAGGTCGACGCGGAGCTGCTTGATCGCGACGTCTCGTCCCAGGCGAAGGTCGCGGGCCCGCCGCACCTCGGCCATGCCACCACGGCCCAGCAGGCTGCCGAGTTCGTAGCGGCCGCCCAGCAGCGTCGGCTGGTCAGTCATCAGGCATTCCTTTCCGCGCGCGACCGCCGGGCGGCACGCGTCCGAACCCCATTGTTGCCCACGCTCCCCCGGGGAGCCCAAACCCTCACCGGACGGACTCGATCACTGAACGGGCGATCGGCGCCGCGAGAATGCCTCCCGCGATGTCGGTCGCCGGGATCTCGGCGTCCTCGATGAACACGCACACCGCCAGGTCGAGTTCCTCGGCGAAGGCCACGAACCAGGCGTAGGGCCGGCGCGTGGAGTCGGTCACCGCGGTGCCGGTCTTGCCGCCGACGGTGACCCCGTCGACCTGGGCGCGGCGGCCGGTGCCGCGCTCGACCACGGAGACCATCATGTCCTGCAACTGGGCGGCGACCGGCTCGGAGACGGCGGTGGAGTGCTGCCGAGGCCGGGTCTGGCTGATCACCCGCAGGTCGGACGAGACCACCCGCTCGACGATGTACGGCTCCATCACGACGCCGTCGTTGGCGATCGCGGCGGCCACCATCGCCATCTGCAGCGGGCTGGCGGCGACGTCGAAGGCGCCGATCGCGCTCATCCCGGTCTGCGCCTCGTCCGGGTCGGACGGGAACCGGCTGGCGGCGCTGCCGATGTCGTCGAGGAACTTCTCGCCGAAGCCGAACCGCTCGGCCTGCTCCCGCAGCGCGTCCGCGCCCAGGTCGACGCCGAGCCGGGCGAAGCCGGGGTTGCAGGAGACCTCGAGGGCGTGGGTCAAGGTGACCTTGCTGCCGCCGCAGTTGCCGCTGATCACCCGGGTGGAGCCGGGCAGCTTGAAGCTGGTGGCGTCGATCGTGGAGTCGGCGCTCAGCCCCGACTCGAGCGCGGCGGCGGCGGTGATCAGCTTGAAGGTCGAACCGGGCGGATAGATCTCGCGGGTGGCCCGGTTGGCCATCGGACGAGCGGAGTCGTCCTGCAGCTTCTCCCAGGTCTTGCGGGCGTCGGCCAGGTCGTGGGTCGCCAGGTCGTTGGGGTTGTAGCTGGGGCTGCTGACCAGCGCCCGGACGGCGCCGGTCTTGGTGTCGAGGGCGACGACGGCGCCCTTGCGGCCGTCGAGGCCCTTCCACGCGGCGCGCTGGGCGCGGGCGTCCAGGGTGGTCTCCACCGAGGCGCCCCGCGGGGTGGTGCCGGTGAGCAGGTTGAACAGCCGGTCGAGGAACTGGGAGTCGTCCACCCCGGTCAGCTGCTCGGAGTAGGACCGCTCCAGACCGGAGGCGCCGAACTGGTAGCTGTAGTAGCCGGTCACCGGCGCGTAGAGCTCGCCGGACGGGTAGACCCGCTGGAACCGGAACCGGCTCTTCACCGGCTCGGAGCGGGCGATCGGGGTGTTGCCGACCATGATCGGGCCGCGGTCCTGGGAGAACTTCGCGTCGCTGGCGCGCCGGTTCTCGGCCCGGTTGTTGAGCGCCTCGGTGCGGACCAGGTAGCTGGCCGACACATTCAGCAGCAGGGCGGCGAACATGGCCAGCGCCGCTATCGCCACCCGGCGGATCGGACGGTTCATGGGCGCTCTCCCGGTCGCTGGACGGCGGCGGTCGGTTCATCGGCGCCCGCTGGCCGGACGACCCCGGCGGGCCGGACGACCTCGGTCGGCTCGTCGGCAGCGGGGGCCGGGCCCGAGGCCATCGCCGGGTCGGGCGCGGGACGGGGTGTCGGTTCCCCGGCTCCAGCCGCCCGGACGACCACGGTGGCCTCCTCGGCCAGCGAGGCGACCGGTTCGGCGGCCGGGTCGAGGGCGGGCCGGCGCACCTGGTGGGTGATCAGCAGCAGCACGGCGAGCATGATCCAGTTCGCGACCAGCGAGGAGCCGCCCTGGGACATGAACGGGGTGGTCAGGCCGGTCAGCGGCAGCAACCGGGTGACGCCGCCGATGATCGCGAAGACCTGGATCGCGAAGACGAAAGACAGGCCGGCGGCCAGCAGCTTGCCGAACGGGTCGCGGGCGCCGAGCGCCGCACGCAGGCCGCGGGCCACGATCAGGCCGTAGACCAGGATCACCGCGGACAGCCCGACGACGCCGAGTTCCTCCCCGATCGCCGCGGCGATGAAGTCGGTCTTCGCCAGCGGGGTGAGGTTGGGCCGCCCGAGCCCCCACCCGGTGCCGAACAGGCCGCCCCAGGCGAAGCCGAACTGGCCCTGGATGACCTGGTAGTTGCGGTCGAAGTCGGAGAACGGGTCGAGCCAGGCCGAGACCCGGGTCTGGACGTGGCCGAAGGCCGCGAAGGCGGCCAGGGCGCCGGCGGCGAACAGCCCGATGCCGATGATCGGCCAGCCGGGACGCTCGGTGGCGACGTAGAGCATGGTGACGAACAGGCCGAAGAACAGCAAGGAGGTGCCCAGGTCCTTCTGGAAGACCAGGACGGCCATGCTGGCGGCCCACATCACCAGGATCGGGCCGAGGTCGCGCAGCCGGGGCAGCACGACGCGGCCGACCCGTCCGCCGGCCAGCGCCAGCACGTCCTTCTTCTCCACCAGGTAGGCGGCGAAGGCGATGGTCAGGATGATCTTGGCCACCTCGGCGGGCTGGAAGCTGAACCGGCCCAGCTGGATCCAGATCTGGGCGCCGTTGTTCTCCTTGCCCAGGCCCGGCACCAGCGGCAGCAGCAGCACGCCGAGGCCGACCAGGAAGGCCAGGTAGGGGTAGGCGTTGAGCCGGCGGTAGTCCTTGAGCAGGATCAGGACGGCGCAGAAGGCGGCGATGCCGACCACCGTCCAGGTCAGCTGCAGTTCGGCGCTGTGCATCCGTTCCGCGCTGCCCAGGTCGAGCCGGTGGATCATCGCCAGGCCGAGGCCGTTCAGCAGCACCACCATCGGCAGGATGAGCGGGTCGGCGTAGGGCGCCTTCCAGCGCACCACGAGGTGGGCGGCCGCCACGATGACGACCGAGATCCCGACCGCCCACGGCCAGCCGTCCGGCAGTTTGTCGTCGAGGTCGAGATGGGTCAGGAAGTAGCCGCCGAGCGCCAGCGCCAGCGCCAGGACGAGCATGAAGGCTTCGACGCCACGCCGCTTGCGGTAGACGACGACGTCGGCCATCTCAGCACTCCTCGGGCGCCGGGGGCGGGGAGTCGGTCGGGGTCGGGGTTGCCGCGGGGGCGGTCGACGGCAGCGGGCCGCCGTCCGGGTCGGGCGAGACGGGCGGGGTGGTCGCCTCAGGCGAGGCCGAGGGCGTCGGGGTGGCGGTGGCGCGGGCCTCGCGCTGCGCGATGCACTCGTGGGCCTTGACCCGCAGCGAGGCGACGATGCCGCGGGCCGAGGCGAGCGAGTCGGCCCGGATGGTGGCCCGGACCTGCTCCTGGTAGTAGGGCGGCAGGTCGTCCAGCCGGGTGGTGTCGGCCTCGACCAGGCGGGACAGCGGCAGGTTCAGCACCGGTTCGGGGACGCCCTTGAAGATCGCCACCGTGGCGCCGTCCGGGCCGACGAAGAACTGGCGCTGGGTGTAGGAGTACCACACGCCCAGCCCGCCGCCGATCAGCGCCAGGGTGACCACGACGGCGATCGCGACCTTCAGCCAGGTCCGCACCCGGCCGCCGGTGGTGGGGGCGTAGCGGGCGCGCTCGCGGGCCACGACCGGGTCCTCGGCCTCCTCCGGCTCGCCCACCGTCGGCAGTTCCATGGTGGTGACGTCGAACGGGGCGTCCAGGTCGAGCGCGGCGGCCGAGCCGAGCACCTGCGTGGTGGTGGTGCCCTCGCCGTCGACCACGTCGGCCAGGATGATGGTGATGTTGTCCTGGCCGCCGGCGTCGTGGGCGATCCCGACCAGCCGGTCCATCACCTCGTCCAGCTCGCCGTCCATGGCGGCCTCGATGGTGGCGTCGGTCACCATGCCGCACAGGCCGTCGGAGCAGATCAGCAGCCGGTCGCCGACGGCTGCCTCGGTCAGTTCCAGGTCGGGGACGTGGTGCGGCTGGCCGTTGACCACCCGCAGGATCAGCGACCGGTGCGGGTGCTCCAACGCCTCGGCCTCGCTGATCCGGCCCTCGTCGACCAGGGTCTGCACCCAGGAGTGGTCGCGGGTGAGCCGGGTGAGGGCGCCGTCGCGGTAGCGGTAGGCGCGGGAGTCGCCGATATTGGCCACGCCCAGGGTGGTGCCGTCGAACATCGCCCCGCAGACCGTCGAGCCCATCCCGTCCAGGGTCGGGTCGGACTCGACGAGCAGCGCGATCTGCTCCGAGGCGGAGGTGATCGCGTCCTCGAAGGCGGTCAGCATGTCCTCGCCGGTGTGCGGCCCGTCCACCTGGCGCAGTTCCTTGATGGCCACCGCGGAGGCGAGGTCGCCGGCCGCGGCGCCGCCCATCCCGTCCGCGACGACCAGCATGGTCGGCGAGACGTAGGCCGAGTCCTGGTTGTTCTTGCGGACCAGGCCGACCTCGGAATGCGCGAGGTAGCGCAGCGCCAGCGTCATCTCACCTCTCCAGCACCATCAGGGTCCGTCCGATCCGGACGGTGTCGGAGGGGCCGATCGGAGTGGGGGTGGAGATTCGCTGGTTGTTGACGAAGGAGCCGTTGGTGGAGCCGAGGTCCTCCAGCTGGTAGCCGGCCGGGCCGAGGCTGATCCGGGCGTGGCGGGTGGAGACGTAGTCGTCGTCGAGCAGCAGCTGGCAGTCCGAGGCGCGTCCGATCAGGATCGGCTGGCCCAGCGGCACGGTCAGCCCGGCCTGCGGGCCGTGGGTGACCTTCAGCCGGGTCGGCAGCTTGCGTTCGGCCCGCTTGCTCAGCTTCGGGACGGGCTGGCCGGCAGCCAGCGCGCCGGCGGCGGCGAGTTCGGCGGGGCTGAGCTTGCGGCCCAGCAGGTCGGTGCGCACGACGTTGGCGACGAACAGGATGAACAGCCACATCGCCGCGAGGAAGGCGAGCTTGAGACCCAGGACGACGAGTTCAGACATCGGCCACGGGTGAGGTGATGGTCAGCCGGGTCGAGCCGATCTCGATCCGGGTGCCGGCGGTGAGCGCGGCGTGCCTTACCCGCTGGCCGTCCACCACGATGCCGTTGGTGGAGCCCATGTCCTCGATCGCCAACTGCTGCTGCGCCCCCGTGCCGGTGACCACGATCCGGGCGTGCAGCCGGGAGACGCCGGGGTCGTTGATCCGCAGGTCGGCGTCGGTGCCGCGTCCGATGGTCAGGCCGGGCGGGTTGAGCGGGTGCCGGACGCCGTTCACCTCGACCACCAGCGCGGCGTGCCGGATCTCGGACGGGGTGGCCGGTTCGGCGTCCACCCCGGCGACGGCGGCGGAGGCGACGGTGAACCGTCCGACCGGCAGCGTTTCGTCGTGCAGGTACTCGATGGTGACCGGGCCGTTGAACAGGTAGCCGTGCTCGGTGGCGTAGTTGCGCAGCTGCGGCACGATCTCGGAGTTCAGGGTCTTCGAGTAGGGGGTGAGCCGCTCGTAGTCGTGGGTGGACAGCGACACCCGGAAGTCGTTGGGCACCAGCTTGCGGGCGCGATCGAGCAGCTTCGCCTCGCGGTCGAGTTCGCGCTGCAGCCGGGCGGTGATCTCCACCGGCTGGACGTCGCCCTTGAAGGCGCGCGCGAAGGCACCGCTGACGGCGTTTTCAAGCGTCCGCTCGACGCGGTCGAACACCCCCATCGCGACTCCTCACGTTTCCGGGTCCTCGGCCCACCCTATCGATCCCCACCCTCTACCCAGCGTAGTGGGCGCCTGAGGCGGAGCAGCGCTCACGCTTTGCGCTCCAGCAGGGCGCAGGGCCATCCGCCCAAGTCGCGGGCGAATCCGAACCGGCCGGTGTGCTCGGCGCCGGTGAGCAGGTTGTGCCAGGTGCCCTCGGGCAGGGTGATCGCGTCGGCGTCGGTCCAGCCGCCGGCCGCCTGCCGGGCCCGGGGCAGCCGGGTGGCGATGGTGACCGCGGCGGGCTGCTCGCCGCCGCGGGCGAAGCCCCAGCCGTGGCCGGTCGTGGAGTCGAGCCGGTGGTAGCCGGCGGCGGGGCCGACGAAGGCATCGGGGTGGCGCTGGCGCAGCTGGAGGGTGCGGACGGTCAGCAGCAGCTTGCGGCGCTCGAGGGTGTCCGCCTCGCCGTCGAGGGCGGCGGCGAGGTGGCCGGCCAGGTCGTCGAAGTCGACCTGGCGGCGGTTGTCGGGGTCGGTGACGCTGAGCCGGACGGTCTCCTGGCCCTGGTAGAGGTCGGCGACGCCGAGTGCGGTGAGCTGGACGAGCTTTGTCGACAGGGTGTTGGTGGTGACCGACTCGGCGACCAGGTCGACCCAGGCGGCGAACCGCTCCCGGACGGCCGGGTCGGCCAGCAGCTGGGGCACGGCGCCGGCGGCGGCTTCCTCGGCGGCGTGGTCGGGGTCGACCCAGGAGGTCCACAGCTTCTGCTCCCGGCCGGCCTTGACCAGG
>JAEZHJ010000024.1 GCA_023436925.1 Actinomycetes bacterium
CGCCGGTGGTCGCGCTGCCGGGCAACCCGCTCTCGGCCGGCCTGTGCTACGAGGTCTTCGTCAGGCCGCTGCTGGAGCGGCGGCTCGGCGCCCCCGGGCGCCGGCCGCTGGTCGCCCTGGCCGGGGCGTCGTGGCAGAGCCCGCCCGGACGGGCGCAACTCCTGCCGGTGACGCTGGGCTCGGCCGATGACGGCCGCCTGGTCGCCCACCCCGCCCACCGCCGTGGCTCCGCCTCTCACCTGGTCTCCTCCCTGGCGGCAGCGGACGGCATCGCAGTCGTCCCCGAGCAGGTTGAGCGGGTGGCCGAGGGCGACCCGTTGCCGGTGCGGCTGCTGTGGTGATCGAGTTCGACGCGCTGGTGCTCGCCGGTGGCCGGGGCAGCCGGCTCGGCGGCACCCGCAAGCCCGACCTCACCCTCGCCGGGCGCAGGCTCGTCGAGATCGCCCTGGCTGCCGTCGTCGGAGCCCGCCGTCGGGTCGTGGTGGGGGACGTGGCCGTGCCGGACGGCGTCCTGCTCACCCGGGAGGAACCGCCCTTCGGCGGCCCGGTCGAGGCGGTCGCAGCCGGGCTCGCGCTGGTGGACGACCCTGCCCCGTGGACGGTGCTGCTCGCCGGTGACCTGCCCGGCGCGGAGGCTGCCGTGGCCCGACTGCTGGCCGCGGTCTCCGAGCGCGACGAGGACGGCGTCTGCCTGCTCGACGCGGACGGCCGGCTGCAGTGGCTGCTCGGCTGCTACCGGACGGCAGCCCTCCAGCGACGACTGGCCGACCGGGGCGATCCGCCGCTCACCGCGATGCACCGGCTGCTCTGCCCGCTCCGGCTGCGCGGCGTGGCACCGGGCGAGGCGGTGGTCGACGACGTCGACACCGCCGCCGACGCCGCCCGGTGGGGAATCGCCGTGCCCCCGACCGAGGCCGATCGCTAGGCTGGCGCCGCCGGCCGCCCACCTGGAGGACACCGATGACCCCCGCCTTCACCCACCTCGACGACGCCGGGCACGCCCGGATGGTCGACGTCTCCGCGAAGCAGCCCACCGCCCGTTCGGCAACCGCCCGCGGCTTCGTCCGGTGCTCGGCCGCGGTCGTCGCGGCGCTCCGATCCGGCGAAGTGCCGAAGGGGGACGTGCTCGCCGTGGCCCGGGTGGCCGGGATCGCCGCTGCCAAGCGCACCCCCGACCTGCTGCCGCTGGCCCACGTGATCGGGATCCACGGTGCCACCGTCGACCTGGCGGTGACCGACGCCGGGGTCGAGATCACCGCCACCGTCCGCACGGTGGATCGGACCGGGGTGGAGATGGAGGCGCTCACCAGCGTGGCGGTCACCGCGCTCGCTGTGGTCGACATGGTGAAGGGCCTGGACCGGCGGGTCGCCATCGACGCTGTCGAACTGGTCGCGAAGGCGGGTGGCCGCTCCGGCGACTGGCACCGCGACGAGAATCAGGCCATCCCCGACCAGCGGTAGCTGCCGTCCGCCTCGAACTGCTGCTTCCAGATCGGCAGTTCGCGCTTCACGTCCTCGACCACCGCCTCGCAGACGTCGAAGGCGAGCCTGCGGTGGGGAGCTGACGCCGCCACCACGAAGGCCGGGGCGCCGACCGCCAGCCGCCCGGTCCGGTGGACGACCGCGACCCGCGCCCGCCCCTGCGGGTCGGCGACGCCGAGCGCGGCTGTGACGATCTCCACCATCCGCTGGGGCGCCGAAGGATGGCTGGTGTAGTCCAGCGCCACCACCTCGCCGGCGGCCTGCGGGTCGTGGTCACGCACCTGCCCGACGAACAGCGCCGTGGCGCCTGCGGCGGGGTGGGCGACCAGCGCCAGCAGACCGGCGGGGTCCACCGGCTCGGCGCTCACCGCGGCCAGCGCGATCCGGGGGTCCATCAGTGGTCCACTCCGTCGAGTTGGGCCAGCACGTGGCCGGCCAGGGAGAGCACCGTGACCACGCCCGACTCGACGGCCCGAGGGCTGCCGGGCAGGTTGACGATGAAGGCGCCCGGACGGCCTGGGCCGGCGTCGACCACCCCGGCGACACCGCGGCTGAGCGCGGCGTGGGGGGATGACGCGGTCCCGGCCGAGCGCAGCAATTCGGCGACACCGGGCAGCTCGCGGTCGATCACCGCCCGTGTGCCCTCAGGGGTGCGGTCGCGCGGCGCGACGCCGGTGCCGCCGGTGGTGACCACCAGCCGCGCACCGGAGTCCAGCGCCGACCGCAGCGCGGCGGCGACCGACTCCTCGCCGTCGGGGATGACCAGGGCGGTCACCTCGTGACCGGCCTCGCGCAGCTCCTGCACCAGCAGCGGACCGGAGACGTCTGGACGCTCACCGGCGGCGCACCGGTCCGACACGGTGATCACTGTCGCCTCCGCCACGGGTGTCTCCCTCTGCTCGCCGCCACGATAGGCGACCCGGTGCCGTCGCCGACACGGTGCCGCCATGGTCGCCGACCCGGTCTGGTGGCTCCCCGGCCGCACGGTTACGCTGCCGCGCATGACGTGGTGGCAGGCACGGTGGTGACGGCGAGAACGCTGAGCGACCCGACGCTCTCAGCGACAGGCTGACCCGGCGGTGCCCATCCGGCTCCGTCTCGTCGTCGCGAGCGCCTGCGTCGGGCTCGCGCTGGCCGGGTGTTCCCCGGCCACCACCGGCGACACCCTCACCGTCTTCGCGGCCGCCTCGCTCAAGGCTCCGTTCACCGACCTGGCCGGACGGTTCGAGGCCGCCCACCCCGGCACCGAGGTCGCCCTGGTCCTGGCCGGCTCGCCCACCCTGGTCGAGCAACTCGACCACGGCGCGCAGGCCGACGTGCTGGCCACCGCCGACGAGGCGACGATGGCGCGGGCGGTGACCGACGGGCTGGTGACCGAGGATCCGGTCAACTTCGCGACCAACCGCCTCACCATCGCCGTCCCACCCGGCAACCCGGCAGCGGTCACCGGCCCGGCCG
>JAEZHJ010000053.1 GCA_023436925.1 Actinomycetes bacterium
TGCCGGTGGGCGACGTGACCAAGGGCCGGGTGTGGAACGTCACCGGCGATTGCCTCAACGAGGACACCGCCAGCCTGGAGATCACCGAGCGCTGGCCGATCCACCGGGCCGCTCCGCCGTTCGACGCACTCGAGCCGAAGACCCAGATGCTGCACACCGGCATCAAGGTGCTCGACCTGCTGACCCCCTACGTCCAGGGCGGCAAGATCGGCCTGTTCGGCGGCGCCGGCGTGGGCAAGACCGTGCTGATCCAGGAGATGATCTACCGGATCGCCCACAACTTCGGTGGCACCTCGGTGTTCGCCGGGGTGGGGGAGCGGACCCGTGAGGGCAACGACCTGATCCACGAGATGATCGAGGCCGGCGTCATGAAGGACACCGCCCTGGTCTTCGGCCAGATGGACGAGCCGCCGGGCACCCGGCTGCGGGTGGCGCTCAGCGCGCTCACCATGGCGGAGTACTTCCGCGACGTCCAGAACCAGGATGTGCTGCTGTTCATCGACAACATTTTCCGGTTCACCCAGGCGGGTTCGGAGGTCTCGACGCTGCTCGGCCGGATGCCGTCCGCGGTGGGCTACCAGCCCAACCTGGCCGACGAGATGGGCCAGCTGCAGGAGCGGATCACCTCGACCCGGGGCCACTCGATCACCTCGATGCAGGCGATCTACGTCCCCGCCGACGACTACACTGACCCGGCGCCGGCCACGACCTTCGCCCACCTGGACGCCACCACCGAGCTGTCGCGCGACATCGCGTCTCGTGGCCTGTACCCGGCGGTGGACCCGCTGACCTCGACCAGCCGGATCCTCGACCCGCAGTTCATCGGCCAGGACCACTACGACACCGCGATCCGGGTGAAGCAGATCCTGCAGCGCAACAAGGAACTGCAGGACATCATCGCCATCCTGGGCGTCGATGAGCTCAGCGAGGAGGACAAGATCATCGTCTCCCGGGCGCGGCGGATCCAGCAGTTCCTCTCGCAGAACACCTACATGGCCGAGAAGTTCACCAACGTGCCCGGCTCCACCGTGCCGCTGGAGGACACCATCGAGTCGTTCAAGATGATCTGCGACGGCGAGGTCGACCACATCGCCGAGCAGGCCTTCTTCAACGTCGGCGGCATGGACATGGTGATGGAGAACTGGGCCCGGATCCAGAAGGAGGGCTGAGGTGGCCGACACCACCCTCCGGGTCGAGGTGGTCTCGGCCACCGGAATCGCCTGGGAGGGGGACGCCCTCAGCGTGATCGCCCGCACCACCGAGGGCGATATCGGCATCCTGCCCAACCACGAGCCCTTCCTGGCCGGACTGGTGCCGTGTGCCGCCGAGGTGCTCGCGGTGGACGGACGCCGGGAGATCCTGGCGATTGACGGAGGCATCATCTCGGTCGCCGACAACCGGGTGTCGCTCCTGAGCCAGTTCGCCAGGGTGGCCCGCGAGATCGACCTCAAGGAGGCCGAGCACGAGTTGGCCGAGGCCGAGCTGCGGCTCGACCGGGGCGACGTCGACGAGGAGACGATGCAGCACTTCCTGCGCGCCCAGGCCCAGGTCAAGGCTGCCCATCTGGCGCGCGAGCACGCCTGACACCGGCGGACGAGGGCGACGATGGACTGGCTTGGCGTCACCGAGGTGGTCCTGCTCGTCCTCGCCCTGGTGATGGTGCCGATCCTGTGGCTGATCGGGCGCCGTCGCTGGCTCGCCCGCCGCGGCGGGCTCTTCGACTGCAGCGTGCGGCTGCGGACCACGACTCCGGGCACCGGTTGGGTGTTCGGAGTCGCCCGCTACCGGGACGACCGGCTGGAGTGGTTCCCGTCGCTGTCGCTCTCGCTGCGGCCCAGGCTGGTGTTCCGGCGGCCGCTCACCCGCGCCCGCGGGCAGCGTCCGCCGGACCAGTACGAGGCGCTGATGCTGCTGGACGACCAGCGCGTGATCCGGCTCGATCGCGGCGAGGGTGACGACTGGGAGTTGTCGATGGCGCCGGACGCGCTGACCGGCCTGCTCAGTTGGCTGGAGGCTGCGCCTCCGGGTCAGGGGTACCAGCGTCCGCTCGGTTGACCAGCCGCTCCCGCTGGGCCTTGCCCCGGGGGTCGCTCGGGGTGCGATCCGTCCCCGGAACCCACAGCACGTCGCCGGCCTGCTGGCCCACCACCCGGGCCAGGATGAACAGCAGGTCGGACAGCCGGTTCAGGTAGGTGATGGCGAGCGGGTTCACCCCGCCGTCGGAGTCCGGGGTGGCCGCGGGTTCGTGGCCGTACGCCTCGGCCGCCCGCCAGGCGGCGCGCTCGGCCCGGCGGACGACGCTGCGGGCCTGGTGCAGCAGGGCTGCGGTGAAGGTCCCGCCGGGCAGGATGAATGAGCGCAGCGCCGGCAGCGCCTCACCGAACTCGTCGCACCAACCCTCGAGCCGGTCGATGCTGGGCTGGACGATCCGCAGCGGCTCGAACGGCGGATCCGGGCGCAGCGGGTTGGACAGGTCGGCCCCGGCGTCGAACAGCTCGTTCTGGATGTGTCGCAGCACCGCGCGGATCGGTTCGGGCAGGTCGTCGCGGGTGACCACCATGCCCAGGATCGAGTTCGCCTCGTCCACCGCGCCGTAGGCCTCCACCCGCAGGTCGGTCTTGCGGACCAGGGACATGTCGGAGAGCCGGGTCGTGCCGGCGTCGCCGGTTCTGGTGTAGATGCGGGTGAGGTTGACCATACTGCCAATGAACACCGCGCTCGCTGCGGGTGTCAAACCGGCCCCGCGCGGCTTGATCGAGTCTGGCAAGGTAGGGGGGTGATTCGATTCATGCTTCCAGCCGCGGCAGCGGCCGTCCTGCTCACCGGGTGCACCGCCCCCGTTGCTGCCAGCCCGTCCTCGCCGCCGGCGTCCCAACCCGCCCAGGCGGGCACCGTCAGCTGCGAGTACCCGGCCGAGCAGCCTGCGGCCCGCGAGGTCACCGCGCCGACCGCGACCGACGTGCCGGCGACCGGGACCGCCGAGGCGGTGATGACCCTCAACGGGACCCCCGTGACCATCACGCTCGACCGCGAGGCCGCCCCCTGCACCGTGAACTCGTTCGTGTCGCTGGCCAAGCAGGGCTTCTTCGACGACACCGCGTGCCACCGGGTGGTCGACAGCGGCATCTTCGTGCTGCAGTGCGGTGACCCGAGCGGCACGGGCAGCGGCGGCCCGGGCTACACGATTCCCGACGAGTTCGAGGGGATCTCCGGCTACCCGGCCGGCACGCTTGCGATGGCGAACACCGGCCAGCCGAACTCCGGCGGCTCGCAGTTCTTCCTGGTCTTCGACGAGACCCCGCTGCCGCCGCAGTACACCGTCTTCGGCACCGTCGACCAGACCGGCATCGACCTGGCCAAGGAGATCGCGGCCGGCGGCAACGACGGCTCGTTCGGCGCGGCGGGCGGCGGCAAGCCGAACCTGCCGGCTCAGATCGACTCGATCACGGTTTGAGTCAGTCGCCGGTGAGCTCCGTCAGGACGTGCTCGGCCTGACGGACCTCCTGCCCGGCGCGGTCCTGCGCGTCAACCAGCTCAGCGAGGGCGGCTTCGGCCGCCCTCGCGGCGTCCTGGGCGGCTTGCAGTTCACGGGCCAGGCCCGCGGCGCGGTCCCGGGCCGCCTGGAGCGTGTCCTCGGCCTCCCGGCGCTGGGCCTCGGCGGCCGCCAGCCCGGCCCTGGCCCCCTGGAGCGCGGCTTCGGCAGCCTGCCGTTGTTCGGCGAGCCGCCGGTCGGCGTCGTCCTGCGGTGGGGGGTCGGTGTCGCTCGTGGGCACGGGCGCGGGTGACGGTGCGACAGTCGACGCCGCAGGCCCGATCGGCCCGAACCCGCTGTAGTCGTGCGCCCGGTCGAGCCGGCCCCGACGGGTGAGGTCTGCCACCTCCGGGTCGGCGAGGGCCGCGGCCAGGGTGCGGCGCACCTCGTCCAGCCCCGCGGGAGTCGCGGTCACGCCGAGCTCTGCCAGATGGCGGGTCAGGTCGCGCAGCACGCGGCCCACCAGGGGCCCACGGCGCGCTGCCAGGTCGCGCAGGGCGGTGAGGTCGCCACCGGACTGGGCGGCTCGCAGGTCCTCGCCGAGGCCGAGCAGCTCCCGCAGCGAGACCAGGCCGGCCCGCGCAGCAGTGTTGAGGTACCAGGCGCCGACGGTGGGCCGGCGCAGCGCCTTCAGGGCGGTGGCCAGCGCACGATCACCCTCGCTGCGGGCGGTGGCGACCAGGGCGTCCCGGCGGGCGACGAAGTCGGCGGGCGCCCCGGCGTACAGCTCGTCGGAGACCGCGTCGAGCCGCTCGTCCGCGCTCACCGTGCCGGGTCCGCCTCGGCGGCCAGATCCAGCAGTTCGGCGACCAGGGCGTCCGGGTTGTCGGCATGCACCCAATGGCCGGCCGCGGGCACCGTGGACTGCCGCACGGCCGGGAACAGCGCCTGCATCGCCGGCAGGTGTTCGGCGCGGACGTAGGGCGAGCGTTCGCCGCGGATCCAGCGCACCGGGCCGGAGTAGCTCACCGGGCCAGGATCGGGCCAGTCCTCGACGGCGGCGACATTGTCGCGCAGCAGGTCGAGGTTGGGCTGCCAGTGCCACCCGTGCTTGGCGCGCAGGTTCTGCAGCAGGAACTGTCGGGTCGTGGGTTCGGGGATCGGCCCGGACAGCGCGGCGTCGACCTCGCCGCGGGACGTCACCGCGTCCAGGTCGACGGCGAGCAGGGCCCCGGCCAGGGAGGCGAAGTCCTCGGTGCCGGCGGAGGTGTCGGGGGCGATGTCGATCACCGCGAGCGCGTCCACCAGCTCCGGACGGGACAGCGCCAGCAGCATCGCGACCTTGCCGCCCATCGAGTGCCCCACGAGGATGATGCTGGCCGCCGAGCCGAGCCGCAGGTCGAGCTCCTCACCGACAGCGTGGGCCATCGCCGGGTAGCTGAAACTGTCGGTCCACGGGCTGCGGCCGTGGTTGGGCAGGTCGAACAACACGCTGGCATAGCCCTGGTCGGCCAGCTCGCCGGCGATCGAGGTCCAGTTGCGGCCCCGTCCGAACAGGCCGTGCAGGAAGGCGAACCGCGGTCGGCCCGAGCCGACCAGTTCGGTGTGCAGCCCGGCCATCAGCGGCGCCGCCGCCAGCAGGAGGTGTGCCAGTGCCGGCGTTCCTCGACCGCGGACGCCGAGCCGATGCTCGGCTCGCGCGGCCAGGCGACGACGTGCGCGGTGCCGGCGGCCACGACCAGTCCGCAGCCGGGGCAGGTGTAGGGCTTTGTCGACAGGTCGACCGGCATCGACTGCACCATCCATTCCCCGTCCACCTTCGCCACCACCGAGGCGAAGGAGCCACGATTCAGCGGTCGCGCAGGGCGCAGGTGCTTGGACGGACGGCGGGCCATGGCATAAGGGTAGACGAGGGGACGCCTCGGCCAGGGCGCCGGATCCGTGCGTCGGCGGAGTCTCCGGATCCGGTAGCTTGTCCGGGTGCGTCTGCTGATTGCCCGCTGCCAGGTCGACTATGCCGGACGGCTC
>JAEZHJ010000068.1 GCA_023436925.1 Actinomycetes bacterium
CGTCCATTGGAACGAGTATAACATATATACGACGCCTCCGCAAGAAAATCCTGCCATCTATTTAGAAGAAATTTTCGACATGCAACAATTTGATGCAGAATCGTAATATTTACGCAACACTAGCGGCAAGAATCGACGTTATATGATCCGAAAATGCGGAACAATTAACTTTTTGGCGCTTCATGTGGCGGGAATTTGCTTTGTAAGCGCTCAAAACGGGATCAAAAACCCCGCTCGGGATCGCAACAATTGAAACATCATTCCTTCATAGTTTATGCAAGCGGTGACGGCGGGGTTTCACGTTGATTTTTCCATTCGCGCCGTTTGCCGGTTGACGGAAAGTGGGAAAGCCGATATAATGGCAATATCCGCAATGACCGGAAAGAGTAAGCGAACCCTGCGTAAAAGAGAAGGGCGGTCCCCGGCTGAAAGCCGCCCCAGCGCAAGAACGCCCAAGTGCATCCGTGAGCGAGCGCGCGATGAGCGCGTCGGGCGCGCCCGTTACAGCGTTTGAGCGCAAAATGTCCAGGCATTTTGAAGCAGAGTGGAACCGCGCACTTTAGCGCCTCTGTCACAGGAGGCGCTTTTTTCGTCCAGAACGGGAGGAATCGAAATGTTCAGGCAATGGAATGAGGACATCCGCGCGATCCTGTCCCGAGACCCCGCGGCGCGAAGCGCCCTGGAGGTCGTCTTGTGCTACCCCAGCTTCCGCGCCGTGCGCAGGCATCGCCGCGCCCACTGGCTGTGGAACCACGGCATGAAACTCCTGGCCCGCATGGTATCCCAGCGCACGCGCCGCGTCACCGGCATCGAAATCCACCCCGGCGCGAAGATCGGCAAGGGGCTCTTCATCGACCACGGCATGGGCGTGGTGATCGGCGAGACCGCCGAGGTCGGCGACGACGTCCTGATGTACCACCAGGTCACCCTCGGCGGCCGCTCGCGTGGCCGCTTCAAGCGCCACCCCACGATCGGCAACAACGTGCTGCTCGGCGCGGGGGCCAAGATCATCGGACCGATCACGGTGGGCGACGGATCGAAGATCGGCGCCAACGCCCTGGTGGTCAAGGACGTTCCGGCCAATTCCGTGGTGACCGGCATCCCGGCCAATACCTCCCCCGGCGACGTCGTGGCCTGACCCGGACGTCCGCCGCGGGGGCCCGCTCCCGCCCCGTCCGGCCTCGTGGCGCCGCGAACCGGCGACTAAGGTCGAGGCGAGGGAGAGGCCAGCATGCCGAGATCCGGTAGCACACCACCCCGGTGTCCACCCCCACGCGGCGTCACGGGACGGGTCGCGTGAAGGCCGTTGTCGCGGCCATCGGCAGCCGCGGTGACGTGGTGCCGTTCGCGCACCTGGCCACCCGCCTGACGACCGCCGGCCACGATGTCACCCTGGTCACCCACCAGGCGCTGAGCCGCCTGGTCGACCCCTCGCTGCGCGTCATCGGGGTGCCGAGCGACCCGGCAGCCCTGCTGGCCGGCCCGGCCGCCCGGGCCGTCCGGCGCGCCAACCCGGCCGCCCTGAACCGCAGCCGCGAGATCTTCGCCCGGTTCGTGCAGTCGGCCCAGCGGCCGGCCGGCGAGGCACTGACCGGCGCCGACGTCCTGGTCGCCTCGACCTTCGCCATCGCCGCTGTCGACGAGGCGCTGCGGCGATCCGTCCCGGTGGTCCGGGCCCACCTGTGGCCGGAGTATCCGGGGGCGGACGGGCCGATCCCGCTGCTGCCGTACGAGTGGCTCGCCCCGCCGCCGGTCCGGCGGCTCGCCCGGCGGTCGCTGCGCCGAGCCGAGCCGTACCTCGGCGGCGTGGAGGGCCGCTGGCGACGCGGCCGGCTCACCCTCGTCGCCCGCCACCCGGTCGGGCTCAAGACGGCCACCGCCGGCTCGCTGTACGCCTTCAGCCCCCACCTGGTGTCGAGCCTGCCCGGCGACGGCGCGGTGACCGGCTGGTGGACCGGCCCGGGCGACCCGGGCCGGCTGCCGGACGGCGTGGTCGCGGCACTGGAGGGTGGCGATGAGTGGATCTTCGCCGGCTTCGGCTCCATGGCCCAGCGCGACCCGGCCGCGCTCCTGGACCTGCTCGCCGCGGCCTGCGAGCGGGTCGGCGTCCGCGCCGTCGTACAGCTGGCGGATCCGGGCATCCGCCACCACCCGCGCCTGTTGTGCGTGGGTGAGGGGCCCCACGACGAGCTGTTCCGGCGGGTGCGGGCCGTCGTCCACCACGGTGGCGCGGGCACCACCGGCACCGTCGTGCGGGCGGGCGTCCCCTCCGTCGTGGTACCCCACTTCGCCGACCAGTTCTACTGGGGCCGGCGGCTGCACGCCCTCGGGGTGGCCGCCCGGCCGCTGCCCCGGGCGCTGCTGTCGGAGCGCGGACTGGCGCAGCGGATCCGCGAGGCGCTCGCCGCCCCCATGACGGGCCGCGCGGCGCGGCTGGCCGAGCAGGTCCGCGAGGAGGACGGCTGCGGTCGTGCCGTCCGGCAGGTCGAGGCGTGGCTCGCGGGGCGGGGGTGACGTGAGCGGGCCGCGTCCGGAACTCCGCCGACGCACGACGGCGGCGGCGGCCCGGGCGAAGGTCGGGCCGCTGCGCATCGCGGCGGTTCCGATGCTCGTCCTCGTCGCCGTCCTGCTCGCCGTGGGCTCCCGCTACGGACCCCACTGGGACGAGCTCTACTTCGGCATGCTGCCGCTGCAGTGGTGGTACGTGGACCAGCCGCCCCTGACCGTGTGGCTGTCCTGGCTGGGCGCCCGGCTCAGCGACGAGCTGTGGGTCCAGCGACTGCCCGCGGTCGCCGCAGCCTTGGCGGGTGTCGTGGTCGCAGGGCTGTTCCCGCGGGTGCTGGGGGCCGGACCGCGGCCCCAGCGACTGGCGGCCTGGGCCCACGCCTTCACCGTCTACCCGTTGATCACCGGCCACATCTTCACCACCACCGCGATCGACCTGCTCGCCTGGGAGGTCGTGATCCTGCTCGTGCTGCGCGCCGTCGCCGGACACCCCCGCAGCCTGGCCTGGGCAGGAGTCGTCGCCGGGCTGGCCTGCTGGAACAAGCTGCTCGGGATCGTCCTGGTGGCGGCGATCGTGGTCGCGCTCGCCTTCACCGACCGATGGCTGCTGCGAACCCGCCACGCAGTGGTGGGCGCCGTGGCCTTCGGGGTACTCGCGGCGCCGCAGGTGCTCGCCCAGCTCGTCCACGGGCTGCCGATGACGCAGGTCTCGGCGGGGCTGGTCGAGCAGCAGGGCACCGTGGTGCGGCTCGTGCTGCTGCCCGCGCTCGCGCTGTTCGCCGGCCCGCCGCTGCTGCGGGTGTGGCTGTTCGGGCTGACCGATCCCTGGCGGCTGCCCGACCGGCCGGGACGCTTCCTGTTGCCCACCCTGCTGCTTGTGGTGGTCTGGACGCTGGTCTTCCCCTCCCAGCCGCACTATCCGGTCGGGGCCGTCCTGCCCGCCCTGTCGATGGGGTGGGCGAGCCCCCACCTCGGCGAGCGCTGGGGTCGCGGGTACGGCCGTGCCGTGATCGCCGCCAACGCCGTGGTGGCGGCGCTGCTGGCACTGCCGCTGCTGCCGGCCTGGCAGCCCTGGCTGGCGACGGTGTCGACCGTCAACCCGACCATCCGCGACCAGGTCGGGTGGCCGGACTACGCCCGGCAGATCTCTGCGACCCGGCGCGCCGACGAAGCCGTCGTGGTCGACAACTACGCCCTGGCCGGCGCCGTGCACCGGTACGGCACCGCCGACGACCGGGCCCGGCTGCACTCGGGTCACAACGCGCTGTGGGAGCTCGGCCCGCCCCGTTCCGACCGGGTGCTGCTCGTCGGAGCGCACGCCGTCGCCCGGCAGGCGTCCTTCGCCTCCTGCGTGCCGGCCGGGACGCTGCGCACCCCGTCCGTCGTCCACCCGCAACTGCAGGACGTGCCGATGGTGCACTGCTCCGGACTCCTCACCGACTGGCAGACACTGTGGCCGCAGTTCCGACGGCTGAGCGGCTGACTCAGGCGGCCGCGCCCGGCCTGCCCGGCGTGGCGGCCAGCAGCCGCGCCGCCTCCACCACAATGGCTGCCAGCAGGCACCCGACGATGATGAGTTCGCCGGCACCGCGCGGCAGCAGGACGACCGGCAGTCGGCTCTCGGCGCAGAAGACCAGGGCCACCGCGCCGAGCAGCCCGCGGGCCGGCCGGCCGCTGCCCAGCCAGGTCGTCTCCGGCCGGATCGACGAGAGCAGCAGCCCCATCCCCGGTACGACCAGGGCGAGGACGACCCCGGCGAGGTGCACCGCGTCATGGTCGCCGGCTGGGAACACCCCGGCCAGAACCAGACCGAACCCCATCACGACCAGGCTCGCCGCGAGCAGGCGGCCCCAGACCCGGCCCAGCGCCAGGCCGGCCCCGCCCAGCAGCACGCCGGTGAGGATCAGCCCCGAGTTGAACAGAGCGAAACCGGGCGAGCAGATCCAGCGCCCCGGAAGGCTGCGGCACTCGGTGTGACCCAGGTCGGAGATCATGTTGACCCGCCAGTCGTAGCCGGTCCCGGGCGTGCCGAGCGCGACCGCCATCGTCACCGCGAAGACCAGGATCGCGGCCACCAGTGCCACCGCGGCGAGCCGGGCCCGCCGGTCGACTCCCCCGTCCAGGGCGCTCGCGGACGGGACTGCTCGCGCGCCCCCCGGCCCCGGCCCGCCCATCAGCGACCACCCATGACGACGATGGTAGGCGCGGGCCGATCGCCGCTGCCGGGAGGACCGCCGCGCCGACCCGCAGGCATCTCCCGCCGTGGCGCCCGCCGGGCCCGCCGCGTTCCTCCCTTAGGCTGGGCAGGTGCAGTCCGATCCTGAACTCGACCGCCTGCGGGGGTCCATCGACAACCTCGACACCGCGATCATCAGCCTGCTGGCCGAGCGGTTCAAGATCACCCAGCAGATCGGGCTGCTGAAGCGGGAGCGGGGCCTGCCGCCGGCCGACCCCGACCGTGAGGTCGAGCAGATCGCCCGGCTGCGCCAACTGGCGATCCAGAGCAACCTCGACCCCGAGTTCGCCGAGAAGCTCCTCACCTTCATCGTCGCCGAGGTGGTCCGCCACCACGCTGCGATCCAGTCCGGCCAGTCCTGACTCACCGCCGCCGGCGGCGCAGCACCCACAGCGTCGCCGCGGTGGCCACCACTCCCCCGGCCAGCCACGGGGCCCAGTCCCGCTCCGGCTGGGCCGGCTCGGCCCCGTCCAGCCGTACCTCACCCCGTCCGCCGTCCACGGTGACGGTGTCGCCGGTGCGGATCCGGTGGGTGGCCGAACCGGTGCCCAGTACGGCCGGGATGCCGTACTCGCGGGCCACTATCGAGCCGTGGGAGAGGACACCGCCGATGTCGGTCACCACCCCGCCGGCGACCGCGAACAGCGGGGTGTAGGCCGGGGTGGTGATGTCGGCGACCAGGATCTCGCCGGGCGCGAAGTCGCCGAAGTCCGCCGGCCCGCCGATCACCCGGGCCTGGCCCGTCACGACCCCGCCGCTGCCGGCGTTGCCCTTCAGGACGTCGCCGGCCGCGCCGTTCACCCGGGCCGGCAGGAACCGGTCCCACAGGCTCATCCAGCGGTTCACCGGCAGGTACTGCGGCGGGTGCAGCAGTTGCCGGCCGCGGTGAAGCGCCTGGCGCTCCGCGATCAGCTCGGCCAGCCCGGCCAGGGACTCCCCGGCAGCCAGCCGGCGCGCCTCGTCCGCGGTCAACCAGAACACGTCGTGGGGCTCCGGCAGCCGTCCCTCCTCGGCCAGTCGGCGTCCGAGCTCGGCGAGCAGCCGCCGCATCACCGGCCAGGCCAGTCCGATCGCCGCCAGCGCGTCCTCCCGGGCGGGCACCACCGAGCGCGCCCAGGCCAAGGTGGCGCCGGCCAGCCGACGGCGGGCCGGGTCGAGGCCGGCCAGCAGCGCGGTGGTCGCCCGGTCCCGAGCCAGGGCGAGCCGGTCCTGACGGGCGAACGGGTCGACCGCCTCGCCGCGTAGCACGAAACGCAGCGCCTGCAGGATCGGCGCCGGATCGTCGGCCGGCACCGGATGGATGAAGTCGAGGTCGTAGGTGGTGTGCCCGAACTCGGTCAGGTAGCCGGCGAACCTGTCCCGCCATTCCTGCCACACCAGCTCGGCGACCCCCGCTGGAGCCTCCCCCGCCGGGTCGGTCCCCGAAGCGGTCAGCGCGGCGGCCAGCCCAGGCTGGTCCAGCACCCAGCGGCCCAGCCGCCACAACCGCTTCTCGGCCTCGATCGGCGCGGAGTCCAGGCCCAGCAGGTAGGCCTCCACCGGTTCCCGGGGCGCCCCGGCCAGGGTGCGGTACAGCCCGCGCCAGCTGAGTTCGGCCATCCCGGCGAGCGGGATCACGGTCTGCACGTGGGTGTAGTAGCGGCACCCCGCCCCGAGCAGGTCGGCGACGCCGTCCAGCAGGTCGGCGGGGGCCAGCGACGCCGGGTCGCGCTCGGCCCAGACCCGCACCGCGGCCCGGTACTGCGGCAGCCCTTCCTCGCGCCAGCGGCGCAGGAAGAACTCCCCGCCGCGGGCGAACAGCAGGGCGACCGCCGGGAGCGAGGCCCCGGTGACCGCGGCGAGCGCGGACCTGGCGTACCGGTAGAAGGCGTAGCCGTTGATCGTCGGGAACCCGATGTCCAGGCCGGACAGACTGCCCGGGCGCCGACCCAGCGTGCGGGCCAGGTCGTCCATCAGGGCCTGCAGCCCCGCCGGAACCGCGTGCTCCATCAGGTCGGCGAACAGCGGGGTGAGCGGGTTGGGCAACTGCTCGACGATGCTGGCCCGGAAGTACAGGCTCCCGGGCTGGGTCGGCCACAGGTCGGCGACCTGGCTGACCGGGTCGGGCAGCGCGGTGATCGGGCGGGCCTGCAGGACGCGGAAGGCGCTCGCGTCCAGCGCCCATTCGATGTCCTGCGGGAGGCCGAAGTGCTCCTCGATGGCGGCGCCGAGCCGCGCCAGTTCCACCGCCTGGGCGGCGGTGAGGGTGGTCGGGCCGTCGAGCCCGCCGGAGGTCTCACCGGCGGCCGCGGCAAGCACCTCCCAGTCCCGGGTGTCGATCACGAAGGTGTCGGGGTTGACCGTCCCCGAGACGACCGCGTCACCGAGGCCGTGCGTCGCGGTGATCACCGCCTCCCGACGCCGCCCGGTCAGCGGGTCGGCGGTGAACATCACTCCGGCGGCGCGCGCCGCCACCATCAGCTGCACAATGACGGCGATCCCCAACCCGGTCTCGTCGATCCCCTGCTGGCGGCGGTAGGCGACCGCCCGCTCCGAGTAGAGCGATGCCCAGCAGTCGGCGACGGCGGCGACCACCGCATCCTCCCCCGCCACCTGCAGGTAGGTCTCCTGCTGCCCGGCGAAGCTCGCACCGGCCAGGTCCTCGGCGGTGGCCGACGAGCGGACGGCGACGGTAGCGCCGTCCCCGGCCAGGTCCCGCCAGGCCATCCGGATCTCGTCGGCGAGCGACGCAGGCACCGACCCGTCCGGGTTGCGGCGGTGATAGGCCTGCGTGGTCACCACGAAGCCGCTGGGGACGTCGAAGCCCGCGGCCATCAGCGCGGAGAGGTTCGCTGCCTTGCCGCCGACCAGGGCCGGGTCGAAAGCACCGGCCTGAGCCAGCCATACGATGTCCGCCATCGGGGGCTCCATTCCCTTGCCGCCAGCGGCGGCCTCCTTGAGCCTATCTCCGCACGCGGGCCACGTCAGCGCTCGGGGCCGAGGTCGCCGCGGTGGCCCTACACTGACCTCACCCGCCGCCGACCCCAGCGAGGAGCCATGCCGCCGACCCCCTCCGTGTGGCGCCGGTACGTCTGGCTCGGCCTCCTCGGCACCACCGCGGTCGCCTGGGGCAGCACCAATCCCGAGTACTCCTTCGCCGGCTTCTGGCCGAACCCGGTGGTGGCCTGGCTGGGCGCCCTGGTCCCGATCCCGGTCGACCGGATCCTGATCGGCGGCGGCACCCTCTCCCTCACCTGGGCCTGGTGGCGACTGCGTCCGACCGGCGACCGGTCGCTGCCGCCGGCCGGGCGGGTGCTGGCACTGTGGAGCCTGCCGCTGCTCGCGGTCCCGCCTGTGCTGAGCAACGACGCCGTGCTGTACGCCGACCTGGGCTGGACCTGGCTGCAAGGCCTCGACCCCTACCAGGTCGGGCTGGCGTGGAGCGATGGGCCGATCGCCTACCAGGTCGACCCGCTCTGGGCCGGCGCCACGGTGGCCTACCCGCCGCTCAGCATCCTGATCCATGCCGGCGTGGTCGCCCTCACCGGCGCCCACCCCTACCTGTCGGTGATCGCGATGCGGCTGCCGGTGCTGGTCTCGGTGGCCGTGATGGCCTGGGTGCTGCCCAGGCTGGCCGACCTGCTGGGCCGACCCCGCCGCGGCGTCGCGTGGCTGGGGCTGCTGAACCCGCTGCTGGTGCTGCACTTCGTCGGCGGTGCCCACAACGACGCCCCGATGGTGGCGCTCACTCTGGTGGCGATCCTGCTGGCCCTGCGCTTCCGCACGACGGTGGTCAGCCTCGTGCTGGCCCCGATCCTGGTCGGACTCGCCATGGCGCTCAAGCAGCAGGGCGGCCTGGCGGTGGTGGCGGTCGCCGGCCTGCCGGTCGCCGCCCGGCTCGCCGCGCTACCGCTGCCCGGGCGGTTGTGGTTGCTGGGCTGGCGGACGGCGGTCGCCACCGTGGTCACCGTCGCCACCTTCGTCGCCACCTGCCTGGCGACCGGACTCGGCTTCGGCTGGCTCGGCGGGCTCGACCTGATGGGCAAGGCGCCGACCCCGGCACCGTTCGCGGCGCTGTCCAAGGGCCTGGCCTGGCTGGCCGGGGTGTGGGGCGGCGACCCCGAGGCGGTGGCCCGCACGGTCGGGCTGGTCACGACGGCCATCCTCGCGGCGGTGCTGGCGTGGATCGTGGTCCGGTTCTCAGACCGTCCGCTCGCCGCGGTGGCCTGGGGGTCGCTGGCGATCGCCGTGCTGGGACAGGCGCTGCACCCGTGGTACCTGCCGTGGAGCCTCGCTCTGCTCGCGCTGGTCCCGCTCACCCGGACGCAGCGCCGCTGGGTCTTCGGGCTGGCGGTCGGCTTCGTGAACTGGAACGCCGTCCAGACCTCCATCTGGCACGGCGTCGTCAAGCCGTAGCCCGCTACGCCGTGCTGGGCCCCCGCCACAGGTTGATCCCGGCGTCGACGGCGTGGGCGTCGATGGCTGCCAGTTCCTCGGCGGTGAAGTCGGCGTGCTCGAGTGCGGCGACGGTGTCCTCGAGCTGGGCGACGCTGGAAGCACCGACCAAGGCCGAGGTCACCCGCTGGTCGCGCAGCACCCAGGCGATCGCCAGTTGGGCCAGCGACTGGCCCCGCTGCTGCGCCAGCTCGTTGAGGGCCCGGATGTGGGTCAGGGTCTGCTCGGTGAGCATCCCCGTCGACAGCGACTTGCCCTGGCTCGCCCGGGAACCCTCCGGCACCCCGTCCAGGTACTTGGCGGTGAGCATCCCCTGGGCCAGCGGCGAGAAGCCGATGCAGCCGACCCCCTCCTCCCCGAGCACGTCGAGCAGGTCCTCCTCGATCCAGCGGTTCAGCATCGAGTAGCTCGGCTGGTGGATGAGCAGCGGGGTGCCCAGGTCGCGCAGGATCGCCACCGCCTCCCGGGTGCGCTCGGCGGAGTAGGACGAGATGCCGACATAGCGTGCCTTGCCGGCGCGGACGGCGGCGTCGAGGGCGCCCATCGTCTCCTCCAGCGGGGTGTCGGGGTCGAACCGGTGGTGGTAGAAGATGTCGACGTGGTCGAGCCGCAGCCGGCGCAGCGACTGGTCCAGCGAGTCGAGCAGGTACTTGCGGGAGCCGAGGTTGCCGTACGGGCCGGGCCACATGTCCCAGCCCGCCTTGGTCGAGATCACCAGTTCCTCGCGGTGGGCGGAGAAGTCCTCGGCCAGGATCCGTCCGGCGTTGATCTCGGCCGAGCCGTAGGGCGGGCCGTAGTTGTTGGCCAGGTCGAAGTGGGTGATCCCCAGGTCGAAGGCCCGCCGCAGGATGTCGCGCTGGCGTTGGAGCGGGGTGTCGTCCCCGAAGTTGTGCCACAGCCCGAGCGAGATCGCGGGCAGGTGGAGACCGGATCGTCCGACCCGGCGGTAGGACATGGCGTCGTAGCGGTCGGGGTCGGCGGCGTAGCGGTCGAGGATCGGCATGGCCGTGAGCTTAGGGCCTGGCGTCGAGCGCCCGGAGCACCAGCTTGCGAATCTCCTCCACCCACAGCACCAGCGAGGCCATCGCAACGCAGACCGCCCAGTGCAGCGGGTCGAGGGCCGCGGTGCCGAACGCGGTCTGCAGCAGCGGCACCGACACGACCAGCGCCTGCAGCACGACGCCCAGCCCGATGGCGCCCCACAGCCACGGGTTGGAGAACATCCGGCTGAACGCCGAGGTGGTCTCGGAGCGGGCGTTGAGGGTGTTGAACAGCTGGGTGAGCACCAGGGTGGTGAAGGCCGCCGTCCGGGCGACTTCGAGGGAGTCGGTGCCGTTGACCAGCCCGCCGGGCAGGAACAGGTCGAGGGTGAACAGGGTGGCCGCCCCCATCACCACGCCGGTGAGCAGGATCGTGCCCCACATCCGGGTGTCGATCACCCGGTCGGTCACCGGCCGGGGCGGCCGGGCCATCACGTCGTCGATCTCGGGGTCGACGCCCATCGCCAGGGCGGGACCGGTGTCGGTGACCAGGTTGATCCACAGGATCTGCGTCGCCAGCAGCGGGACCACCAGCTCCCCGTTGCCCTGGTCGAGTCCGATCACCCCGGCCAGCACGACCCCGAAGAACACGGTCGTCACCTCGCCCAGGTTCGAGCTCAGCAGGAAGCGGAGGAACTTCTTGATGTTGTCGAAGATCACCCGGCCCTGGCGGACCGCGGCGACGATGGTGGCGAAGTTGTCGTCGGCCAGGATCATCCGGGCGGCCTGCTTGGTGACCTCGGTTCCGGTGATCCCCATCGCGACGCCGATGTCGGCGGTCTTCAGCGCCGGGGCGTCGTTGACGCCGTCCCCGGTCATCGCGACGATCTGGCCGCGCGCCTGCAGGGCATCCACGATCCGCAGCTTGTGCTCGGGGGCGACCCGGGCGTAGACGTGGGTGGTCTCGGCCAGGTCGACCAGCTCCTGGTCGGAGGTCGCGCTCAGCCGGGCGCCGGTCACCGCTTGCTCCCCCGGGTCGGCGATCCCGAGGTCGGCCGCGATCCGGGCAGCGGTGAGCGGGTGGTCGCCGGTGATCATCACGGTCCGGATCCCGGCCCGGCGGGCGTCGGCCACCGCCGCCCTCGCCTCGTCGCGGGGAGGGTCGATGATGCCGACCACTCCGAGGTACACCAGGTCGCGTTCCACCGCCTCGTCCAGCGCCACCTCACCGGAGGGACGCTCGGGCACCGGGCGGTAGGCGACCCCGAGGGTTCGGAAGGCGGCCGAGGAGAGCGCTTCGACGTCGGCCAGCGCCTGCTGCCGGTCCTGGGCGGTCAGCTCGCGCACCTGGTCGCCGACCTGCAGCCGGCTGCAGCGCTCCAGCAGGACGTCGGGGGCACCCTTGGCCATGAGCACCGTGCGGCCGTCGTCGCGGACGTCCAGGGTCGACATCATCTTGCGTTCGGAGGTGAAGGGCACCTCGGCGGCCCGCTGGTAGCGGCCGGCCCGCTCGTCCACCCCGGCCAGCTTGCGGGCGGCGACCAGGAAGGCGGCCTCGGTGGGATCGCCCTGGATCTGCCAGGTCCCCTCCCGCTCGGCGAGCTGGGCGTCATTGGCCCGCGAGCCGACGGTCAGCAGCATCTGCACCTCGGTGCGCAGCGCCTCGGCGTCGGCGTCGCCGGCCGGGGTCACCGCCCCCTCCGGCCGGTATCCGACCCCGGAGACCTCGGCCGTGCCGGAGGCGGTCCGGATCTGTTCGATGGTCATCTCGTTCTTGGTCAGGGTGCCGGTTTTGTCCGAGCAGATCACCGATGCCGAGCCGAGCGTTTCGACCGCGTGCAATTCCTTGACCACCGCGTTGCGCCGGGCCAGTCGCTGCACCCCGAGCGCCAGCACGATGGTCAGGATCGCCGGCAGCCCCTCGGGCACCGCGGCGACGGCGAGGGAGACGCCCAGCAGCAGGATGGCGATGGCGTCCTCGGCGCTGGAGACACCGTTCAGCAGGGCCAGGGTCGTCATCACGACCAGCGCGATCACGATCACGATCACGCCCAGCAGCCGCGAGACCCGTCCGATCTGGACGGTGAGCGGGCTCTCCTCCGCCTCCGTCCGGTCGAGCAGGTCGGCGATCGCACCCATCTCGGTGGCCATCCCGGTGGCGGTGACCACGACCCGTCCGGTGCCCTGGGCGACCGCGGTGCCCTTGAACACCATGTCGGTGCGATCACCCAGCTCGGCCGGGGTGGGCAGCGTCGCCGACGACTTCGTGGTCGCCTCCGACTCCCCGGTCAGCGACGCCTCCTGGATTCGCAGCGCGGTGGCCCGCAACAGCCGACCGTCCGCCCCGACCGCGTCGCCCTCGGCGAGCACGAGGATGTCCCCGCGCACGAGCTCGGCCGACGGCACCGTGACCAGCTCGCCGCCGCGCAGCACGGTCGAGGTGGCGGCGGTCATCTGGGCCAGCGCGGCCACCGCGTCGGAGGCGCGGTTCTCCTGGACGAACCCGATCACGGCATTGAGCACCACGATCGCCGCGATCACCACCGCGTCGACCGGGACGCCGGTGGCGCCCTCCAGCAGCCACGCCACGGTGGCGATCACGATCGCCACGAACAGCAGGTAGATCAGCGGGTCCTGGAACTGTCGCAGGAACCGCTGCCAGGCCGGCACCGGGGGCTTGCCGCGCAGTTCATTCGGCCCGTCAGCGGCCAGTCGTCGAGCGGCCTCCGCAGGGCTCAGCCCGACCCGGGGGTCGACACCGAGGTCGGCCGCCACCTCGGCGGCCTCGCGCAGCGACGGGTCGGCAAGCGACCCGGAGGGGGTGGCGGCCAGCGGGGCCAGCTCCGCGTCCATGCCCAAGTCTTACCCGCGCCCCGACCCGTCGAGCGGGTGCCCACCACCCGGCACCGGGAGGTTCGCGACCGACCAAGGCCCGGCGTCGCGATCCCGGGGCTTGTCCGCCGTGGCAGTATCGCCGCATGCGGGTCGCTATCGGAGGAAGCACCGGAATGCTCGGGACCGCGCTGACGCGGCACCTTCGTTCCCAGGGCCACGAGGTGGTGCGGCTGGTGCGCGGCCAGCCGACCTCGTCCGACAAGCGGCACTGGGATCCCGATGCCGGCCGGATCGCCGCCCCCCGCCTCGACGACGTCGACGCGGTGGTGAATCTCGCCGGCGCACCCCTGGCGGGCGGACGCTGGACGAAGGAGCGTCGCGCCGAGCTGGCCCGCTCCCGGGTCGCCAGCACCCTGACGGTGGTCACCAGCCTCGACCCGGACGGACGCTGCCAGCGCTTCCTGAACGCCTCCGGCATCGGCTACTACGGAGATGCCGGCGCCGAGGTGGTGGACGAGGCGAGCCCGCGGGGCCGGGGCTTCCTGGCCCAGTTGTGCGTCGACTGGGAGACCGCGGCGGGGCATGCGGCCGTCCCGACCGCGATGCTGCGCACCGGGCAGGTGCTCTCCCCCGACGGCGGCATCCTGGGGCGGCTGCGGCCGCTGTTCGCCGCCGGTCTGGGCGGCCGGATCGGCAGTGGCCGCCAGTTCGTCTCGTGGATCACGCTGGAGGACTACCTGCGGGCGGTGACCTGGCTGCTGACCAGCGATCTCACCGGCGGGGTGAACCTGTGCGCACCGAACCCGGTGACCAATGCCGCGCTCACCCGGGCGATCGGCCGCCTGGTGAACCGGCCCACCGTGCTGCCCGTCCCGCTGACCGCGGTGAAGGCGGTCTTCGGGCGCCAGTTCGTCGACGAGTTGCTGTTGACGAGCACCCGGGCCCGGCCCGCCCGGCTGTTGGACGCGGGCTTCAGCTTCACCCACCCGGACCTGAACCAGGCCTTCTCCGCGATGCGAGCCGCCAAGGCCGGGTGACGTAGACTGGGCTCCTGCCGCGACCTACACAAGAGGAGCGTTGTGCCCGAACCCTCCGAGCTCACTCCGGCCGGCGAACCCGGCCCCTTCGCCAGCCTCGGGCTCACCTTTGACGACGTCCTGCTGCTGCCCGCCGAGAGCGACGTGATCCCCTCCGGGGTCGACACCTCGACGCGGATCTCGCGCCGGGTCGAGGTCAAGCTGCCGCTGCTGAGCTCGGCGATGGACACCGTCACCGAGTCGCGCATGGCGATCTCGATGGCGCGCGAGGGCGGGATCGGCATCCTGCACCGCAACATGTCGCCCGAGGAGCAGGCCCGGCAGGTCGACCTGGTGAAGCGCTCGGAGGCCGGCATGGTCGACCAGCCGATCACCATCGGCCCCGACGCCACGATCCGCGACGCCGAGGAGCTGTGCGCCCAGTTCCGGATCTCCGGGATCCCGGTGGTGGACGACACCCGCCGGCTGCTGGGCATCGTGACCAACCGCGACATGCGCTTCGAGGACAACCCGGAGCGTCTGGTGCGCGACGTGATGACGGCGATGCCGCTGGTCACCGGCTGGCCCGGCATCGACCCCGACAAGGCGCTGCAACTGCTCGCCGAGCACAAGATCGAGAAGCTGCCGCTGGTCGACTCCACCAACCGGCTGCGCGGCCTGATCACGTTGAAGGACTTCGTGAAGTCCGACCGCTACCCGCTCGCCTCGAAGGATCCGCAGGGCAGGCTGCGGGTGGGGGCGGCGATCGGTTTCTTCGGCGACGCCTGGGATCGTGCGATGGGCCTCATCGACGCGGGCGTGGATGTGCTCGTGGTCGACACCGCGCACGGCCACTCCCGCGGCGTGCTGGACATGATCGCCCGGCTCAAGGCCGAGCCGCACGCCCGCGAGGTGGACGTGATCGGCGGCAACGTCGCCACCTACGCCGGCGCGAAGGCGCTGGTCGAGGCCGGCGCGGACGGGGTCAAGGTGGGTGTCGGGCCCGGCTCGATCTGCACCACCCGGGTGGTCGCGGGCGTCGGTGTGCCGCAGGTGACGGCGATCTACGACGCGGCCCGGGCCTGCCGGCCGGCCGGGGTGCCGGTGATCGGCGACGGCGGCCTGCAGTACTCCGGCGACATCGCCAAGGCCCTGGTGGCCGGGGCGGACGCCGTGATGCTCGGCTCGCTGCTGGCCGGCTGTGCCGAGAGCCCCGGCGAACTGGTCTTCATCAACGGCAAGCAGTTCAAGTCCTACCGCGGGATGGGGTCCCTGGGTGCGATGGCCAAGCGCGGCCGCAAGGCGTCCTACTCCCGCGACCGCTACTTCCAGGGCGATATCGACGCCGACGACAAGCTGGTTCCCGAGGGCATCGAGGGCCAGGTGCCGTTCCGCGGTCCGCTCTCGGCGGTGGCCTACCAGCTGGTCGGAGGGCTGCGGCAGTCGATGTTCTACACCGGCGCCGCCACCATCGCCGAACTGCACAAGCGGGGCCGTTTCGTCAGGATCACCTCGGCGGGACTGCGCGAGTCCCACCCGCACGACATCCAGATGACCACCGAGGCGCCGAACTACTCCACGAAGTCCTGAGCCAGGAAGCCACAATCACATGATCGATATCGGGCGCTCCAAGCGCGCCGTGCCCGTCTACGGGTTCGACGACATCGCCATCGTTCCCAACCGACGCACCCGCGGGATCGAGGAGGTCAACCTCACCTGGCGGATCGATGCGCTGACCTTCGAGTTCCCGATCGTGGCCGCCCCGATGGACTCGGTGATGTCACCGGAGACCGCCATCGCGTTCGGCCGGCTGGGCGGTCTGGGCGTGCTCAACCTGGGCGGGCTGTGGACGCGCTACGCCGACCCGGAGCCACTGCTGGAGGAACTCGCCGGCATCGAGGACCAGGTGACCGCCACCAAGCGGATGCAGCAGCTCTACGCCGAGCCGATCAAGGCCGAACTCATCACCGAGCGGATCGCCCAGATCCGGGCGGCCGGGGTGCCGGTGGCGGGTTCCCTGTCCCCCCAGACCTGCGCCGAGTTCGCGGACGTGATCGAGCGGGCCGGGCTCGACTTCTTCGTGATCCGCGGCACCACGGTCTCGGCCGAGCACGTCTCGAAGGAGACCGAGCCGCTCAACCTGAAGAAGTTCATCTACGAGCTCGACGTACCGGTGATCGTCGGCGGCTGCGCCACCTACCAGTCGGCGCTGCACCTGATGCGCACCGGCGCCGCCGGCGTGCTGGTCGGCTTCGGCGGCGGGGCCACCAAGCGCACCCGCAATGTCCTGGGCGTCGAGGTGCCGATGGCCTCGGCGCTGTCGGACGTCGCCGAGGCGCGCCGGGACTACCTGGACGAGTCCGGCGGACGCTACGTCCACGTGATCGCTGACGGCGCCCTGGGGCGCTCCGGCGACATCACCAAGGCGATCGCCTGCGGCGCCGACGCGGTCATGGTGGGCACCCCGCTGGCCCGCGCCTACGAGGCGCCGGGCAAGGGCTACCACTGGGGCCCGGAGGCCTGGCACCCCACCCTGCCGCGCGGTGAGCGGGTGAAGTTCGGCGCGATCGGTTCGCTGGAGGAGATCCTGCTGGGCCCCTCCCACACCCCCGACGGGACCATGAACCTGGTCGGTGCGCTGCGCCGGGCGATGGCGACCACCGGCTACACCGAGGTCAAGGAGTTCCAGCGGGTGGAGATCGTCGTCCACCAGTAGGTCACCCGGGGCGGGTGGGCCACCGGGGGCGCCGCCAGGCGATAACCTCCGGCCATGCGTCCGTTCATTGCGCTCGGTGTCGATTCGGTTCTCATCGTCGTCTTCGCCGTCATCGGACGGGCCTCGCACGAGTCCGGGCTGACCGCCGCCGGCATCGCCCAGACCGCTCTGCCGTTCCTGGCCGCTGGCGTCATCGGCTCCCTGCTCGGCTCCCGGTTCTGCAGCACCTCATGGTGGCGCTCCGGCCTGATCACCTGGGTGGTGACGGTGGCCGGCGGGGTCGGGCTGCGACTGCTCGTCGGCGAGACCGCCCAGGGCGCCTTCGTGCTGGTCACCGCCGTCGTACTGGCCGCCTTCCTGATCGGCTGGCGCGGGATCGCCGCCGCCGTCGCCCACGAGCCGCGCCCGGCCTGAGCAGGGTCCCTCCCGACAGGCCCGGCGGCAAGGGCCTCAGGACTCCAGCGGGCCCAGCCAGTAGGTCGCCACGGTGTTGTGGGCCGACTCGGCATCGGAGGGGTGGAAGATGCCGGCCAGCACGTCCCGGTACAACCGGGACAGCTCGCTGCGGTTGAAGTAGGAGCTGCCCCCGGCGCAGCGGATCGCCTGGTCGACGACGTACCGGGCCATCTCGGTGGAGCGCACCTTCACCCCGGCGAGCAACGAGAACCATCGGCGGCCGTGGTCGGCCAGGCCGTCCAGGTCTGCGGCCAGGGCGTCCAGTTGCGGGCCGATGCCGTCCAGCGCGAGGGCGGCGTCGGCGATCCGCCAGCGGATGTCCGGGTCCTGCGAGTAGGCCTTGCCGGTCTTCTTCGAGCGGCGCGTGCTGACCGTCTCGACCGCCACCGCCAGGGCCCGCTGGGCGATGCCGTGGTAGACCGCCGCGAGCAGCAGCTCGAAGACCGAGAAGATCCCGAAGACGATGGGATCGGGGTTCGGGCCCGGGTCGACCCGGCGCAGCACCTGGTCGGCCGGCACCTTCACCCCCTGCAGGACGGTGGTGCGGCTCTGGGTGGCCCGCATCCCGACGGTGTCCCAGTCGTCCTTGGTCACCACGGTGTCGCCGGCGGTGGCGCGGTCGACCAGGGCGTAGACGATCTTGGGGGCGTCCGGGCTGGTGGTATCCAGGCCGTGCAGCCCCAGTCCGGTCCAGGCCGGGGCCAGCGAGGTGAAGATCTTGGTGCCGGTGAAGGTGTAGCCGCCCTCGCCGTCCGGCACCGCCTCGGTGTCGGAGCCGAACAGGACGAGGTCGTTGCCGGCCTCACTGATCCCGAACGCGTAGACCTCACCGGCCGCTGCGCCGTGCTGGATCGCGGCCAGGTCGTCGAAGCCGCGGTCGCGCATCACCTTGGCGACGCCGGTCCAGACCAGGTGCATGTTCACCGCCAGGGCTGTCGCAGGGGCGGCAGTGGCGAGCCTGGCCTGCAGCAGGACCGCCTCGCGCAGGCCGAGACCCAACCCGCCCCGATCGGAGGGGACGAGCGCCTTCAGGTAGCCGGCCGCCTGCAGGTCGGCGAGGTCCTCGTCGAAGAAGCGGTTCTCCGCGTCGTAGCGGGCGGCCCGCTCACGCAGCGTGGCCAGCAGCTCATCGGGCAGCAGGTCGGCGGGGTCGAAGTCGGTCATCCCCCGATTCTGGCAGCCGCGCCGCCGGACCGACAGGGCACGGATCCGCCCCGGGCACAGCCGTGGGCGAACCCTGCCTGCCGGGCGGTGGAACCCGCCGCCCGGCAGGGCGGTCCTAGGGTGTCGGGTAGTCGACCACGAACTGCGGCGTCCCGGTGTTGGTGTTGTCGGCCTGGCCGCCGACCTCGTTCACGACGTGCCGGATGGTTCCCGCCGACAGGTTGACCGTCATCACGTGGTGCAGCCGGACGCCGGGGCGGTCCGGCACCGCGAAGCCGCTCTCGGTGACGATCGAGGGGTTGTTCTGGTTGAACACGTACACCCCGCCACCGGCCAGGTCGTGTCGCCGCACCTTGTCCGCCACCTTGTAGCCGGGATAGCCCAGGGTGCCGTCACGCTGGGTCCAGTCGGCCTGGGTGGGCGGGTCGTAGGGCAGTTCGTTCTGGTAGAGGATCACCCGGCCCCGCTCGCCGTTCCAGACCGTGTTGTACCGCTGGAAGTGCTCGACGAACAACCCGGTCGCGGTGACGTCGTCGCCGTTGACGACCAGGCCGTAGTGGCCGGTGTTGGTCCGCCAGCGGTCGGTGTCGCCATTGACGCCCTTGGTGAAGCCCTCGATGCCGTGGTCGGCCCGCCACACCCAGGTGTGGTCGACCAGGACGTGGTCGGAGTTGATCTCCAAGGCGGTGGTCACCTTGCCGACGTGCGGGCCACCGACCCGGAAGTAGGTGTCACTGAGGGTCACCGGGTTGCGCGGGTCCGCCTTGTGACGGTGCCCGGCACCCGTGGCCTTGCCGATCCGCAGCAGCACCGGGGAGAGCTTCTCGCCGGCGTCGAAGGTGACCCCGGCTACCACGACGCCGCTGGTGTCGGCGATCGTCATCGCAGCGGTGCCGTTGGCCGCGGTGAGCGTCGCATGGCCCAGGCCCAGCACCACCGTGTCGGCCCGGCGGACCTCGATCGGCCGGTCGAGCCGGTACACCCCGGGGGTCAGCAGCAGGTTCTTGCCGCGGGCCAGCTCGGTGTTGATCCGCCGGGCCGAGTCGGTCGGACGGGCGATGTAGAACTGTGAGATCGGGACGCTGCGGCCCGGCGCGAGGCCGTCGGCCCAGCTGATGCCGCGGGTCCGGGTCTGCGCCCCGGGGACCCGCACCAGGTACTTGCCGGCACCGTCCACGTACAGGTAGGGCCGCTCGCGACTCACCGGGGTGTTCTCCAAGGTGGTGTAGGGGGGGTCAGGGAACCCGCTGTCGTCCGGCGCGCCGACCACCCCGGAGAAGACCTGGTTCCACACGGCGTTGCTCCAGCCGGCCACCTCGCTGTTGCGGGTCAACCACTGCTGCTGGGAACCGTTGGTCACCGCCGGCAGCCGCGAGTCGGCGATGAACCCACCGCTGGCGTACTGCGGCCCGGCGGTGCAGTAGTCCATCAGCGAGAGGTTGCCACCGGCCACCTGGACCCGGCGCAGCGAGACCGCCTGGGAGACCGCCCAGAAGTTCGCGCTGGCACGACAGCCGTCCTGCCCCGCCTTGTTCACCTGGAGCGACAGGTTGGCCAGGGTGCGCCAGAAGTTGACCAGGGCCAGGCAGTTGGCGGTGCCGTCGTCGGCCAGGCAGCGGTTGTAGACCTCGATCGCCCCGTTGATCTGGACGTCGGCAGGGTTGGCGCCCAGGCCGGCGATCTCGGTGTAGTACCCGACCTGGAACTGCAGGGGTTCGTCCGGGGTGCCGTACTGGCCGGGCAGGAAGTAGACCGCGTGCCGGGCGGTGCCCATCTCGGCGTCCACCTGCGCGGTGTGGAGGTCGTCGAGGAGCTGCTTGATCTGGGTCACCGGCAGCTGCGGGGAGACGATCGTGACATTGGGCCCGAAGTCGGGCACGGTGACCGGCGGCTTGCCGGGGGCGGACGGCATCGCCAGCGCCGGTGCCGAGATGAGCGCGCCAGCGGCCAGGGCACCGGCCGCGAGCATGATGAGGGGGCGGACCAGCCGCCGCTGGATGGGGGTGTCCATGGGGGTGTCCTCTTCACTGAGGGAGCGGCGACGGGGGTGAGGCCGCAGACGTGACAGTAGCGACCCCGGCCCTGCCCGACAAGCACCCCACACCGGGCGACGCTCTCAGGTCACCCGCCACCGCGGCACCCCTGGCGGAAGCCGGTCCCCACAGGCCGGCCCGGGTTGGCCGAACCTGCCCCGAAAAGCGGGACGGGCCCCCACCCGAAGGTGGGGGCCCGTCACCGGTTCACTCAGTGGGAGTGGTTGTGGTTGCTGTCCTCGTCGTCCTCCGGCTTGTCCACCACCGAGGTCTCGGTGGTGAGCAGCAGCGCGGCGATCGACGCGGCGTTGGCCAGAGCGGAACGGGTGACCTTCACCGGGTCGATGACGCCCTGGGCGACCAGGTCGACATACTCGCCGGTGGCCGCGTTGTAGCCGTTGCCCGGCTCGAGCTCGGCCACCTTGGAGACGATCAGGTAGCCCGGCTCGCCGCCGTTCTCCGCGATCCAGCGCAGCGGCTCGACGACGGCCTTGGCCACCGTCTGGACGCCGGTGCGCTCGTCACCGGTCTTGCCCAGCCCGTCGGAGAGCACCCGGGCGGCGTGGACGAGGGCGGAGCCGCCGCCGGCGACGATGCCCTCCTCGATCGCCGCACGAGTAGCCGAGACGGCGTCCTCGATGCGGTGCTTCTTCTCCTTGAGCTCCACCTCGGTGGCAGCGCCGACCTTGATCACGCAGACGCCACCGGCGAGCTTGGCGACCCGCTCCTGCAGCTTCTCGCGATCCCAGTCGGAATCGGTCCGCTCGATCTCGGCGCGCAGCTGGGCCACGCGACCCGCCACGGCGTCGGCGGCGCCGGCCCCGTCCACGATCGTGGTGTTGTCCTTGGTGACCACGATCCGCCGGGCGCGGCCCAGCGACTCCAGCCCGATCTGGTCGAGCTTGAGTCCGACCTCGGGGGCGACCACCTGGCCACCGGTGAGGATCGCGATGTCCTCCAGCATGGCCTTGCGCCGGTCACCGAAGGCGGGCGCCTTGACGGCCACGGAGGTGAACACGCCGCGGATCTTGTTCACGATCAGGGTGGACAGCGCCTCCCCGTCGACGTCCTCGGCCACGATGAACAGGGTGCCGCCGGCACCGATGACCTTCTCCAGCACGGGCAGCAGGTCGTTCATCGAGGAGATCTTGCCCGAGTTGATCAGGATGTACGGATCCTCGAGCACCGCCTCCATCCGCTCGGGGTCGGTGACGAAGTACGGCGACAGGTAGCCCTTGTCGAACTGCATGCCCTCGGTGAACTCGAGCTCGGTGCCGAAGGTGTTCGACTCGTCGACGGTGATGACACCGTCCTTGCCGACCTTGTCGAAGGCGTCAGCGATCAGGGCGCCGATCTCGGCGTCCCGGGCCGAGATGGTGGCCACGGAGGCCATGTCCTCGGTCGTCTCGATCTCGCGGGCCAGGGAGCGAAGCTCGGCCTCGACCGCGGCCACGGCCGCCTCGATGCCGCGCTTGAGTTCGATCGGGTTGGCGCCGGAGGCGACGGCCCGCAGGCCCTCGTGGACCAGGGCCTGGGCCAGCACGGTCGCGGTCGTCGTGCCGTCACCGGCGACGTCGTTGGTCTTGGTGGCCACCTCCTTGGCCAGCTGGGCCCCGAGGTTCTCGAACGGATCGGTGAGCTCGACCTCCTTGGCGACGGTGACACCGTCGTTGGTGATGGTCGGAGCGCCCCACTTCTTGTCGAGCACCACGTAGCGGCCCTTGGGACCGAGGGTGACCTTCACGGCGTTGGCGAGGGCGTCGACGCCACGCTCCAGGGAGCGGCGCGCGTCCTCGTCGAACTGAAGGATCTTTGGCATGGGCGGTGGGTCCCCTTACTTGGTGACGACGGCGAGGATGTCGCGGGCGTTGAGCAGCAGGTACTCCTCGCCGTTGTACTTCACCTCGGTGCCGCCGTACTTGCTGAAGATGACGATGTCACCCTCGGCGACGTCCAGCGGGACGCGGTTGCCGTTGTCGTCGATCCGCCCGGGGCCGGTGGCCAGGACGCGACCCTCCTGCGGCTTCTCCTTGGCGGTGTCGGGGATGACCAGCCCGGAAGCGGTGGTCTGCTCGGCCTCCAGCGGCTGGACGAGGATCCGGTCCTCGAGCGGCTTGATCGTGACTGCCACGTCAAAACCCTTTCGTTCGTGATGGGCCAACGGCCCCGAATGGTCAGTGTTCGTGCCAGGTGTCGTCGCGGTGCCACCGTGGCTTGGCACACTCGCTGTGAGAGTGCTAAGTCGAATCTATACCGGTGCTAGCACTCGATCAAGCCGAGTGCTAGCGCGCCGCCGGGTCGACGGCGAGGCAGCCCGCCGCGTACTGCCGGGTGGCCGGGTCGAAGCCGAAGCAGGACAGCCAGGTCGTCACCACCACGGGATCGCGCAGCCCGGACGGCGGCCCGTCGAGGTCCTTCCAGCCGCCCCGGGCCCGGTCGTAGCGGCTGCCCGCCAGCAGCACGCCGTCGGCGGTGTCGGCCGGCCCGGAGAACTCGGCACCGTCCTGCCACCACCGGAACCCGCCCTCCGGTGCGCGCAGTTCCTGCCACACGTCGGTCTCGGAGTCCCACACCCACAGCGTCGAGCCGCCCGGCTCGGCCCACCCGAAGACCCGGGTGTCCAGCTTGAAGGGGCCGGCCGCGCCCACCGGCACCGGCGTCTTCGCCGCCACCACGGGGCGCACCTCGTCGTCGGGATCCGGGTCGAGATCGGCCCAGGCCACCCACAGCCGATCCTGCCCCGGGCGCGCCACCGAGAACGCGGCGGAACGCAACTCGGGGACGCCGACAAGGCTGAGTTCACCGGCCGGCAGGTCGAACCCGAGACCGCCGCCGTAGGGCAGCCAGACGCCGCCGGCCTCGTCCAGCCGCAGCAGCCGGGCCGGGCAACCGGCCTCGTCCGCGCAGGGCAGCAGCGCGGCCAGCCGGTCCGCCTCACCTGGCAGCCACACCAGTCCCGCGTCATCACCGGGCGAGGGAACGGCCCGCCAGCCCAGCGTCGAGTCGGTGTCGAACAGGTGGACGGTGTCGCCGGCGCTCACCGCGACCCGCCCGAGGATCGAGGAGGCCAGGCTGGCCGGTTCCTCGCCGCGCACCGAGACTCCGACCGGGAGGTCGGGCAAGCGGTCCCACCGGTCGGCCACCGGGTCGTAGAGGGCACCGTCCCGCAGCGCGGGCGGGAGGGTGCACTCCTCGCCGGCCTGCAGCGGGCAGGGAACACCGTCGTGGCCGCCCAGCAGCAGCAGCCGGCCCCCGACCCACCCCGTCACCGAGCCGTAGCGCGGCGCCAGCGGCGGGGCGGCGACCGCCTGCCAGGACGCGGACGGTGGAACCTCCAGCGGGGCGACCGGGGCCAGCACGGCGGCGGGCAACCGGGGACCCGGCAGGGCCAGCGGCCCCAGCAGGACGACCGCCAGGCCCACGGCGACGACAGCTCCGGCGAGGATCACTCGCCTCCCGGCACCGCCGCGGGGGCGAGACGCCTGCTCGTTCATCGGCCCTCCCGAGCGGGTCAACTGACGCGGACTCTAGCAGCCACCCAACGGGAGGGATGCGTAGACTCCGGGACGTGCAGGCACGCAAGGACTGGACCGCGAGCGTCATCTGGTGGCACGTCTACCCGCTCGGCTTCCTCGACGCGGAGCGGCATGCCGTGACCACCGTCCAGCACCGGTTGCCCCGGCTGCTGAACTGGCTCGACTACGTGATCGACCTGGGCGCGAACGGCTTGTTGCTGGCGCCGATCTTCGCCTCCAGCTCCCACGGCTACGACACCCTCGACCACTACCGGATCGACCCGAGGCTGGGCGACCAGGCCGACTTCGACGCGCTGGTCGCCGCCTGCCGGGAGCGCGGAATCCGGATCTGCCTGGACGGGGTGTTCAACCACCTGGGACGCAACCACGAGATCGTCCGCCGGGCGATCGCAGCCGGTCCGGGCACCCCACAGGGGAGCTGGATCAAGTGGTCCGACGAGGGCTACCCGTGGAACTTCGAGGGCCACCCGCAACTGGTGGAGCTCGACCTGTCGAACCCGGTGGTCGCCGCGTACGTCGGCGACGTGATGATCCACTGGCTCGACCGGGGCATCGACGGCTGGCGGCTGGACGCCGCCTACTCGGCCGGGGCGCCGGCCTGGCGTCCGATCCTCGACCGGGTGCGGGCCGCGCACCCCGAGGTCTGGATCCTCGGCGAGGTGATCCACGGGCCGTTCGACGAGTTCGTCGCCGAGGCGGGCCTGGACTCGATCACCCAGTACGAGCTGTGGCACCTGACCTGGACGGCGCTGAAGGACCGCAACTTCTTCGCCCTGGACTGGGCGCTGAAGAACCATCGCGAGCTGCTGCGCAGCTTCCGTCCGCAGACCTTCCTGAGCAACCACGACGTCACCCGGATCGCCAGCCAGCTGGACGACCCGCGCGACGTCCGGCTCGCGGCGACCCTGCTCCTGCTGCTGCCCGGGGTGCCGTCGATCTACGCCGGCGACGAGCAGGGCTTCACCGGCACCAAGCAGGAGCACAGCTACGGCGACGACTCGGTCCGTCCGCCGTTCCCCGACTCCCCCGACGGGTTGCTGCCGTTCGGTGCCGAGTTGCACGACCACTACCGCGAGATGATCGGGATCCGGCGCCGCAACCCGTGGCTGGCCGATGCCGAGGTCACCACCTCGGCGGTGGCGAACACCTCGATCACCATCCACCTCGCCGACGGCGAGCACCGCCTCGAGCTGCGGCTGAACATCGGCGAGGAGCCGGTGGACGGGGTGCCGCCGCACTCCTTCCAGCTCAGCTGACCCGGTCGGCCACCAGAGCCCGTGCCCCGCGCCGGGTCGGGGTGATCACCAGCGTGGCGGACGCCGACCCGGACGGCTTCAGCCGGCGGCGCAGCACCGCCGGATCGACGTCGATGCCGCGCACCTTGATCTCCAGCACCCCGACCCCCTCCTCGCGCAGCCAGGCCCGGATCGCCCGCTCGTCGAAGGCGAGTTCCCGGCGGACCGCGAAGGCGGTCGCCAGCGGGGTGGGGACCAACCGGTCGGACGCGAGATAGGCGATCCGCTCGGCCAGCGCCCAGCCGCCGACCAGGTCGGCCACCTGGGCCAGCCCGCCCGCCCGGATCACTGCCGGATCCGGCTCGTACAGGTAGCCGGCGACGTCGCCGACGGCCGGACGCCGGCCGGGGTCGACCGCCAGTTCGACCGGGCCGGGCAGCAGCAGCGCGGTCCGTGACCCGGGCGGACGGCCATCGCCGGACCACAGCCCGGTCTCCACCAGGTCGCCCCGGTCGCTCACCCAGACCGCCGCCAGGCTCGCCGGCAGGTCGCCGGTGGACAGGCCCGGCCCGGCCTTGACGCAGCCCAGCCGTCCCGAGACCAGCCCGGTCGCCCAGTCCCAGGGCGGGCTCACCTCGCTGATCCGCCAGGTCCGGCCGCGGGCGGTGCGGCGGGCCGGGTCGACGAACACGGCGTCGCCTGGTCCCACCAGCGTCCCGGCCAGTTCGACAGCGTCGCCGACCAGCACCTCGCCGCGTCCGGCCAGGTTGGCGCGGGCCAGGACGGCGGTCACCGGGTCGCGCTCCACGGCGACCACCTCAAGGCCGGCGTCGGCGAAGGCCAGCGCGTCCGCCCCCACCCCACAGCCGAGATCGACCGCGCGGGTCGCCCCTGCGGCGGCCAGCCGGGCCGCCCGCCAGGCCGCCACCGGCGCCCGGGTCGCCTGCTCAAGGCCGTCCGCCGTCCACCACAGCGAGCGGGCCCGCTCGCCGAACTTCGCCACGCCGCGGCGACGCAACTGTTCCTGGTGGGAGACCGCGGCGGCCTGCTCCGGGCTCCAGCGCCGCCGCAGCGCCTGCGCGGCCGCCACCGAGGCGGGGTCGGCGAGCCCGGTCGCCTCGGCCAGCGCCCGGCGTCTGTCCTCGCCGGTCAGCCAGTGCGCCAGGGCTTCGTCCATGGCGGGGACTGTACGCCCGGCCTACGATGAGCGCATGCGGATCTTCTCGCGGGTCGTCATGTGGGTCGGGATCGTGGCCGCCGTCGCCGGGCTGGGCTTCGGCCTGTGGGGCGGCTTCATGGTCTGGCAGCAGTACCTCGCCCTCGACGCGCTGCGCAGCGCCCCGATCGACTACCCGTTCGCGCCGCTGTGGGCCGGCGGCGGCCTGCTGCTGGTGGGCGGCTACCTGGCCGGTCTGGGCACCGGGCTCACCTCCCGCGCCAAGGCGCAGGCGGTCGAGGCGGGCCAGCCGGCCCAGCCGCTGCCCCCGAACCGCCAGGACATCCCGGCCACCGACCGCGAACCCACCCCGCCGCCCGCAGGCTGAGCCGGCGTGATCCGCCTTGGCACCCGGGGCAGCCGGCTGGCGCGCACCCAGTCGGGCACTGTCGCCGACTCGATCACCGCGCTGACCGGCCAGCCGGTGCGCCTGGTCGAGATCAGGTCCGAGGGCGATGACCAGACCATCCCGCTCGATGCCGGGCCGCGCCCGGGCCTGTTCGTCTCCGCGCTGCGCGACGCCCTGCTCGCCGGCAAGGTGGACCTCCTGGTCCACTCCTTCAAGGACCTGCCCAGCGCACCGCACGAGGAGCTCACGCTGGTCGCCGTCCCGGAACGCGGCAATCCGGTGGATGTGATCTACTCGCTGGCCGGCGGGCTGGCGGACCTGCCCGAGCGGGCGACGGTCGGCACCTCCTCGCCGCGCCGGACGGCGGCGCTGCGGCGGCTTCGCCCGGACCTGCGGGTCGTGCCGATCCGCGGCAACGTCGACACCCGGCTGGACAAGGTGCGCGACGGCGAACTGGACGCAGTGGTGCTGGCGGCCGCCGGGCTGGAGCGGCTCGGCGTCGTCGACGACAACGTCCACCCGATCGACCCGGCGCACCTGCTGCCGGCTCCCGCGCAGGGGGCCCTCGCGGTGGAGTGCCGGGTGAACGACAAGCTGATCGCGCAGGTCGGCGAGCTCGACGACACCAGCACCCGGGTCGCGGTGACCGCCGAACGGGCCGTGCTGCGCGGGCTGGACGCCAGTTGCGCCACCGCGGTCGGTGCCTTTGCCATCTGGCTGGACGAGCGGGTGCTGCTGCTCTCGGCCGAACTGTCCGGCCACGCCGGGATCGAGTACGTCCGGGTGAGCCGGTCGGCGACGGTGGACGACGTGGAGGGGGCCGAACGGCTCGGGCGGACGGTGGCGGAGTCGCTGCTGACCCCGTGACGGGTCAGCCGAGCAGGGTGTAGCTCCAGGAGACCGGACGGCCGTCCCGGTACGGCATCACCCCGTGGAAGGCGGGGCCGTCGCCGAAGACCAGCGGCAGGAAGTGGCGGTCGCCCTCCCACATCGGCAACCGGTCGAGCTCGGAGAGCGGGACCCATTCCAGCGGCCCGTCCTCGTTGCGGTCGGGCACCTCGCCGGTGTAGCCGTCCACCAGGAAGACGAAGCCGAACCAGTCCTCGTCGGCGGTGAACCCCGGCCAGGAGACCGTGCCGCGCAGCCGCAGCGAGGTGGCCTCGATGCCGGCTTCCTCCCGCAGTTCCCGCCGCAGCCCAGCGACCACGTCCTCGTCGGCCTCAAGCTTTCCGCCCAGCCCGTTGTACTTGCCCTGCTGGACGTCGCCGTCGCGGGTCCGGTGCACCATCAGGACGCGGCTGCCGTCGGCGGACAGCACGTAGCCCAGCGTGGCGAGGATCGGGGTGTAGGGCATCGCTCAGGCCAGGACGGTGGCGACGCTCATCCCGGGATCTGCGCCGATCTCCAGCGAGGACGGCCGCCGGCCCGCGGTGACCACCTCGGCGCCGAGCACGGCGATCATCGCGCCGTTGTCGGTACACAGGGCCGGCCGGGGCCGGCGCAGCGTGATCCCGTTCGCATTGGCGCGCTCCTCCAGGAGCGTGCGCAGCCGCGAGTTCGCGGCCACCCCACCGCCCAGCAGCAGGGTGTCCACCCCGAGGTACTGGCAGGCGTCCACCGCCTTGGCGGTCAGCACGTCGCAGACCGCCTCCTGGAAGGAGGCCGCCACGTCGGCCACCGGGACGTCCAGGCCGTCGCGCCGGCGGGTCTCGACCCAGCGCGAGACCGCGGTCTTCAGTCCGGAGAAGGAGTAGTCGAAGCGGTGCTTGTCGAGATCCTTCTGGGCGGTCAGGCCGCGCGGGAAGGCGATCGCGCGCGGGTCGCCGTCGGCGGCGGCCTTGTCGATCACCGGCCCGCCCGGGTAGGGCAGGCCGAGCAGCCGGGCCACCTTGTCGTAGGCCTCCCCCGCCGCGTCGTCGATGGTGGCGCCGAGTTCCCGGATCCCGCCGGTGATGTCGTCGACCGCGAGCAGCGAGGTGTGGCCGCCGGAGACCAGCAGCGCCGCGCAGGGCTGCGGCAGGTCGCCGTGGTCGAGCAGGTCGACCGCGACGTGCCCGACCAGGTGGTTCACCCCGTAGAGCGGCTTGTTGAGCGCGACGGCGAGCGCCTTGGCGGCCGACAGGCCCACCACCAGGGCGCCCATCAGGCCGGGCCCGGCGGTGACGGCGATCCCGTCCACCTCGCTCAGGTCGATGTCGGCGGTGGCCAGGGCGCGGCGCAGCGTCGGCGCCATCGCCTGCAGGTGGGCGCGGCTGGCCACCTCAGGCACGACCCCGCCGAACCGGGCGTGCAGGTCGACCGAACTGGCGACCTCGTTGGCGAGCAGGTCGTGGCCCCGGACGATGCCGACGCCGGTCTCGTCGCAGGAGGACTCGATGCCCAGGATCAGCGGCCCGCTCACAGCGCCACCGCCATCACGAGGGCGTCCACGCCGGTGCCGTAGTAGTCCCGGCGCCGGTCCAGCGCGGTGAACCCGAGCTTGCGGTAGGTGCGCAGCGCCGGGTCGTTGTCCGGACGGACCTCGAGCAGCATCCGACGGGCGCCGATGGCCTTGGCCCACTCCATCCCGGCGCGCACCAGCGATCCGCCGATCCCGCGGCCGCGGGAGTCGGGGGCGACGATCACCCGCAGCAGGTCGGCAGCCTCGTCCACCAGCGAGAAGCTGGCGACCCCGACCACCTGGCCCCGGGCGTCGTGGCGCACCAGCACCAGCCGGGAGGGGTTGTCGAGCTCGGCCTGCCAGGAGTCACGGCTCCAGCGCTCGGCGGCCGGGAAGCCCTGCTCCTCCAGGACGAGGACGGCGTCGAGGTCGTCGGGCCGGGCGGCAGAGATGATCATCGGGTCCTCCTGGCGGCCAGCCGGGGCGGCAACAGGGTCGACTTGCGGGTGGTGGGCACCTGGGCGTCCGGCCGGCGCAGGTACAGCGGCTCCAGGCCGGCGTCGGGCAGGTCGGCCGCGATCGCGGCGAGCACCCCGGCGTCCAGGTCGAGCGGGGTGCCGGTCACCGGGCCCACCTGCGGCAGGTCGGGCACCTCGTCCGGCGCGGTGACGAACGGACCTTCCACCCTGTGAACCAGTGTCGCCATGGGGACGGTCCCTCCGAAGGCAGGGACCGCCGCCTGGGCAGAGACCGAGGGACTGTCCCCAGTGCCGGTGCCGCGCACGGAATACCTCGCCCAGTACCACTCCTTGCGGCGGGCGTCGGTCGCCACCACGAACTCGGAGCCGACCAGTCCGGCGGCGACCGCCTGGTGCGCGAGCACATCCAGCGAGCACACGCCGCGGACCGGGATCCCCAGGGCCTCGCCCAGCGTGATTGCGGCGACGACTCCGACCCGCAGCCCGGTGAACGGGCCCGGCCCGACCCCGACCGCTATCGACTCATAGCCGGCCAGCTCGCCCAGGCCGGCCTCGGCGACGACCTGCTGCACCAGCGGCATCAACCGCTCGGCGTGCGCCCGGGTGTCCGCCACGGTGGCACTGGCGACGACCTCGCCGGCGCGGGCGACCCCGGCGCAGACGGTGGCCGAGGTGTCGATGCCGAGCACGGCAGCGCTCATGCGAGGGCCTCCAGTTCGTCGCGGGCGGCCGCCCAGCGGTCCCCGATCGGGGTGAGGAAGACCAGCCGGGTCTCGTCGGCGGGGTCGAGGGAGCGGCGGATGTCGACTTCGAGCCGGTCCTCGCTCAGCCCTTCGGCCACTCCCCTGCCCCATTCGACAAGGGTGACCGAGTCGGCCAGGGAGACCTCCAGGTCGAGGTCCTCGACCTCGGCGAAGGAGCCCAGCCGGTAGGCGTCGACGTGCACCAGCCCGGGGCCGCCGTCGGGATGGCGGTGGATCCGGGAGAGCACGAAGGTGGGCGAGATGATCGACCCGGTGACGCCCATCCCGGCGCCCAGTCCCTGGGTGAAGGTGGTCTTGCCGGCGCCGAGGTCGCCGGAGGCGATCAGCAGGTCGCCGGGCGCGACCAGCCGGGCCAGGTCCCGGCCGAGGTCCTGCATCCGCTCGGCGGTCGGCACCTCGATGCAGACCGGCATCGCGCGGGACAGGTGGAGCCGGGTCCCCTGTGCGGAGACCTGGCGGAAGCCGTGCCGGCGCCACCAGCCGACCACCTGCGGGAACTCCTCGCGGGCGATCAGGTCGGCGCTGGGGACGCCGCGTTCGGCGAGCAGGTCGAGCGCCACCTCGACCATGGTGGACGCGATGCCGTGCCGCTGCAGTGCCGGACGCACCGAGACCCGGGTGAGCCAGGCGTGGTCGCCGTCCAGGGTGACGATCAGGCAGCCGACGGCCTGACCGTCGACCTCGGCGAGCACGCCGAAGCCGCGTTCCAGCGAGGCGCGGATCGACTCCTCGGTCTCGCTCAGCGCCGGGGGCGGCGGATCCACCGCGGGGCGGTGGGAGAAGGCGTCGGTGATCACCGCGAGCAGGTCGCCGGCGTCGTCAGCGGTGGGCTGCCGGAACCTGATCAGCCGGCCGTCGTCGATGCGGGCCTCCGCGACCAACAATCCGTCACGCTCCTGTCAGCAGCAACCAGCACATCGGCGAACCACCCTACCAGCGACCGGCGGGTCGGCCCCGATCGGTCAGCGGCCGGCCCGGGCGAAGGCGTCGGTGACGTCGCCCACCTCGCCGGTCGCCTCCAGTTGGGCGACCACCGCGTCGTCGAGGAAGACCTCGGCGACGCGGGAGACCAGCCGGACCTGGTCGGCGCCGTCGGCGGCGGCGATCGCGACCACGAAGCGCACCCGGTTGCCGTACCAGTCGATGCTGCCTGGGTAGCGGACGAAGGCCAGCCCCGGCCGCACCACCAGCGCCCCCGCGGCCGGAGCGCCGCGGGGCACCGCCAGGGCATTGCCCATGTGGGTGGACGAGGCCCGTTCGTGGTCGTGCATCGCCGCGATGTACCCGGCTTCGGCCGCCCCGCTGTCGACCAGCAACTGGCCCACCTCGTCGATCGCGGCCTCGCGGCTCGTCGCGGTTCCGTAGAGCCGGACGGCGGCCGCGGGCAGCAAGCCCTCCTCGCCCGGCAGGGGGTCCGGCGACGCAGGGGCCCGGGGCACCGGGGACGGCGCCGGTGGTTCGGTCGCGATCGCCAGGTCCGGCTCCAGCGGTGGCTCCGGGAGCGGGCGGGCGGGTCCGGGATCCTGACCGACCTCGGAGCGGCGAGTGGCCAGCCACGCCGCGACGAAGCCGACCGCGCCGGCCACGCAGGCCCCGATCGCGGTGGCCTGGCTGGGCACCCAGCCTGCGTTCTGGAACCCGCCGATGAGGGCGGCCACCCCTGCCCCGGCGACCCCGCCGGCCAGGACGGCCGCCACCAGGCCGGACAGGAAACTGCGTGAACGCGTCATGGGGCTCCTCGGGTGTGCTGCCCGCACTGTAGCGAAGCGCCCCGCCGCCGCAGCGCAGCGCCGCCGGACCGGGTCAGCTCAGCCGCAGCACCACCGACTCATACGGGCGCAGCGCGAGCGCTCCGTCGGTGAACACCGGCTCGCCCAGGTTGGCGATCACCAGTTCGCGGCGCTCGTACTCCGCAAGCTGGGCGGGCAGCGGCCACTCCACGGAGTCGGCGTAGAAGTTGTTCACCACCAGCAGCGCCTCGTCCTCACCGCGGCGCAGGTACGCGAACACCGCCGGGTGGTCCCGGTCGAGCAGCTCATAGCGTCCGGTGGTCACCAACGGGTCGGTCTTGCGCAGTTCGATCAGCTGTCGGTAGTGGTGGAAGACCGAGTCGGGGTCGGCCATTGCCGCCGCCGCGTTGACCTGCGGGTAGTTGGCGGCCACCTCGATCCACGGCTCGCCGGTGGTGAAGCCGGCGTTCGGGCTGTCGTCCCACTGCACCGGGGTGCGCGAGTTGTCACGCGACTTGCGCTCAAGGATGCGCAGCACCTCATCCTCGGGCTTGCCGGCGTCGATCAGCTCGCGATAGGCGTTCAACGACTCGACGTCGCGGTACTGCCCGATCGAGGTGAAGTGCGGGTTGGTCATCCCGAACTCCTCGCCCTGGTAGATGTAGGGCGTCCCCTGCAGCAGGTGGACGGCGGTCGCCAGCATCTTGGCCGACTCCACCCGGTACCTGCCGTCGTCGCCGAACCGGGACACCACCCGCGGCTGGTCGTGGTTGCACCAGAACACAGCGTTCCAGCCGCCGCCGGCGGCCATCCCCACCTGCCAGTGGGTCAGGATGTCCTTCAGCGCACCGAAATCCATCGGGGCGTCGGTCCACTTCTGCCCGCCCGGGTAGTCGACCTTGAGGTGGTGGAACGAGAAGGTCATGTCGAGCTCCTCGTTCTCCGGACGGGTGTAGCGCACGCAGTGCTCGACCGTGGTGGACGACATCTCGCCCACCGTGAGCTTGCCCCGGAAGGCCTCCTGGTTCATCTCGTGCAGGAACTCGTGGATCCGCGGGCCGTCGGTGTAGAACTGCCGGCCGTCGGTGCCCTCGGGGGCCTGCGGGAAGGACTGGTCCTTGGAGAGCAGGTTGACCACGTCGAGGCGGAACCCGTCCATCCCCTTCTCGAACCACCAGCGCATCATCTGGTAGACGTCCTGGCGCAGCCGGGGGTTCTCCCAGTTCAGGTCGGCCTGGGTGACGTCGAACAGGTGCAGGTAGTACTGCCCGGTCTGCTCGTCGTACTCCCAGGCGTTGCCGCCGAACTTGCTCACCCAGTTGGTCGGCGGCCCGCCGTCGGGGGCCGGGTCCTTCCAGATGAAGTAGTCGCGGTAGGGGTTCTCGCGGCTGCTGCGGGCCTGGACGAACCACTCGTGCTCGGTCGAGCAGTGGTTCACCACCATGTCCATGACCAGCTTGATGCCGCGGGCGTGGGCCTCTTCCAGCAGCCGCTCGAGGTCGGCCATCGTCCCGAACGGCGGGTAGACCTCGTGGTAATTGCGGATGTCGTACCCGTTGTCGTTCTGGGGCGAGTCGTAGACCGGGGTCAGCCAGATCACATCGCAGCCCAGGGCTGCGATGTGATCCAGCTTCGAGATGATCCCGGGGATGTCCCCCAGCCCGTCGCCGTCGGAGTCGGCGAAGGACCGGGGGTAGATCTGGTAGACGACCGCGGTCTTCTTCCAGTCGATCCCCTGGATCGTCATGAAACGGCCGCTGCCAGGTCCGCGTCCTCCGCGGCCACTTCAGTGGTGACGTCCTCGTTGGCCAGCTGCCGCTTGGCATAGATCCAGGTGGCCAGCATCGGGACCACGACCTCGAAGGCCATGGCGATGGCGAACGGTCCCCAGAACTGCGGGATGATGGCGAAGATGCCGGGGATGCCGCCGACGCCGATGCTTGACGCCAGGACCCCGAAGGCCGAGATGAAGGCGCCGCCGATGGCGGCACAGACGATCGCGATCATGAAGGGGTACTTGTAGCGCAGGTTGACGCCGAACATGGCCGGCTCGGTGATGCCGAGGTAGGCCGAGATGCCCGAGGTCATCGCCAGCGACTTCTGCTTCTCGGTGCGCAGCGCGAAGAACATGCCGATCGCCACCGAGCCCTGGGCGATGTTGGACAGCGCCAGGATCGGCCACAAGAAGGTGGCTCCGTTGGTCGCGATCAGCTGCAGGTCCACTGCCAGGAAGGTGTGGTGCATGCCGGTGATCACCAGCGGTGCATAACCCAGGCCGTAGAGGAAGCCGCCGACCACCGGTGCCAGGTTGAACACCCAGGTGACGCCCTCGGCCAGCCACGTGCCGATGGTGAAGGTGATCGGGCCGATGAAGGCGAAGGCCAGGAAGCCGGTGACCAGCAGGGCGACGGGTGCGACGACCAGCAGTTGCGCGCCCTCGGCGACCCGCTGCTTGAGCCAGAGCTCGATCTTGGCCAGCACCCAGGCCGCGACCAGGATCGGGAGCACCTGGCCCTGGTAGCCGATCTTGGGGATCTCCCAGCCGAAGATGTTCCAGGCCGGGATCTCGGGCGCCGAGCCGTAGCCCCAGGCGTTGAGCAGGTCGGGATGGACGAGCATGGCGCCGAGCACGATGCCGAGCAGCGGGTTGCCACCGAACCGCTTGACCGCCGCCCAGCCGATCAGCACGGGCAGGAACACGAAGGCGGTGTTGGCGATCGTGATGATGATCCCCGCGATGCCGGCCAGGCCCGGGGTGGCCTCCACCAGCGACTGCTCACCGAAGATGCCGGGCTGGGTCAGGATGTTGTTGATGCCCATCAGCAGACCGGCGGTGACCAGTGCCGGCAGCAGCGGGACGAAGATGTCGGAGAAGATCTTCACGAACTGCTGGATCGGGTTCATCTTCTCCGCGGCCGCGGCCTTGACCTCTTCCTTGGTGGCGGCGGACCGTCCGGTCACCTCCTGCACATCGGCGGCGACCTCCTCCACGGTGCCGGGGCCGATCACGACCTGGAACTGCCCGGCAGCGGAGAACGAGCCCTTCACCACGTCGACCGCCTCGAGAGCGGCCTTGTCGACCTTACTTTCGTCGGCCAGCGCGAAGCGCAGCCGGGTAACGCAGTTGGTGGCAGCCTGGATGTTCTCCGGGCCACCGACGGCGGCGACAATCGCCTTTGCATCCTCGGTGTACTTGCCCATCACACTCTCCTTCGAGCGGCGGTAGGGGGTGTGCCTGCACCTCCATCATTGCGCCCGCGGGCAACCAAGGGAAGGACCCTATTTCAGCGGGAGCGGCAACTCCAGGTCCTGCGGGGCCACGGCGCCACGATCGGCGGCCGCCATCGCCTGGATGCTCGCGCCCGCCACCGCGGCCACCGGAGCGGTCAGCCCGGCGGCCAGCAGGGCACCGCAGATCCCGGCCAGCAGGTCGCCCGACCCGGCCTGCGCGGTCCACGCCGGACCGGGCACCGCCACCTTGACCCGGCCCTGGCCGGGAGTCCCCACCAGTTGGGTGGCCCCCTTGAGCAGGACGGTGCCGCCGGTGCGCACCACCGCCTGGCGGACGGCGGCGACGGGGTCGGCCAGCACCTGTTCCCGGGCGATCCCGAGGAACCGGCCCAACTCCCCGGCGTGCGGGGTGAGCAGCACCTGCGGGTGGAGCCGGTACGGCAGCATCGTCAGGGCGTCGGCGTCGATCACCAGCGGCAGCCCGGTGGCCACTGCCCCGGCGACGACGTCGGGGCCATCGGGCCGGTCCCCCCAGCCACTGCCCAGCACCAGCGCCTGCACCCGCCCCGCGGTGGTGACCACATTGGGCAGGCGGGCCAGGACGGCGGCGGCGATCCCGGGCTCGCCGGTGAACCGGACCATGCCGGCCCCGGCCCGGACGGCGCCGGTGGCGACCATCACCGCCGCCCCCGGGTAGCGCAGCGAGCCGGCGTCCACGCCGACCACACCGCGGGAGTACTTGTCGTCGCCGGGGGTCGGCACCGGCCAGACCGCGGCGACGTCGGACGGCTCCCAGCACTCCAGCTCAGGCTCCATCGGGGGCAGTCCGATGTCGACGGTCTCGATCCGTCCGCAGGCCGACCGGGCCGGCTCGATCGCGTGGCAGAGCTTCCGGCCGCCGAAGGTCACCGTGAGACAGGCCGCGAAGTGCGTGGCCAGGCCGTTTCCGGTGACGCTGCGCGCCGCGGCCGGCACCGGGACGGGTTCGGGCTGCTCGCCGGCCGCGGTGAGGGCGGTGAAGGGCGGGTCGGCCGGGATCCCGGAAGGCAGGTCGACCGCCACCACCGGCACCCCGGCGGCGACGCAGGCCCGGGCGAAGTCGGCCACCTCCGCGCGCAACCCGGCCCGGCCGCTCAGCCCCGCGACGCCGTCCACCACCAGATCGGCGTGCGCCAGCTCCCGGCGGGCGCCCGCCGCGTCCACCTCGTGACCACCCGCGGCGGCCAGCGCCCGCCAGCCCGCCTCGTGGACTCCCGACCCGGTCCGCCAGGCAGCTACCCGGACGCCGCGGCCGGCCAACCGCGCGGCGGCGAACAGGGCGTCGCCGCCGTTGTTGCCGTCCCCGGCCAGGACGAGCACACGCGCGCCGTACACCCGGCCCCGGCGAGACCGCAGTTCGCGCCGCAGCGCGCTGGCCAGCCCGGCGGCCGCCCGCTGCATCAGGACGCCGTCACCGGTCGCGGCGAGGATCTCGGCCTCCGCCGCGCGGATCGCAGCCGCGGTGTAGGCGTACCGCATCAGGCCTCGCAGACCACCACGGCCGCCGCGATCCCGGCGTCGTGGGTGATGGAGAGGTGGAGCCGGCCGATCCCGAGTTCGGCGACCCGGTCGGCGACCGTCCCGGCGCAGGAGAAGTAGGGCTTGCCGCCCTCGTCCTTGCGGACCTCCACGTCGGTCCAGACCAGGCCGGTCGGGGCGCCGAGGGCCTTGGCGAGCGCCTCCTTGGCGGCGAACCTCCCGGCCATCCGCTGCATCGAGGTGTCCTGCTCGGACTCGGTGAAGATCCGCGCCAGCAGTCCCTCCCGCGCCGCGGCCTCGGTGAAGCGGGACACCTGGGTCACGTCGATTCCCACGCCGATGATCATCCCTACTCCACGGTCACCGACTTGGCCAGGTTGCGTGGCTGGTCCACGTCGTAACCCAGCAGGGTCGCCACCTCGCAGGCGAAGAATTGCAGCGGCACGATGGCCAGCAGCGGCTGCAGCAGCGTGGAGACCCGGGGCAACCGGATCAGGACGTCGGCGTAGGGCACCACTTCCTCGTCGCCCTCCTCGGCCAGCACGATGGTCTGCGCCCCGCGGGCGCGGACCTCCTGGATATTGGAGACCACCTTGTCGTGCAGGTGGTCGCGGCCCTGCGGCGGCACCACCACGAAGACCGGGGTGCCTGCCTCGACCAGCGCGATCGGGCCGTGCTTCAGTTCGCCGGCCGGGAAGCCCTCGGCGTGCAGGTAGGCGATCTCCTTCAGCTTGAGCGCACCCTCCAGGGCGACCGGGTAGCCGACGTGGCGGCCCAGGAAGAGCATCGACCGCTTGTCCACGAACTCGCGGCCGAGCGCCGCGACCGGCGCCAGCCCGTCCAGCACCTGCTGGATGAGCGGCGGCGTGGCGGCGAGCTCGGACATCCAGCGGGCGATCTCGTCGCCGAACATCGTTCCCCGGACCTGGGCCAGGTAGAGCCCGAGCAGGTAGCAGGCGGCGACCTGGGTCAGGAAGCCCTTGGTGGAGGCCACCCCGATCTCGGGGCCGGCGTGGGTGTAGATGACAGCGTCGGACTCCCGCGGGATCGTCGCGCCGTTGGTGTTGCAGATCGCGATCACCTTGGCGTGCTGCTCGCGGGCGTGCCGGATCGCCATCAAGGTGTCGGCGGTCTCCCCGGACTGGCTGATGGTGACGACCAGGGTCGAGCGGGTGATGATCGGGTCGCGGTAGCGGAACTCGCTGGCGATCTCGACCTCGCAGGCGATCCGCGTCCAGTGCTCGATGGCGTACTTGGCAACCAGCCCCGCGTAGTACGCGCTGCCGCAGGCGACGATGATGATCTTGTCGATCGAGCGGAGCTCGGCCTCCCCGATCCGGATCTCGTCGAGTTGCAGCTCTCCGTCGCTGGTGAAACGGCCGAGCAGGGTGTCGGCCACCGCCCTGGGCTGCTCGAAGATCTCCTTCCGCATGAACCAGTCGTACCCGGACTTCTCCGCGGCAGACAGGTCCCAGGTCACCTCGTAGGGGTGCGACTCGGCGGGGGCGCCGAAGAAGTCGGTGATCTCGATCCGGTCGGTGGTCACCTCGACCACCTGGTCCTGACCCAGCTCGATCGCCTTGCGGGTGAACTCGATGAAGGCGGACACGTCGGAGGCGACGAAGTTCTCGCCCTCGCCGACCCCCACCACCAGCGGGGAGTTGCGGCGGGCGGCGACCAGCCGTCCGGGCTCCAGGGCATCGATCGCGACCAGGGTGAACGCCCCCTCGAGGCGGCGGCAGACGGCGCGCATCGCGTCGGCCAGGCTCGAACCGGCCTCGACCTCGCGGGCCAGCAGGTGGGCGGCGACCTCGGTGTCGGTCTCCGAGGTGAGGACGGTGCCGGCGGCCTGCAGTTCGGCGCGCAGCGTGGCGAAGTTCTCGATGATGCCGTTGTGGATCAGCGCCACCCGCCCGTCAGCGGACAGGTGCGGGTGGGCGTTGATGTCGTTCGGCGCGCCGTGCGTGGCCCAGCGGGTGTGCCCGATCCCGATCCTGGTGTCGGCCAGCGGGGCGGCGTCGAGCTCGCCGATCAGGTTGCCGATCTTGCCGGCCTTCTTGCGGACCTGGATGGCGCCCTCCGCGATGACGGCGACCCCCGCCGAGTCATAGCCGCGGTACTCCATGCGCTTCAGCCCAGCCACGACGACGTCCTTGGCGACCCTGGGGCCGACGTATCCGATGATCCCGCACATATGCGTCACTGTAGTGGCCGGGCACGGCAGACTGTCGGAGTGCACAACGCAGCGCTCGAGCTCCCGGCCCCCGAGGACGACCCGTTCGGCCCCTACCTCACCCTCGAGCGGGGCCACTGGGCGACCCTGGCAGAAGCCCGGCACGACTTCCTCGAGACGGAGACCCTGAACCGGCTGCGCGGCATCGATGAGCCGACCGACGTCAACGAGGTCCGTGAGGTCTACCTGCCGTTGACCGAGCTGATCCAGCTCTACATGGACCGCACCGGCAGCCTGTACCGCGACAGCCACGCCTTCCTGGGCCTGACCGGTGCCCGGACGCCGTTCGTGATCGGCGTGGCCGGCTCGGTGGCGGTCGGCAAGTCGACCACCTCGCGGCTGCTGCGGGAACTCCTCAGCCGCGGCCCCGGTGCCCCCAAGGTCGACCTGGTGACCACCGACGGCTTCCTCTACCCCAACGCCGAACTGGAACGGCTGGGACTGCTGGACCGCAAGGGCTTCCCGGAGTCCTACGACCGGCGCCGGCTGGTCAAGTTCGTGATGGACGTGAAGTCCGGCGTCCCCGAGGTGGCCGCACCGGTCTACTCCCACCTCGCCTACGACATCCTCCCCGACGAGCAGGTGGTGGTGCGCCAGCCCGACATCCTGATCATCGAGGGCCTCAACGTGCTGCAGCCGGCCCGCCGCCGCGCCAACGGCACCATGGGCCTGGCGGTGAGCGACTTCTTCGACTTCTCGGTGTACGTCGACGCCGAGGACGCGCACGTGCGTGCCTGGTACATCCACCGCTTCCTGAGGCTGCGGGAGACCGCCTTCCGCGATCCGGAGTCCTACTTCGTGAGGTTCTCCCAGCTCACCGATGCGCAGGCGGTACAGCAGGCGGGTTCGATCTGGGACGCGATCAACGGTCCCAACCTCGTGCTGAACATCAAGCCCACCCGGGGCCGGGCGACCGCGATCCTGCGCAAGGCCCGCGACCACAAGGTCAGCTGGGTGCGGATCAGGCGGATCTAGTGGATGCCGTCGTGCTGGCGCCCGGCGACGCCGCCGAGGCGGTCGACCTGTGGCACCGGACGGGGCTGACCCGGCCCTGGAACGACCCGTACGCCGATTTCGAGCGGGCGGTCAGCACAGCGTCGTCGGCGGTGCTCGGCGTCAGGGACGCGACCGGACGGCTGCTGGGCACCGCCATGGTCGGCCAGGACGGCCACCGCGGCTGGGTGTACTACCTGGCGGTGGATCCGGCCTGCCGCGGCACCGGACTGGGCCGGGACCTGATGGCGGCCTGCGAACGGTGGCTGGCCGGGCGTGGGGTGCCGAAGATCCAGTTCATGGTCCGTTCCGACAACGCCGCGGTGCTGGGCTTCTACGAGCACCTCGGCTACCAGGCGCAGGACGTGGTGGTGCTCGGCCGTCGGCTGGACCGGCCGACGGCCTAGCCGACCGACCGGGTGCCGCCCGGCCAGAGGCCGGTGGTGGCGCTACGGGGTCTCGCCGGGGCTCGGCACAGCCTCCGACGGCGTGGCCGCCGGGGCGTCGTCGGTCTCGAAGCGGAGTTCGATCTGGTCGCCGTCGACGCTGATCGCGTAGCTGTAGCGGCCCGGCGGCAGCGGGGTCTCGCCCATGAAGTCGATCGGCTGCCAGCGGTGCTCGGTACCGTCCGCGGTGGCCAGGATGAGGGCGTACCGGTAGGCCAGCCCGACCGCGGCGTACCGGCCGGCGGCGCCGGCGGGCAGGTCGCCGAAGCCGATCGTCTGGTTGTCGGGGAAGGTCACGGTGACTTCGGTCAGGTCCACCTGTGAGGCGTTGCGGATCCTGACCTGCACCAGCTCGGCGGAGACCTCACCGGCCAGGTCGGACGGCAGCGCCCGCAGCAGGCTGCCGAACAGCGTCCCGGCGGGGTCGGCCAGGATCTCCGGGTCCCCGGCCGGATCCACCACCACTGTCCCGGGCAGCACCCGCAGCAGCGGACGGGTCCCCTGCGGCGGGGTGACCACGAAGCCGCGGAAGCCGAGACCGGGGTCGGGCAGGTCGGTCAGCTCGAGCCCGGTCGGTTCCAGTCCTGGCAGCGCCTGGTAGAGCTCGTCGGCCACCGCGGCCGGCAGCGGCACGGCGGGGTTCTCGCGGCCGGAGTACAGGTCGGCGGTCAGGATCGTGGCCGGTGGCGCGGCGGGCGCGGCCGGCAGGCCTCGGCCCAGCGCCGCCCAGACCGCGAGCCCGGCCACCACGACGAGGCCGGCGGCGATCGCCGGCCCGGCCCACCTCCGACCCGGTCCCGGCCGGCCACCCCGGATCGGGGCCGGATCGTTCGTGACCGGCACGGACACCGCGTCATTCCGCTTCACGGCGCGGGAAGCGCGTTCGGGCTCATCCATCAAGGCCACCTCCCTGGGGCAGCAGCCCGTCCGAGCGCGTCCTCAGGCAGCGGTCGAAGGTCGCCTCGTGCTGCGCGGCGCGATCCGCGAGCGGGGCCCGGGTGTCTGGTCGTCACACCCTAGAAGAGTGGCTGGGCCGGGGTTTCGTTGCAGCGAGAGGGCTGTGCTACAGGCTCAACCGGGCGCGGACGACGCCGGCCAGCCGGTCGGCGACGTCGGCCGCCTGCTCGGTGGTGGCCGCCTCGACCATCACCCGCACCAGCGGCTCGGTGCCGGACGGGCGCAGCAGGACCCGGCCGGAGTCGCCGAGTTCTCGCGCGGCCGCGGTGACCGCGGCGTTCACCTCGGGGTCGAGGCCGGCCCGGGACTTGTTGACCCCGCCGACGTTGACCAGCACCTGCGGGAACCTGGTCATCACCG
>JAEZHJ010000008.1 GCA_023436925.1 Actinomycetes bacterium
GCGGCGGAGAAGGCCATCGAGAAGCAGGCCGAGTGCGCCGCGGCGATGAGTTCCTCAGGGGTGGTGACCGAGTTGGAGCCCTCGGAGCGGGCCTTCCAGTTGACGTCGTAGGTGCCCAGGCCAGAGGTGTCGAAGGTGACCGTGCCGGCCCCCTCGAAAAGGCTGCCCTGCCATGCGGTGCTGGCCGTGCTGATGACGCTCATGAATCCTCCGTGGGGTGTGATGGCTGTGGGTCGGGCCGCCAGCCTAGCCCGGGGGTCCCGGGCCTGACGAGGGCGCGAACCGGACCGTGGGAGCCGGTGGCGGTGCGGGTCACAGGCGACGCAGCCGGTCGGACCGACCGGGGACGAGTCCGTCCCGCGGCACCCACCACTGCCCGGTGAGTACCTCGCAGCCGCTGAACGCGCAGGGCAGCCCGGTGGCCGAGAGCAGGTCGGGGGAGTCCATCAGCTGAAAGTGGAGGTGGGGCGTGGTGGAGTTCCCGGTGTGGCCGACCCGTCCGATCCGGTCACCGGTGGCGACCCTGGTGCCGACCTCGACGGCGGAGCCGGGGATCAGGTGGGCGAACCCGGCGAACAGGCCGGGCCGGTCGGCGTGCTGCAGCACGACGTGATTGCCCACCACCGCCGCCAGTCGGGCGGGACGGAAGGTGAGGCCGTTCCACATCATCCGGCCGGCGTCCCGCACGGGGTGCAGCCAGCGGGGCTCCGTCCGGCCGTCCCCCGCGGCCACCACGACGCCGTCGAAGGGGGCGTGGATCGCGGCGTCCCAGGCGTAGGCCCGGCGGGTGCGGGCGCCGATCAGCAGGTAGCGCAGCGTGTGGGCGGGGTGGGGGTGCAGCCCGGGCCGGTCGTCCACCCGGACGAAGTCGTAGGCGAACCGCTGGCCGAGCAGGTCGGTGCCATGGCTGGGGACGCGGTCGGCCGGGCTGGTCACCGCCACCCAGCCGGTGCCCCGCAGCGGGAAGTCGACGACCACGGGGTCCGCGAACCCGGGTGCCGTCATCACCTGGCCCGGCAGGTTCGGATCATGGGCCTCACGTCCTCGATGCTCGGGCTCGGCCATCGCTGCCGGGCTGGAGTGCTGGAGATCCCAAGAACCCCCGGGCGGGTGGGCCGCCGCAGCAGCGACGGACTCACCCAACCGGCGCTTTCGGCGAAAGGTGGGGGGACCGTCAGCGCCTTCCGGGGGTTCGCGAGCACATTGGGGGGAACTCGCTCGCCCCAATGTACCACCGCTCATCCCATAATTCGAACTTGCTGTCCCCCGGCAGGGGGACAGCGTTTCAAAGGCTGCGCGGGGCCGCCCGCCACGCGGCGAGCACGGCCGCCTCCTCCTGGCGGCTCAGGCCCGAGACCGGGGCGCCCGCGGACGCCCGCACCCAGGCCAGCGTGTCGCGCGCGGTCTCCGCCACCGGACGCAGCCGCAGCCCGGCCGCCAGGGACGGCGCCGGGTCGTGGGCCAGCATCCCGGCCAGGTCCGGACGGGGCACCCACAACGGAAGCGAACGCTCACCCGCCCAGGGCGCGACCTGCTGCTCCTGCAGGAACTCCTGGGGCACCCACACCCACCGGGGGGCCGCGCCGCAGCCCGCAGCCACGTCCGCCAGCAGGGTGCCGAAGCGTGTCGGCGCAGTCACGGCGTCGAACGTGCCGGTGCGGCGCTGTTCGGCAAGGTCCACCAGCCAGGCCGCCAGGTCGCGGACGTCGATCAGCTGGACGGGATCGGCGGGGTCGCCGGGGCACAGCACCTCGGGCGCGTCGGCGGTATGCCCGAGCCGGACCGGCCAGTAGGTGAACCGGCCGGTCGGGTCGCCGGGGCCGACGATCAGTCCCGGGCGCACCACGGTGGCCGACGCGGCTCCGTCCATCACCAGCTGTTCGCAGGCGACCTTCATCGGGCCGTAGGCGGCGGGGTCCTGGCGCAGGTCCACGTCGTCGTACCGGGGCGGGAGGGTGGCCGCGTCAGGACCCTGCCCCGGGGTCTTCTGGTCGGCGTAGGCGCTGATGCTCGAGACGAAGACCCAGTGGGCGTCCGGCAGCGCCTCGACCGCCCGCTGCACCCGGGAGGGGTGCCGGGCGACATCGATCACGGCGTCGAAGCCGTCCAGCTCGGACGGGACCGGCTCGGCCCGGTCGAAGCGAACGAACCGGGCGCCGTCCGGCAGCGAGCCGGTGAGCCCGCGGTTGGCGCAGGTCACCTCGTGGCCGCGTTCCAGCCCCACCACGGCTGCCGCCCGCGACAAGAAGACCGATCCGCCGAGTATCAACAGCCTCATGGGCCCACGCTGGTGCCCCGGCGTGGCCTGTGCAACCTCTTCTGCTGTGGGCGGACTGTCGAGGTCTGTCCCCCGTGTGCGGAAGAACCGTCCCCGTGTGCGGGAGAACCGTCCCTGTGTGCGGGAGAACCGTCCCCGTGTGCGGAGGGACCGTCCCCGTTCCTCAGTCGAGGAAGATGTCGGGGTAGAGCTGGTCGTCGGGGGTGCCGGGGACGGCGGCGTAGCGGGAGAGGTCGGTCACCCCGGCTGCGGCAAGGACGTCCTCGGCGATCAGCGTCTGCCCGGTGAGCTCCCGGCTCGGCCGGCAGAGCACCTCGTAGGCGGCATCGGCGTAGAGCTCCGGGGTGCGGCTGACCCTCATCATCTGTTCCCCGCCCAGCGCGTGGCGGACCGCGGCGGTGGCGATCGTCGTCCGCGGCCACAGCGTGTTGGCGGCGATCCCGTCCCGGGCGAACTCGGCGGCCAGGGCGAGGGTGGCCAGCGTCATGCCGTACTTGGCGAGCAGGTAGCCGGGGAACGCCCCCAGCCACTTCGGCGACAGGTTGAGCGGCGGCGACAGCGACAGGATGTGCGGGTTGGGTGAGCGGCGCAGCGCCGGCACCGCCGCCCGGGACAACATGAAGGTGCCGCGGACGTTCACGTCCTGCATCAGGTCGTACTTCTTCGCGGCCAGGTCGAGCGACCCGGCCAGGTCGATCACGGACGCGTTGTTCACCACGATGTCGATGCCGCCGAACCGCTCCAGCGTCAACTCGACCGCCGCCTGGATATCCTCGTCATTGCGGACGTCGCCGACCACGGGCAGCGCGGCGCCCCCGGCCTGCTCGATGGCCGCCGCCGCGGTGTGGACGGTGCCCTCCAGTCGCGGGTGCGGCGCGTCGGTCTTGGCGAGCAGGGTGATGTTGGCGCCGTCGCGGGCAGCCCGCAGCGCGATCGCCAGCCCGATCCCGCGGCTACCGCCGGACAGCAGGACGGTCCGTCCGGCCAGGCCGGGCATCAGCGCTCGCCCCGGCCGGCGGAGGCTGCCGCGAAGGCGGCGATCCGGGCCCTTGCCGCCTCGGTGTCGAAACTGCGTCCGATGCTGACTGCCTCGTCGTCGAGGTTCGCCTCGAAGCTGCGGTCCGCTCCGGTGCGAACAAGGCGCTTGGCGTGGCCGTAGGCGGCGGTGGCGTTGGCGAGCCAGAACCGGGCTACCCGCTCGGCCCGGCCGGCCAGGTCCTCGTCGGCCACCACCTCGGCGACCAGTCCCCACTCCAGCGCCGTCGACGCGTCGAGCATGGTGTCGGTCAGCAGCAGCTGGAGCGCCCGTCGCTCGCCGATCGCGCGCGGCAGCAGGGTGCTCACCCCCAAGTCGGGGGTCAGCCCGATGTTGGCGTAGCGCGAGACGAACCGGGCGCTGCGGCCAGCCACCACGTAGTCGGCGGCCAGCATCAGGCCCAGGCCGCCGCCGGCCACCGCGCCGCCGACCGCGGCGACCACCGGCCGTGGGCTGGTGGTGAGGGCGAGGATGCCGTCGTTGATCACCCGGGCCATCGCGGCCAGCTCCTCACCCGAGCCGCCACCACCGGCCATGGCGAGCACGTCGCCGCCGGCACAGAAGGCCGGGCCCGCCGCGTCCAGCAGGACGGCTCCCACCGCAGGATCCGAGGTCACCGCCTCGCAGACCTCCCGCCAGCGGGCGCCCATCGCGAAGTCGACCGCGTTCAGCACGGCCGGGCGGTTGAGGGTCACCCGGGCCAGGCCCTCGCTGACGTCGAGCAGGACGGGGTCGGTCATGGTGCCTCCTGTGACAGGTCGCCGCGGTTCCAGTGAACCGCCCCGCCGGCGGCGGCGCCAGTGCCGGCCGGTGGCGATCCCGCCGCGACGGGCGGCCGGACCTGCTCAGGAGGAGGCAGCAGCCCGCTCGGCCCGCATCTGGTCCAGGGCGGCGGCGATCTCGGCGCGCGCCAGGTCGCGCAGTTCGGCCACCGTGCGGTCCGGGTCGTAGGGGATCGGCTCGAGCACGCGCACCTCGGCGTGGCTCACGCCGAACCGCCAGTCATGCTTGACCAGCGCGTCCCGGGTGCCCAGGACGGCCAGCGGCAGGACGGGGACGCCGGCCTGCTGGGCGACGCGGAAGGCGCCGTCGCGGAACCGTCCCAGGTCGCCGTCGCGGGAACGGGTGCCCTCGGGGAACACCATGACCGGCACCTTCTTGTCCAGCCGGTCGGCCATCTGGTCCAGCACAGCCATGCGAGACCCGGCGGAACTGCGGACGAGCTTGATGTCGCCGACCATCCGCATCAGCCAGCCGATCACCGGGTAGCTGAAGAAGTCGCTCTTGGCCACCCACTTCATCTCGAACGGCAGGTGCGCGATCAGCAGGATGTCGACGAAGCTCTCGTGGTTGGCGACCACCATGTACGGCCGGCGCGGGTCGTCCGGCACCTTCCCCGAGACGCTGAACCGCCACAGCGGGTTGAGCGTCTGGGCGACGACCGCCACCTGCCGGAAGACGCGCCCTGCCAGGTAGCGGCCCGGGTCGCTGCGGGCCGTCACCAGGCGGACCAGCCCGACCACCGGCAGCGCCACCAGCATGGCTACTCCAAGGACGAGCCAGGCCCAGATCGAGACAACGGTCCGGACTACAGGGTTCAGGGATTTCGCCACGTGCGGAGTCTGCCAGAACCGGGCGTTCACACCGCTGGCCATCTACAGGGTGGCTACTCCTCGACCCTGCCGTCGATCGCCTTCCGGACCGGTCGGCTGGTCGGTTGTGGCGGGCGCGATCCTCGATCAGGCGCGGCCACCGACTGCGGGGCCGGCCAGACCGGGCAGGCGATTCTGCTGCCCTGCGACGCGACAACGGCAGACAGCAACGGACGCCTCGGCGGGGGCCGGCAACCCTGAGGAGCAGCCAAGAATACGGATTCAGAGAGTTAGCATCGCTAGGGTTGCTTGTTTGGCAACCCTAGCGATGCTAAGGTGACGCAGGCAGGCAGAGAAGAAGACGGAGGTGCCTGACATGCGAGTTACCCGTAGCACAACCCGGGCCGTCGTCCGCTTCCTCACCGCAGGGCTCTCGCCCCGACTGGCAGGCGCTCAGGCCGGCTCGTCGCTGACGATTCTTGCGGTGCTCGCGCCGCGCGGCCGACGGGGCTGATCTCCAGGTCTGATCCCCGGTAGGGTGCGGTTTGTGTTGACCACTTCGCAGGCCGCCGAGATCGCTGGCGTGCCCACGGAGCAGTTCCGTTCGGCGATGTCGAAGGAGCGCAAGAACGGCAAGGAGTTCCATGCGCCCAAGGACAAGTGGCCCGACAAACGCACCCCCATGTGGGATGAGGAGAAGGTCAGGGCCTGGGCGAAGGCGCGCAAGAAGCGGAAGAAGCGCAAGAAGCACGACGGCTGACGGTGGGGCGGTTCACCTCTGGGTGAGCCGCTCCACTGTTGCGATGTCCACCGGCGCCCAGGACAGGGTGCCGAGTTCGGACGGCGCCAGCCACGCCAACCGGGAGTGTTCGGACGCAATCGGCTCACCCTGGGCCAGCCGGCATCGGTAGGTGCTCAGTTCCACGGTGGCGAACTCGTAGCGGTGGACCGCCGTCGTGATCAGCTCACCGACCTCGATCTGGCAGCCGAGTTCCTCGGCGATCTCCCGCCGCAGGGCCGCCTTCGGTTCCTCTCCCGGCTCCACCTTGCCGCCGGGGAACTCCCACAGGCCGGCCAGTGGCCCGCCCCCGCGCAGCGCGCACAGCACACGCCCGCCCTGAACGATGACCGCCCCGACGACCGCGACCGGGGCGCTCACCGGCGCAGCCGGAACAGCTCGCAGCTGATGTCGTAGTAGCGATCGGTCAGCCCCAGATGCTCCATCCCGAGCCGCAGGCAGACCGCCTGCGAGGCGGCATTCTCCGGGTAGACCACGGCGTAGACCTCGCTCAGACCGTGCTCCCAGGCGCGGTCGACGAGGGCCTGGCCCGCTTCGGTCGCATACCCGTTCCCCCAGGCCGCCGGGTGAAGGTGCCAGCCGATCTCGGTGTCGTCGGACGGCTCCCCGCTGCCGCTCAGCGGCAGGTACTTCATCAGCGCCGAACCGACCGGGATGCCCGTCTCGCGGGGGACGATCGCCCAGACACCGTGCAGCGGTCCGGGGATCGACGCCCACCGCTGCAGCGAGGCCTCGGCCTGGGCCGGGACGGTCATCGCCGACGGCGTCCGGCCCAGGAAGCGGGCCACCTCCCAACGGGAGTAGATGTCGAAGATCGTGGCGAGATCGGCGCCGTTCCACGGTCGCAGCACCAGCCGCTCCGTCTCCAGCACCGGCAGCCCGGCGGGGCGCTCGGCGCCCTGGGAGTCAGTCATGGCGGTGGGGATCGGCGTGCTGGGTCATCTGCCGATCGTGCCCCAGCCGTCCGCCGCCCGCAACCGCGCCGGCGGCGCAGCGGAGCCGGTCAGTGCCCGGCGTCGCTGACCAGCTTGAGGCCGACGATGCAGCCGACCAGCCCCAGGATGAGCAGCACGCGGGCCCAGGACACCGGCTCGTTGCCGCTCGCCATGGCGATCACGACGGTCAGCGTCGCGCCGATCCCGACCCAGACCGCGTAGGCGGTGCCGATCGGGATCTCGCGCATCGCGATGCCCAGACCGATCATGCTCGCGGTCAGGGCGACCCCGAAGATCACGGTCGGGAGGAGCTTGCTGAAGCCCTCCGAACGGCCCAGGGCGGTGGCCCAGACGGCTTCGAGCACGCCGGAGAAGATGAGGATGAGCCAGGACATGGAGATTCTCCTTGGCAAGTCTTGTCGCGCACCGGGTACTTGACCATCGTCCGGGAGCCGGCTACTGGCTCTGGCCGGGATTCTAGCAATCCCGGCCCGGGACGGTTCGATGTCGGTCAGCGGGTCCGATGGCGCCGCCCATCGTTGTGACCCCGCAATACGGCCGGAAAATGTCCCCTTACGGGTGACAGAAAGGGCCCGATCGCCCCCGTACAGTTGCCTGCGGGGAACGCTCGCAGAACCGCCCCTCGTGGGCGGCGGCGCAGGAGTCGGGGGACGGCCTGTGCTGACGCAAGCTGAGACGGACGTGGCCATCGGCCACGTCCGTCGAGCAATTCCGGGGCCCTTGCGTCAGGGCCGGACGGGCCCCCTGCCGGCTCCGGTCTGCTCGATGGCCCGCGCCAGTTCGGCCAGGGTTGCATCGTCCAGCACCGTGTCGGCGCCGGAGATCCAGCCATCCACCTGAGCGGGGTTGCGGGCGCCGACGATCGCGCCGGTGACCGCCGGGAAGGACAAGGTCCAGCCGATCGCGACCGCCCCGGGGCTGGTGGCGAGCCGGTCGGCGACCGCGCGGAGCCGCTCGACCAGGGCGAGGTTGGCCGGCAGGTTGGTGGTGAACTCCGGGTTGCGGGTGCGCCAGTCCTCCGGGTCCAGGTTGCGGACGCGCTCGGCGTCGAAGCGTCCGGTCAGCAGGCCGGACTGCATCGGGCTGTAGACGATCACCCCGGTGCCGTGCCCGGCGCACCACGGCAGCAACTCGGCGGCCGCGGACCGGTTGATCAGCGAGAACGGCGGCTGCAGGGTGTCGACGTGGGCCACCGCCTCGGCCCGCTCGAGCTGCTCGACCGTGTGGTTGGACAACCCGATCGCCCGCGCCTTGCCGGCCTGCTTCAACTCGGCCAGGGCCCCCCAGTACTCCTCGATCGGGACCCCGTCCTCGGCCGGCCAGTGCACCTGCAGCAGGTCGAGCCGCTCCACCTCCAGCCGCCGCAATGACTCGTCCACCTCACGGCGGATCGTCGCCGGATCACCCGTCCGGTGCGGTGGGTCGAACGGGTCGTGCCGGATCAGGCCGCACTTGGTGAACACCAGCGGACGCTCGTCGGCGGGCAGGTCGCGCAGCGCCCGCGCGACGACCTCTTCGGAGTGGCCCAGCCCGTAGGCGGGTGCGGTGTCGATCCAGTTGACGCCGAGGTCCACGGCGTGGCGGATCGCAGCGACCGACTCGTCATCGTCCTGCCGGCCCCAGCCGGCGGCCCAGCCGCCGCCCCCGATCGCCCAGGCGCCCACCCCGACCGGGGTGATCGACATGTCGGTGGTTCCCAGCCGCCGGGTGTCCATGGTCCTCCTTGATTCACGGATCGACTCAGCCTAGGGCAGGCAGCGGCGAGCGTCGCCCGGGCATGCCGGGTTGGGCCACAGCGCGGGACACGTCACACTGGACGGCGTGCCTGCCCGTCCCCTGTTGCCCAACCTGACCGCCGCCAACGCCCAGTTCGTCACCGACCGGATCGCGGTCGGCGGTGATCTCGCCCCCGCCTTCCGGATCGCGCGGCAGCAGCTGCAGGACCTGCAGGACGCCGGCATCACCCACATCGCCGACCTGCGTGACGAGTGGAACGACGAGGAACTGGTCAAGTTCTGGGCGCCCGAGATCGAGTACCTCTACCACCCGGTCGAGGACGCCGGTCAGCGGATCCCCGCTGACTGGTTCGAGCGGCTGAACGACTGGGTGACCGACGCGCTGTCAGACCCCGATGCCCGGGTGCTGGTGCACTGCCACATGGGGGTGAACCGGGCACCGTCGGCCGCCTTCGCCCTGCTGCTCGCCCAGGGGGTGCCGGTCCGGCGCGCCCTGAGCGCGATCCGCGCCCGGCGCGATGTGGCAGTGATCGACTACGCCGACGACGCCCTCGACTGGTACCTGGCCCGGACCGGTGCCGACCGCTATGCCCGGGCCGGCGCACGCCGGTCCCTCACGATGTGGCGCCGGGCCAACCAGATCGACAAGCTGTCGGTGATCCGGCAGATCCGCGCCAACGAGGGCGGTGGGAGCTCGTGGTGCTTCACCCTGAACTCGGCGGGAGTGTCGGAACTGGGCGCGCTGGTCAGCGCTTCGCCGAACCCGACCATCGGGCTCGGCCTGGAGGTCGAGCCGGACGAACTCGCGATCCGCGACGAGGTCGTGCTGTGGCAGGACGGCGGCGGCGAGCGCGCTGCCGGCGGGGTGGTCGGCTTCGGCTGGATCGTCGGCCCGCCGCGGGACTCCGACGGCGCGAACCTGCTCCCGGTGGTGTTGATGGGCTTCAACCCGGACGGACTGATCCCGGCAGAGGTCCTGGACTTCGTCGCCCCGGGCGTGGCTTTCGGCGGACGTCCCAACCCGACCCGGCTCAGCCCTGACCAGGTCGCCGCGCTGAACACCGGCCTGCGGGTGCTGGCCCGCGCGGCCGGGGCCGGCTGAGCAGCGGCCCCGTGACCGGCGGACGTGCCGGCGGCGTCGGTCAGGCGCACCGGCACGCCCGGTCCATGGGTGGGGGCCGTCAGCCAGGCGGCTGCCCGGCGTCCGTCTCCGGGGCGCCGTCCCGCTGCGCCAGGCCCCGGCGCTCCAGCTCCCTGGCCCGCGAGAGCGGGCCGTCATCGTGCACCTCGACTCCGGCCACCCCGGCCATCCGCATGACCTTCTGCTTGGCCAGCCGGTCATCACCTACCACCAGCACGATGGTGGTGCCCGGCTCGGCCGCTGCGGCGAGCAGGGCCTCGGCCGCGGTGGCGGTGAACGCCTTCACCACGGTGCTCTCGGGTAGCGCCGACGCCAGCAGTTCCGCGCCGCTGGAGCCTTGCGAGAGGAGCCGCTCGTGGGTCCTGGGGTCGTCCGGCTCGGCGATGTCGAGGACGATCCTGCCGGCCAGTTGCGGCCCGTAGACCTCCACCACCGCGTCGTGCTCGGGATAGGGCACGGCCAGCACGACCAGGTCGCCGCCGATCTCGTCCGAGGCGTCGGCGGCGAGCAGCTGCACGATGGCGCCGGCCCGCGCGGCGAGCCGGCAGAGCGCCCTGGCCCGGCCGCCGGTGCCGATCACTGTGACGCTGGTCATGGAGGTCTCCTGCCCGGTGGGCGGAGCGGGCGTCCGTCCGCCTGAATCTACGAGCGAGGTACCCCAACAGCGCCGGGACAATCTGCGGACAGGGACAAGGAAGGCCGGGAACTGAATCGGTCGATGATCTGCCGCCCGCGAACGGCAGGAATGTGCTTATGATGCGATTGCTCGTGCCGTCAACGCCGCCGGCACGAGCTCTCGTCGAAGCCGCAGGAGCACGAACCGGTCCCGAGGTACCGCGGTGGGCGCCTGGACGGCAGGATGATCCCCATGTCAGTGATCGACATCCTCGACGTCGAGGTCGCCGACCGCCCGGTCTTCCACCTGCGGGGGGCCGCCACCAGCTACCTGTTCCGGGTGACCCGGTACGGCCACCTGGAGCACCTGCACTTCGGGGCTGCGGTCGACCTCGGAGACCACCCGCTCGACAGCGTCGCGACGATGGCCGTGAAGCTCCCCGCCGCCGGCGAAGGGGTCAAGTACGACCCGGACGACACCGCCTACAACCTCGACCGGCTGCCGCTGGAGTACTCCGGGCTCGGGAAGGGCGACTACCGGCTGCCGGCGATCGAGACCACCATGCCCGACGGCAGCTTCGTGACCGACCTGCGTTACGTGGGCCACCGGCTCCACGACGGGGTGGTGCCGTGCGAGGACGGGCTGCCGACCGCGTTGGCCGCGGGCCGCCCGTGCCAGACCCTGCAGGTCGACCTGGCCGACGGCGACCTCGCGCTGACGCTGTACTACACCGCGTTCCCCGAGTCCGACGTGGTGACCCGGCGGGCCGTGCTGACCAACCGCTCGCAGGTGGCGCTGCGGGTGCGTCGGCTGATGAGCCAGCTGGTCGACCTGCCCGACCGCGGCTTCGACCTGGTCACCTTCGACGGCGCCTGGATCAGCGAGGCCCACCGGCACGTCCGTCCGCTGGCGCCGGGGATCTACGTGAACTCCTCGATCACCGGCTTCTCCTCCAACCGCCACAACCCGGGCGTCCTGCTCGCCCGCCGCGGCGCGGGGGAGGACCACGGCGAGGTGTACGGGTTCAACCTCGTTTACTCCGGCAACCACTACACCGCCGTCGAGTTGTCGCAACGCGACCTGGTGCGGGTCACGTCCGGTATCAACCCGATCGGCTTCGAGTGGACGCTCGAGCCGGGGGAGCGGTTCGAGACCCCGGAAGCCGTCCTGTCCTGGTCGGATCGCGGCTTCAACGGGCTGTCAGCCAACCTGCACCGGTTCGTCGGGACGCACATCGTCCGCGGCCAGTGGCGCGACGCCGAGCGGCCGGTACTGGTGAACAACTGGGAGGGCACCTACTTCGACTTCGACCACCGGCGGGTGATCGCCATGGCGCGCCGCGGCAAGGAGCTGGGGGCAGAGCTGTTCGTCCTGGACGACGGCTGGTTCGGGGCCCGCAACGACGACCACGCCGGCCTGGGCGACTACACGGTCAACTCCCGCAAGCTGCCCAAGGGCCTGAAGGGGCTGGCCGAGGAGATCCGCGGCCTGGGGCTGGACTTCGGGCTGTGGTTCGAACCCGAGATGGTCAACCGCGACTCCGACCTGTACCGGGCTCACCCGGAGTGGGCGATCACCGTGCCGGGGCGGACGCCGAGTGAGGGTCGCCACCAGTTGATCCTCGACCTCACCCGCCCTGAGGTGCGCGACTACCTGGTCGACAACGTCGGGCGGATCCTCGACTCGGCGCCGATCAGCTACGTCAAGTGGGACGCCAACCGCACTTTCTCCGACCAGTTCTCGGCGGTCACCCCGGCCGGGGAGCTGCACCACCGCTACGTGCTGGGGCTCTACGAGGTGCTGCGGCGGATTTTCGAGCCCCGGCCACACATCCTGCTGGAGTCGTGTGCCTCGGGCGGCAACCGGTTCGACCTGGGCATGCTGTGCTTCTCGCCGCAGGTCTGGGCCTCTGACTGCACCGATCCGGTGGAGCGGCTGAAGATCCAGCTCGGCCTGAGCTACCTCTATCCGCAGTCGACGATGGGCGCCCACGTGACGGCGTCCCCGTCCGCCCAGACGCTGCGGGACACCCCGCTGTCGACCCGGTTCAACGTGGCTGCGCTCGGGCTGCTGGGCTACGAACTGGACCCGACCGACCTGACCCGGGAGGAGCGGCGGCGGGTCCGCGCCCAGATCGCCTTCTACAAGCAACATCGCCGGCTGCTGCAGTACGGCCGGCTGCGCCGCCACGAGGCGGTGCGGGACAACCAGGTCACGGTCAGCATCCACGAACCGGGCGGCGAGCCCCGGGTGGTGGGGCACTACCAGGTGGGCTCGCGGGCCGCCTCCGCTCCCGAGCCCCTGCCCATCACGGGCCTGGCGCCGTCTCGTCGCTACCGGGTCCGTTCGCTGCCGCAGGGCACCTCGCTCCGCTCGCTGGGCGGGCTGGTGAGCCACGCCCTCCCGGTGAACCTGAGCGGCCACGGCGTCCCGCTCACCGTGCTCGACTGGTTCCGCTCGCTGGACGACCGGCCCCAGGAGTATGTCGGCACCGGGTCGGCCCTTGCTTTCACCCAGCTTGTCCCGCTCTTCGACGGCCAGGACACCACCGCCCGCCTGATCGGCGACTACGGCTCCGTCCTGTTCGTGATCGAGCCCGCCTGACACACGGGGACGGTTCTCTGGCACACGGGGACGGTTCTCTGGCGCACGGGGACGGTTCTCTGGCGCACGGGGACGGTTCTCTGGCGCACGGGGACGGTTCTCTGGCACGCGGGGACGGTCCTTTCGGCCTTCCAAGGTGTGTCCCCCTGTGCGGGAGAACCGTCCCCGTGTGTTGGACGCTGTCCAGTGGTCAGACCGATTCGTCCCACGGGCGGGAACCGGGGTAGCCTTCGGGACGTGTTCACCACCGCATGCCGCACCGCCCGTCTGCTCACCGCAGCTCCGGCGATGATGATGTGCATGCGAATGTGCTGCTGCTGAGCAACAGCACGCTCCCCGGCCGCTGAGCGGCTGCGACTCCCGCTGTCCTGCGTCCTCGGACGCCGGGGTGTGCTGACCCCCTTCCACCACCGTCGTTCCGGGCTGCCTCAGGCGTGCCCGGGCGGCAGACGAAGAGAGCCACCATGATCACCGTCACCGACCTGAAGAAGGTCTACCACCAGGGCCGCCGCGAGATCCGGGCGCTGGACGGCGTCACGCTGCGCGTCCCGGCGAACTCCGTCCACGGCATCGTCGGGCAGTCGGGCGCGGGCAAGTCCACCCTGATGCGCTGCCTCGCGCTGCTCGACCGACCCACCTCGGGCACGGTCGAGATCGACGGGGTCGAGCTCACCCGGGTCCGGTCCGACGAGTTGCGCGCCGCCCGCCGCCGGCTCGGCGTGGTCTTCCAGCACGCCAACCTGTTCGACTCCCGCACCATCCTCGGCAACGTCGCCTACCCGCTCGAACTCGCCGGGGTCGGACGCGCCGAACGTCGCGCCAAGGCGTCCGAGCTCCTCGGCCTGGTCGGCCTCGGGGAGGCGGCCGACGCCCACCCGGCCCAGCTCTCGGGCGGCCAGCGGCAACGCGTCGGGATCGCCCGGGCGCTGGCCACCGACCCGCACGTCCTGCTCTGCGACGAGCCGACCAGCGCCCTGGACCCGCGCACCACCGACGAGATCCTCGACCTGATCGCGGCGCTCAAGGCCCGGCTCGGCCTCGCCGTGCTGGTGATCACCCACGAGATGCAGGTGGTCAAGCGGATCTGCGACTCGGTCACCCTGCTCGAGGACGGGCTGGTCGTCGAGTCCGGCTCGCTGCGCGACGTCCTGGGCCGGTTCGGCGGCAAGCTCAGCGAGGCGCTGCTCCGGCTGCCACCGCCGGACGGCGCCCCGTCCGGGTTCGTGGAAGTGCTGGACGCCAACCCGGCCCGCTCGGCGGTCACCGCGGCCGAGCGGCACTTCGGGGTCGACCTGCCGGTCGTGGCGGGCGTCGTCGAGCCGCTGGCCGGCACCACCTTCCGCCGGCAGCGGGTCGCCGTGCCCGAGCACCTCGACGCCGACCGCCTGGTCGACTACCTGCGCGACCAGGGCGTCGCCGCCGGCCGGCTGGAGGCGGTCCGATGAACCCGCTGCAGTCGCTGCTCGACCTGCTGGACAACCCGGCCATCTCGACCGCGCTGGCCCCGGCGATGGGGGAGACCCTGGCCATGGTGGGGATCGCCGGCCTGGCCACCCTGCTGCTCGGGCTGCCGCTCGGGGTCGCCGTGTACGTCACCCAGCCGGGCGGCCTGGCCGACCACCGGGTGCTGAACTTCGTGTTGTCCGGCGTCGTGGTGAACATCACCCGCTCGGTGCCGTACGCCATCTTGATGGTCTCGCTGATCCCGCTCACCCGGCTGCTGGTCGGCACCTCGATCGGCCCGATCGCCGCCGCCGTGTCGCTCACCATCGCCGCGGTCCCGTTCTTCGCCCGGCTGGTGGAGGCGGCGCTGCGTGAGGTCCACCCGGGCAAGCTCGACGCCGCCCACGCGATGGGCTCGACCCGCGTCCAGACCGTGTGGAAGGTGCTGCTGCCCGAGGCCCTGCCCGGTCTGGTCGCCGGCCTCACCACCACCGTCGTCACCCTGATCGGCTACTCGGCGATGGCGGGCCTGGTCGGCGGCGGCGGCCTGGGCCGGCTCGCCTACAACTACGGCTACCAGCGCTTCCAGCCCGAGGTGATGGTCGTCGTCCTGGTCGTCCTGGTGCTGCTCGTTCAGCTCGTCCAGTGGATCGGCGACCGCGCCATCCGCCGCCTCGACCACCGCTGACCCCCGACCTCCGGCGCACCGCGCCGGGCCAAGCCACCGGACGGCGTCCGTCGTCCGGCCAACCGGGCCGAAGGCCCACGAAGAAGGAGCACCAATGGGCATCCCTCGCACCCGTCTGTTCGCCGTCGCCGCATCCCTGGCGGCTGTCATGGCGATGACGGCCTGCTCGGCGACCCCTGCCCCGTCCGCCACCGCGCCGGAGGCCGAGCCGGCGTCCACCACCGTGGTCCGGGTCGGCGCGACCCCCGTCCCCCACGGCAGGATCCTGCAGTACGTCGCCGACAACCTCGCCGCCGAGGCGGGCATCACCCTCGAGATCGTCGAGTTCGACGACTACGTCCTGCCCAACGAGGCGCTCGCCTCGGGTGAGCTGGACGCCAACTACTTCCAGCACCTGCCCTACCTGGACGCGCAGATCGCCGAGAAGGGCTACCAGTTCGAGCACGGCGAAGGTGTCCACCTCGAGCCGTACGCGGCCTTCTCGTCGAAGTACAAGTCCTTCGACGAGGTGCCGGACGGGGCCACGATCGCGATCACCAACGACGCGCCCAACCAGATCCGCGGCCTGCGGGTGCTGGAAGCGGCCGGCCAGCTCGTCGGGATCACCGACGACAGCAACGTGCTGAACCTGACCGCCGACCAGAACCCGCGCGGCTTCACCTTCCTGGAGAACCAGTCCGAGGTGATCGTGCAGCAGCTGGACGACCCGGCGATCGACGTCGCCTTCGTCAACGGCAACTTCATCCTGACCGCGGGCCTGTCCAGCTCGGACGCCATCGGCATCGAGGCGGTCGAGGGCAACCCGAACGCGAACGTGCTGGTGTGGCGGGCCGACACCACCAACGCGGGCGTCGCGAAGCTTGAGGAGTTGCTGCACAGCGCTGAGGTGGCCGACTTCATCCGGCAGACCTGGCCGTCCGGGGACGTCATCCCCGGCTGACCCCGACCCGGCACACGGGGACGGTCTGCGGCACAGCGGAACCGTCCCTGGAAACCGACACACGGGGACGGTTCTCCCGCACAGCGGAACCGTCCCCGTGTGCGGGAGAACCGTCCCCGTGTGCGGGAGAACCGTCCCCGTGTGCGGGAGAACCGTCCCCGTGTGTCAAAGAACCGTCCCCGTGTGCCGGGGGGCGGAGATCAGGAGTAGGCCGCGCGCAGGTTCGACTTGCCGGAGCGCAGCTGCAGGAAGACGCCGGCGAGTGCCAGCGCGACGAAGCCGAGGTTCCACAGCAGGCCGTTGCCCAGCAGGACGCCGGCGTCCAGCTCCATGATGTTGACCGAGCCGATCAGCGCCAGGGTGCCGGCGATGATCGCGGCGGCGCCGATCACAGCGGTCAGGATGACCAGCAACAACTTGGGCAGCTTCGAGACCAGGGCCCCGACCACGAGCAGCACCGCCACCAGCCACGGCGCCGCCACCGCCAGCCAGTCGGTCAGTCCCAGCGAGGTCACCGCGACCAGCCCCAGCGTGTAGCCGAGCCAGCCGACCGCCAGCAGGACGCCCGTCACGAAGAAGGCGTAGGCCAGGCAGGCGAACAGGATCGCGGCGAAGATCGTCGCCCCCCACTTCAAGGCATTGTCGAAGTCGGGGTCGAACTGGATGTAGGTGGCCGCCCAGCTGCCCAGCTGCCAGCCCGCCACCCCGCCGAGCAGCGCGAAGATCCAGCGCATCGCGGCGTAACCGCGAAAGCACAGCAGCAACCCCAGGGCGACGGCCCCGATGGCGACCCAGGTGTCGATCGTCAACGGGGGCAGCTCAGGCAGCTCCAACATGACCTGATGGTAACCAGCCCCGGCCCACCCCGGGTCCGCGACCCGAGCCCTTTGGGGAACCTTTAGGCGTCTCGCTCGCCGCCGCCGTAGAGGACGCACGCCACCTCGACCGCGCCGTCGGGTCGCAGCCCGATCTCGGCGGGCTCGGCGAACTCGACCTCGACGCCTGCGGCGGTGGTCTGCATCCGGGTCACCCCGCGCCACAGCGGATCGCCTGCGGTCTCCGCCCGGATCCGCTCGAAGGTTTCGCCCACCTGGGCCGCGCTGCCGGCGGCCGGGGCCACCTCGGCGCTCCGCCGGCTGTGGGCCAACCCGGCCAGGTCGCCGACCAGGGCCCGCTCGCGGGTGTAGGTGCCGACGTCCACCTTCGTCCAGTGCTCCTCCACGAGCGCCTTCAGGTCCCTGGGCTCCCAGCCGCACTGGGGCTGCGCCACCGGGCAGCGGGGGTGGAACGAGCACCCCAGGGGCGGCCGGGCGGCGTCCGGGATCTCGCCGCGCGGCAGGTCACGGCCGAAGGGGGTGTCGGGGTCGATGTCGGGGATGGCTGCGAGCAGGGCGCGGGTGTAGGGGTGGCGCGGGTTGGCGAAGATCTCGTCGGTGGGCCCGATCTCGACCACCTTGCCCAGGTACATGATGGCGATCCGGTCGCAGAAGAACTTCGCGGTGGCCAGGTCGTGGGTGATGTAGACGTAGGTGAGTCCGAGGTCGGTCTTGAGGTCGAGCATCAGCTGCAGGATCTTCGCCCGGACGCTCATGTCCAGCATCGACACAGGCTCGTCAGCGATCAGCACCTCGGGGTCGAGGATGATCGCCCGGGCCAGCACCGCGCGCTGCTTCTGCCCGCCGGACAGGTCGGAGGGGTACTTGCCGAGGAACTGCTCCGCCGGTGCCAGGCCCACCCGTTCCAGCGCCGCGGCAACCCGGGCGCGCAGGTCGGCTCCCCGGGCGCGACCGTGGACGACGAGCGGGTGGCCGACTGCGGTCTCGATCGTCATGGACGGGTTGAGCGCGGCGTTGGGATCCTGGAAGACCATCTGCAGCCGGGTGCGGTGACGCCGCAGCGCCCGGCCGCGCAGGGCTGCGATGTCGACGCCCTCGCCGCCGCCCGCCGGCCGGTGCCGGATGCTGCCGGCGGTGGCGGGCGCCAGGCCGAGCATCGCCCGGCCCAGGGTGGTCTTGCCGGATCCCGATTCCCCGACCAGGCCCAGCACCTCGCCCCGCCGCAACTCCAGGTTCACCCCGTCGACGGCCTTCACGGTGGCGGTGTCTCGTCCGAACAGGCGCGCCAGGCCGCTGTTGTGCAGCGCGAAGTGGACCTCGAGTTCACGGACCTCGAGCACGCTGTCAGGCTTCGTCGGCAACTGCCAACTCCTCTCGATCCAGGGGCATCAACTGCTCGGGGGTGAGGCCGCCGGGATGAGCGGCCCAGCAGGCGACGTCGTCGCTGCCGACCCGGCTCGGCCCGCCGTCGCGGGCCAGCAGCAGTGGCTCGCGCTGCGGGCATCCGACCATCGCGTCCGGGCAGCGGGGGTGGAAGTGGCAGCCGGCCGGCGGCGCCACCAGATCCGGCGGGGCCCCGGGGATCGAGTTCAGCCCCTCGGTGGCCAGGGTGATCGTCGACCGCAGCAACTCCCGGGTGTAGGGGTGCTTCGGCTCCCGGAACACCGTGCGCGCGTCACCGACTTCCACGATCTTGCCCGCGTACATCACCGCCACCCGGTCGCAGGTCTCCGCGATGATCCCCAGGTTGTGGGTGATCAGCAGCAGGGCGGTGTCGAAGTTGTTCCGCAGGTCGTGCAGGATCTTGATGATCTGCGCCTCGACCAGCACGTCCAGGGCGGTGGTCGGCTCGTCGGCCACCACGAAGGCCGGACGCAGCACCAGGGCGAGTGCGATCATCAGCCGCTGCCGCATGCCGCCGGAGAACTCGTGCGGGTACGCCTTCCAGCGCGAGGGCGGTATCCCGATCAACCGCAACACTTCCAGCGAGCGCGCCTCGATCTCGCTGGTCCGCAGCTTGGGGTTGTGGGCTCGCAGGGTCTCGGTGAAGTGCTCGCTGACCCGCATCAGGGGATTCAGCCGGGTCAGCGGCTCCTGGAAGATCATCCCGAGGTCGCTGCCGCGGTGGGCGAAGCGTTCCCGTTCCGACAAGGCGGCGAGGTTGCGCCCCTTGAACAGCAGGTTGCCGTCCATCTGGGCCCCCGGTGGCAGCAACCCGAGCAGGGCGCGCCCCAGGGTCGATTTGCCGCAGCCGGACTCCCCGACCAGACCGAGGATCTCGCCGGGCTGGACGGAGAACGAGACGCCGTCCACCGCCCGCACCGGGCCGCGGGGCGTGCCGTACCAGACGCGCAGGTCGGTGGCGTCGATGACTGGCTGGCTCATGACCGGGCCTCCTCTTCGGCGGCGGATGCCAGGGTCGCCGGCTGGTCGGCCGCGACCGCCGGGGCGAGGGCCACCGCCCCACCGCCGGCAACCGTCCCGGACGGCTGGGCGGCCCGCTGCGGCAGCGTCACCTTGGCGAACCGGCGCTTGCGAAGGGTCGGGTTGACGGTCTCGTTCAGGCCTTCACCGACCAGGGTGAGACCGGCGACCAGCAGCACGATCGCCAGCCCGGGGAACAGGCCGGTCCACCAGATCCCGGACGCGGCGTCGTCCATCGCGCGGGACAGGTCGAAGCCCCACTCGGCGGCCTCGTTGGGCTGGATGCCCAGCCCGAGGAAGCCCAGCGCGGCCAGGGTGGAGATCGCGTCCGCGGCGTTCAGGGTGCCGATCACCGGCACCGAGCCGATCACGTTGCTGAACAGGTAGCGGCCCATGATCGTGGTGTTGGAGGCGCCGAAGGCACGGGCGGCCTCGACGTAGGTCGCCTCGCGGGCGCTCACCGTGGTGTTGCGCACCACCCGGAAGTACTGCGGGATGTAGATCACGGTGAGCGACAGCGCTGCCGCCGCCACGCCGGACCCCAGGGTGCCGCGCAGCAGGAAGGAGAACACGATCGCCAGCAGCAGCGACGGGAACGAGTAGAGCGCATCCATCACCAGGACGAGCATCCGGTCCAGCCAGCCGCCCACGTAGCCCGACACCAGCCCGAGGACCACGCCCACCACCGCGGACATCAGGATCGACAGCAGCACCACCGACAGGGCCGTGCGAGCGCCCCAGACAACCCGGGAGTAGACGTCGTAGAACAGGTCGTTGACGCCGAACAGGTGGACGCCGCCGGGTGGGGCGAACTTCTCGAACTTCACCCCGTCGGCGCCGGCCGTCTGGTTGTACCCGAAGGGGGCGATCCAGTCGGCGAACAGCGCGAACACCACGAACATGCCGACGATCAGCAGGCCGGCCACGAGCAGCCAGCGGGCGGTTCCGGTGGTAGCCCGGATGGGGGCGAGCAGGCGTCTCACTGGTACCTCACCCTCGGGTCGATCAGCGCGTTCACCACGTCGACCACCACCGACATGAGCACCACGACGATCGCGAAGAACGTGATGATGCCCTGGACGGCGATGTAGTCGCGGGCGTTGATGTACTCCATCAGCTTCAGCCCCAGGCCCGGCCAGTTGAAGGTGCTCTCGGTCAGCACCGCGCCGCTCATCAGCAGCGCCGCCTGCAGTCCGATCACCGTCACCACCGGCACCAGGGCGTTGCGGAAGGCGTGCTTGCGGACCACCCGCTTCTCGGGGATACCGCGGGCGCGCGCCGCCTCGACGTAGTCGGCCTGCAGGGTCTGCAGCAGGTTGACCCGGACCAGCCGGATGAACACCCCGCTGATCAGCAGTCCGAGGGTGAGGCAGGGCAGCAGGTGGTGGAGCAGGATGTCGCCGGCCGCGGGCCAGTTGCCCTGCAGGACGGCGTCGACCAGCAGGATGTGGGTGACCGGCTGGCCGGAGACGGCGAACATCACACGGGGTGAGGCGATCCCCGAGGTCGGCAACCCGAGCGGCCGGGCGACCCACATCTGCATCAGCAGGCCGACGAAGAAGATCGGCGCCGCGTAGGACACCACACCGAAGGTGCGGATCGCGACGTCGGCACCGGAGTCCCGCTTCCGGCCGGCGAACCGGCCCAGCGGGATTCCGACCAGGAGCGCGATCAGAAAGGCGCCCAGGGTGAGGCTGAGGGTGGCTCCGCCGTTGTCGCGGACGACCTCCAGGATCGGGCGGTTGTCGGAGATCGCCTCGCCGAAGTTGAAGGTGGCGACCTGGCCGAGGTACTCGAAGAACTGCACCAGGAGCGGACGGTCGAGGCCGAGCTGGGCCCGGCGGGCGTCGATCGCGTCCTGCGGCAGCCGGTCACCCAGGGTGGCGGTCACCGGGTCGCCGGGAGCCACCCGGAGCAAGAAGAAGACCAGCGCCAGCAGGACGAGGATCATCGGGATCACCAGCAGCAGCCGCTGGAGGAGGTAGCGGGGCAATGACCCGGCTCGCATGGGACTCCTCAGGTAATGGACGGCGCCCTCGCCGGCGGTCTGGTCGGCGACCCGGCCGGGGACCGCTCAGGGTACCCGGCCGGGTCGCAGACTTCGGGCGTCCGCGTAGTTCGGCCGAGTGGGGGACGGGGCAGCCCCCGTCCCCCACCCGGGGATGGTTACTTGCTGATGCTCCACATCCGGAAGATGTAGGTGGCGTCGAGCGTGTCGGCGACCCCCTTCATCCCGGGCAGTGCGACCGCGACGTTCTTGCCGTTCCAGGAAGGCACCAGCGGCACATCGTTGGCGACGATGTCCTGCAATTCGCCGAGGATCTTCTCCCGCGCGGCGGGATCGGTCTCGCCCTGCTCCTGGACGACGAGGTCGTTGACCTTCGGGTTGCTGTAGCCGTTCTGGAAGAAGCCGCCGTCCACCACGAACGGAGCGAGGTAGTTGTCGGCGTCCAGGAAGTCGGGGTACCAGCCCAACTGGAAGAAGTCGTAGGCGCCCTCCTTGTACAGGGTCTGGTACTCGGTCCACTCGGCGCTTTCGATCTTCACGTCGAACAGCCCGGAGCTGGTCAGCTGCGAGGCCAGCATGTTGGCCTCGTCCACCGCGTTCGGGCCGTAGCGGGTCGGGGTGTAGCCCAGGGTGATGCTGACCGGCGTGGCGATGTTCGCGTCGGCGAGCAGTTGCTTGGCCTGGTCGGCGTTGGGTCCGTCGCCCCACTTGGTCTGGAAGGACGGGATCTGGCCGGCGAAGCCGGGCGGCACGATCGACCATGCGGGGTTGACCTGGTCGTCGTAGATGTCGTGGGCGATGGCGGCCCGGTCGATCAGGCTGGCGACCGCCTGGCGGACGGCCAACTGGCCCGCGGTTTCGTTCTTGGTCTGGGCGACCCAGTAGCGGAACTCCGCGCCCTCACCGTCGAGGACCTCGACGGCACTGTTGGTGCGCAGGCTCGTCAGGTCGGTCGGGCTGAGGGTTCGCCAGGCCACGTCCACGCCGCCGGACTCGATCGCCTGCCGCAGCGGGGAGGCGTCGGCGAAGTACTGGATGAAGACCTGGTCGGACTGCGCGGTCCGGGTGCCGGAGTACTTCTCGTTCTTGGCCAGGGCTGCCTGCTGGTCCTTGGTGAAGGACGCCAGGGTCAGCGGCCCGGAGCCGATCACCTCCGCGTCGGGCAGCAGCGCGTCCGCCGGGAAGGTGTCCTCGTCGACGATCGAGCCGACCGCACCCGAGATCACGCTGAGGAAGGTGGTGTCGGGGTTGTTCAGGTGGAAGATCACCGTGAGGTCGTCGGGGGTCTCGATCGCCCCGTCGCGCAGCTTGGGCGATTCGGCGCCGTCGGAGAGGTTGGCGAGCAGGATCGACGCGCCGTTGGGCTCGTTGATGGCGATATTCCGCTCGAAGGAGAACTTGACGTCCGAGGAGGTCAGCGGGTTGCCGTTGGAGAACGTGTTGTTCGCGCGCAGCTTGCAGGTCACGGTTTTCGCGTCGCTGTACTCGCAGCTCTCGGCGGCGTCCCCGACCGGCGTGCTCTCACCGGCCGGCACGGCCATCAGCTGTTCGAAGATCGAGTACTGCAGGTTCCACGAGCCGATGTCGTAGGCGCCGGCCGGGTCGATGGCGGTGATCTTGTCGGTGGTGCCCAGAATCCAGTCGCTGGAGGCGGCCGGCTCCCCGGGCGTGGCGGAGCCGGAACCACCCGCGGTCGGGGCCGGCGCGCCCGAGCAGGCGGCCAGGCTGAGGATGGCAATGGCGCCGAAGATGGCGAGTCCTGCCCGGGTTGTGAATTTCATGAGTCCCCTTCGGGTGTGGCGGCCGGAATGGTCGCGAACCGGAGTCGATCGCCAGATTCAACGCCGCTTGCATTACAGCCGCGTGAATGTCTCAAAATCTGCGTGAATTGATATCGAATCGTTGTGTTCAGGCCTTGCCCGGGCGCCGGTGAGACGCCGTATCCCGGCAGCTGGACGGGCGGGATCGGTTTCGGCTGCGGTTGACGGGGCGGCCGTCCGCACCGCGGCTGCGCGGCTGGACGGTCCCGAAATCGGCGAGACCTCGCAGGCGGCCTTGCTCGCGGGCCTGACAATGGAGCATGGCTTCCACCCGTAGCGCTGCTATCAACCTTCGTCTCGCCCAGGTGGGCATCCACCTGACCGACGAGTTCGAGGACTCCGAAGGCGCCCGGCTGGTGGCCCCCATCCTGGCCCGGCAGCGGGAGCTGAACCGGCGGCTCTCGGAGCGGCTGTGCGCCGCCGACCAGCGGATCCAGAATTTCCTGGACGACTACCTGGCCGACACCGGCGTCACCCCCGGGCTGCCCCGCCGCACCCTCGTGCTGGACGAGCCCGGGCTGGCCCGCGAACTCTCCCTGCCCTTCGACGGCGACACCTTCGCCTCGCCGCTGCTGAGCAGCTACCGGCTGGTCAATGGCGTGCTGCACAACCCCGCGCACGACCGGCGCACCACGGCGGGGGTGTTCCACATCGCCGAGGGCGGGCTGCCGATCCCGGCCGACAAGATCGCCGTGCCGAAGGCGGTCTTCGCCCGGCTGCTGGAGCGGGCGCTGGAGCCGCCCGAGGTCGACAAGGTCCTGCCGTACACCGCCAACCAGTCGGAGCCGGCGGCCTGCTTCGTGTCCCTGCTGCTGCGGCCGCTGGTGGCGCCGGAGGTGCCGGGCAGCGTCCGGGAGAAGCGCCTGGAGGTGCGCTTCATCGCTCCCGGCGGGCTGGTCGCGAACCTGGACTTCGTCGAGTCGATCTTCGGCAACGGCGGCGACCCCTACCTGCCGGAGAACGACTCCTCGCTGGCCCCCGAGACGTGGACGGGCCACACCGGGCTGGTCGTCCTCGCCCCGCACCTGATCGGGGTCACCAAGAAGGAACTCGGCCTGCCGCACGTGTCGCAGGCGACCGAGCGCCAGCTCCGCGACGGCCAGGCCTGGGAGCAGGAGGACGAGAAGTACAACGGCGGCAAGGCGTTCAAGCTGACCGCCCGCGACGCCCGCGGCGTGATCGTGACACTCATCGCCGACAACTACTTCGGCTACTGCAAGAAGGAGGTCAAGTCCCAGATCTCCTACTCGGCCAACCTGTTCGGCAACGCCGAGGAGGAACACGCCGGCGGCGCGCTGGTCTACCCCTCCTACAACCTGGGCCAGGAGTATGAGGAGGACTCCTGCCGCGGCGAGTACACCCTGGCCGAGGTGCTGCAGCGCGACCCCGACCGGTTCGAACTGCAGCCCGAGGGCCATGCCCTCGACCGGGAGCAGCCCCAGGTCGTGCTCGTGCCGGCCAATGCCTACTACTCGCTGCGCACGATGACCGTCTCCTTCGACGACGGCACCGGCGGACGCTCGTCCATCCCGCTGCGGGCCGGCAAGTCCTACCTCAGCCCGAACGGCTACCGCGTCCAGATGACCCAGCTGGCCGCGGACCGGACCCAGTGGAGCCTGATCGGCACCGCGCCCCGGGTCACGTCCTGCCACAAGCCGTGCACCGTCTCCGGCGGCGGCAAGTCGGAGATCTCCAAGGCGATCACCGACGCCATCATCTTCGGCAACGCCTATGCCCCCGACGTCGAGAAGGACATGGACCGGGTGGCCAGGATCCTGGCCGGCGACTTCACCCAGCGGTTCGCCGACCCGGCCGCCAACAACATCGACCACCGCCCGATCCTGGCCGACACCCGCTCGATCGGTTCAGTCATCAAGCTGCTCACCCCGTCGCGGGAGTTCCGCCCGGAGTACAACGAGTGGCTGGAGTCGATCCCGCCGCACATCAAGGAGCTTGTCTTCGTGGTGAAGCGGTTCTACCGGCCGGAATGGGGCAGCGACTGGCGCTCCCACTTCACCGTCGGACGGATCAACGGCCGGCTCGGCAACGCGCTGCGGCTGGACGGCGACAAGATCACCGTCAACATGCTGCGGGTCGGCTTCGAGGCGGACGGTTCCTGGCGGCTGTTCGGGCTGCGGCACGACTTCCACCCGGCCACCAAGGTGCAGACCGAGGACGACATCACCGCCTCGACGGTGGTCTCCGGCCTCGAACTCGGCCTCGACCCGTCCCGCTCCTACAAGCTCGTCGAGAACTGCGAGAACCTGCTCTTCCAGCGTCCCGACGACGCCATCCACCGCGGCTACGACAAGCAGGCCGAGCGCGACATCGCGACCCCGGGCACCTTCTTGTCGAACTTCCAGCCGCTCACCCGGGCGGACGCGGCCGCGATGCGGGACGACGCGGTGAGCTTCTCCCTCTTCACCGAGCCGATGGCCCGGTTGCTGTCCGACTTCGCCGACTCCCCCGAGGGGGAAGGCCCGGCCTACGTGGTGAGCTCGGCCAACCCGCGACTGGTGGACGGCAAGCCGTCGAAGAACCCGCGCTACCTGCAGGTCCGGCCCGACCGCGCCAAGCCGGCGGAGACCGCGATCGCCGACCTCGCCTCGCACCTGTACCAGCGCAAGCCGGCCGGGGCCCCGCTGCCGTTGCCGGTGGACGTGGTCGCCGCCGGGCGGCGCAACAACCCGCCCGAGCCGGGGGTTCCCCCGCTGTCGACCTTCAACCCGCTGCACTACCTGGAGCTGCCCGAGCTGTTCATGGAGTTCATCTCCTCGATGACCGGCAAGTCGCCGTCCACCACCGGGGCCGGCTCGGAGGGTGCGCTCACCAAGGGTCCGTTCAACTCGATGCCGGCCACGATCGACCTCAACGCCGCCTTCTTGTCCTACGTGCTGTCCGGCTACGACGGCTGGCTGTCGTGTGCCGGCTACGTCGGGCCGAAGGTGCGGGTCGACCACGACATCTCGATGCTGGTCCCCGAGCTGTTCAGTCGGATGACCCCGGCCGAACGCGACGCGAGGGCGCTGATCGAGGAGGGCTCGCTGGAGCGGCTGGAGGACTACGAGTACGACGGGAAGCCGGTGCTGGCCAGCCGGCTCGGTTACCGGATGACCGACACCTTTGCGCGCCGCTACTTCGGCCGGATCTTCCTCCACCCGCACGTCGTGTTCACCGAGGAGATGCTCAAGCCGGAACTGCAGGACCCGGCGATCTTCGCCGAGTCGATGGCGGTGATGGTGGCCACCCACCAGCGGGTCGCCCAGGCCTACCTGGACGACCAGACGATCGAGCTGGCCGTGCCGCCGGTGCGAGCTCTGCTGGAGATCATGGCCAATGGCAGTTCGGCCGAGGGCTGGACGCTGGACTCGCCGGAGTTCCGCTCCCAGTTCACCGCCGAGAGCGTGCTCGCCTCCGACTGGTACGCCGCACGGCTGGACGCCAAGCAGGCCGCCGCCTCGAAGCGGGCCGGCGCCGGGCTGGCCGCGCTGGAGCGCTTCCTGACGACCCCCGGCAACGAGGAGCCGTCCCAGCGGCTCGGCATCCCGGCCCGGATCGAGGCGGCCAGGGCCGAACTGGCCAAGTTCACCAGCCCGGCCTGGCGGGAGCGGCTGGTCGGCACGGTCGGCGGGCAGCCGCTGTAGCGAACCGGCAGAGCCTGCCTGCGCGGGGCCGTCGGCCACTAGCATCCTCGGTATGGCGCGAGGCGCGGGGGTAATCGTCGGGGCCGCTGCGGCGGCGATGGTGCTGGCCGGGTGCGGTGTGGTGCCCCCGGGTAGCACGCCGGCGCCGCCCGCGGCACCCAGCCAGCCGCCCTCGACCGGCTCCCCGGTCGCGCCGGACGCGAACCTGCGCGGCGCGGCCCCGTCCGGCTTCCTGATCGGCGCCACCGCCCCCGGCGGCGGCCACCTGCTTGCCACCGCGACCCCCGACCCGTTCACCGACGACGCCGTGCTCCGGGAGCAGTTGGCGACCGAGTTCAACTCGCTCACCCCCGAGAACCAGCTGAAGTGGGAGTTCGTCCACCCCGAGCCGACCACCTACAACTTCGCCCCGGCGGACGCGATCGTCGACTTCGCCCAGGCCAACGGGCAGGCCGTCCGCGGCCACACCTTGCTGTGGCACTCGCAGAACCCTGACTGGCTGCCCGTGGGCGAGATCAGCGACGAGGACTTCGCCGAGGAGTTGAAGGACCACATCACCACCGTGGTCGGCCGTTACGCCGGCCGGATCGCCGCCTGGGATGTCGCCAACGAGATCCTGGACGAGAACGGCGAGCCGCGGCAGGAGAACCCGTGGATCGCCCGGTTCGGGCTGGACATCGTGGCCGACGCCTTCCGCTGGGCGCACGAGGCGGACCCGGCCGCCGTCCTCTACCTCAACGACTACGGCGTCGAGGGCTCCGGCCCCAAGGCCGATGCGTACTACGAGTTGGCGCAGCAGTTGCTGGCGGAGGGCGTTCCGCTGGGCGGCTTCGGGGTGCAGGGCCACCTCAGCTTCGACTACCCGTTCCCGGTCGGGGTGCAGGACAACCTGCAACGCTTCGCCGACCTGGGCCTCAAGGTCGCGATCACCGAACTGGACGTCCGGATGCCCACCGACCCCTTCCCGCCGGCGGTCGAACTGCAGAACGAGCAGGCCCAGTGGTTCGCCGACATGGTCGGCGCCTGCCTGGCGGTGACGGCCTGCGAGTCGGTCACGCTGTGGGGCAGCAACGACCGCTACTCGTGGGTGCCGTCCTTCTTCGCCGGGCAGGGCTGGGCGACCCCGTGGAACGACGACTTCAGCCGCAAGCCCGCCTACGACGCCATCCTGGGCCGGCTCACCGCGGGCCGCTGAACCGACCGTCGGGGGAGTCCGACCGGGTCCCCGGCGAGGGCCGGGCCCGGCATACACTCCAAGGGAATCGTCGTCGCCCTGAAGGGGAAGCCCATGCCGAAGTGCGTCCGCCTCCGCCGGTTGCTGCTGTGCACGGTCGGCGCCGGGCTGGCGGTGAGCCTGGCGGCCTGCTCCCCGGGCAACGGGGTGACTCCGGGGGAGCGGCCGAACCGTCCCACGACCGTGGCGCCGCCCGACTTCGACCCCCAGACCGACCCGGCCGCGCTGGCCATCCCGCTCGACTCGCTGCCCGGGTACCAGCCGGGCACCGCGGGTCCCGACGGGTGGACGTCGATCCCGATGACCGGCTCCCGCGGCGACGTCAGCTGGCGGATCTGGAACAACGACAACGAACTGGTCAGCGACTACGACCCGTCCCAGGTTGTCGCCTTCGGCGCCCCGCAGGCCTACACCGACGTGCCGGGCGTCCTCACCTTCCGGGGCAACAACTTCCGCTCCGCCCCGGCCTGGGGTACCGCCGACGTCGCCCAGCGCAAGCTTGAGATCGCCTGGTCCCAGGAGATCGGCGAGGTTCGCGGGGAGGGCTCGTACTGGCCCGGCGCCGGCTGGACGGGCCAGCCGCTGCTGGTGAACTGGCCGGACGAGACCCGGCAGGCGATGGGTTTCGACGCCGAGTTCACCGACAAGGACCTCGTCGAGGTGATCTACCCGGTCTTCGAGGGCAAGATCTACCGGCTCGACCTGGAGACCGGTAAGCAGACCAAGGCGCCGATCGAGGCCGGCTGCGGCTTCAAGGGCACCGGCTCGATCGACCCGCGCGGGTACCCGCTGCTGTACGCCGGGCAGGGCCTGC
>JAEZHJ010000105.1 GCA_023436925.1 Actinomycetes bacterium
CCAGTGGAGCGGATGACGGGAATCGAACCCGCACTGTCAGCTTGGGAAGCTGATGTTCTGCCATTGAACTACATCCGCATACGGCCAGCGCTCCGGCCGTGTCGGCAGTTTAGCCCGAGCGGCGGGCTGAGTGCACACCGCCGCCCACCGCCCGACCCACCGGGGATCCCCCTGAACCGTCCCCCGGGCACCCCGCGTCGGGTGGCCCCGGACCCGCGCCACGGCGTAGCGTCGGCGCCATGACTTCTTCTCCCTCGGAGCCCACCGACGTCGGACCCGCCGCGGGCGGCGACATCCCGGCCACGGACCTCGACCGCGACCACGTCGTGACGCTGCTCACCGAGGCGACCAACGAGGGCCTGCTGCCCGCGCCAGAACGCGACCGCCGGATCGGCCTGGCCCGGATCGCCGAGACCTTCGACGACCTGGTGCCGCTGACCCGTGACCTGGTCAGCGTCGACGGCCCGCTGGTCCGTCCGGCCCCGCTCGCCAGCGCATCCGTCGCCCGGATCGACACCGCGAACCCGAGTCAGGCGGCCGACCAGGTGATCGCGGTCTTCTCCGGGACCAAGCGCGCCGGCCACTGGCGGGTGCGCTCCAACACCTCGGTGATGGCGGTCTTCGGCGGTGCCGAGCTCGACACCAGCGAGGCCGTCTTCGAGGCCCCCGTGGTGACCATCAACTGCTTCGCGCTGTTCGGCGGCGTGGACGTGAAGGTGCCCGAAGGGGTCGAGGTGCGCAACCAGGTCGCCGGCATCTTCGGCGGCACCGACGTCAAGGTGTCCCAGCCCCAGCCCGGCGCCCCCGTGGTCGTGCTGAAGGGGGTCGCGATGTTCGGCGGCGTCGACGTCCGCAACCCCAAGGCCCGGCGTCGCGGACGCGGGTGAGCCGCGCCTCAAGCCCACGGCCGACCCGCCCCCTCTCCTGCATAGGCTGACTCCATGGACGACCTCTTCGCCCCGCCCTCGGGGTCGTGGCAGCGACTCGCCCCCCGCGCCGCCAGCGCTCGCGCTGTCGATACCGCGCTCGGCAACCTGCTGTGGGTCGTGCCGCTGGCCGTCGCGGCCTGGCTGCTGTTGCCGCCGTGGGCGGCCTGGGCGATCACGGCCGCCGGTGCCGTCTGGCTGGTGTACATCACCGTCCGGGCCTGGCGGTGGACGCGCGCCTTCGGCTTCGCCGAGCGCGAGAACGACCTGCTGATCAGCACCGGGCTGTGGAGCCGCCGGCTGGTCGCCATCCCGTACAGCCGGATGCAGTCGGTGCGGGTCTCCTCCGGCCCCGTCGAGCGACTGTGGGGCCTGGCCCGGGTCTCCCTGGTCACCGCCAGCGCCGAGACCGCAGCCACCATCCCCGGCCTGGAGGAGGCGGACGCCACCCGGTTACGCGACCGCCTGATCGAGGCCGGCGAGTCCCAGGCGCTGCCGCTGTGACCGAGCCCGGCCCGCGCCCGGACGGTCCGGCCCCGGCCCCGGCCCCGCCCGCTGCTCCGCCGGCGTTCACTACTGCGCCGGACGCGCCGCCCGCGGGCGTCCCGGCCTTCCTCCCGGCGGGCGAGGTGCCCGGGTCCGCTGCCCCGGCATCCTCGGCACCCCCTTCAGCGCCCGAGACCGTTGAGGCCGCACCGCCGGCGGAGAAGCTCACCGAACGGCCGCACCCGCTCACCCCGCTGATCCGCGGCTGGGTGGTCCTGCTGGCGATCGTCTTCGGGATCGGCCGGGAGTTCATCCCCGACGGCAGCGAGGACCCAGGCCCGATGCCGCCGCTGGAGTTCCTGCTCGCGGGCATCGCGCTGGTCGCGCTCCTCGCCGTGGCGGCCGGCTTTCTGTCCTGGCGGTTCACCAGGTTCGTGGTGGACGAGGACGAACTGCGCCTCGACACCGGTGCGGTGTTCCGCAGCTCACAGCGGATCGCCTTCGAGCGGGTCCAGGCGATCGACGTCGTCCAGCCCTTCGCCGCCCGGTTGTTCGGCCTGGCCGAGCTCCAGATCGACATCGGCGGCGGCGAGTCCGCCAAGCTTCGCTACCTCAGCCTCAAGCGTGCCCACGAGTTGCGCGACTACCTGCTGGCCCGGGCCCGCGGGCTGACGGGGGCGCCGGCTGCCGCGTCGGAGCTGACCGCCGGCGAGGTGCTGTCCGACCTCACCCACGAGGACGAGGTGCTGGTCCGGGTCGACCCGGCGACCCTGCTGCTGGCGGCCGTCACCAGCCACGAGTTCATCGCCATCCTGGGCGGCGGCATCGTCGCCCTCGCGCTGACCTGGGCCTTCGACCTCGGCCTGGCCTCGCTGGGCCTGATCATCCCGCTCGGCAGCGCCCTGATCGGCTTTCTCGCCCAGCGGGTGACCGGCCAGTTCAACTACACCCTGTCGCGCCGCCCGGCCGGGCTGCGGATCACCCGCGGCCTGACCAGCCTCACCAGCCAGTCGCTGCCGGCGCGGCGCGTCCAGGCGATCCAGCTCAGCCAGTCCCTGATCTGGCGGCGGCTGGGGCTGTTCCGGATCGACCTGGAAGTGATCGGCTGGGGCGCGATGACCAGCGACGAGAACGACAAGGGCGTGAACACGATCATGTTGCCGGCCGGCAATGCCGAGCAGGTGCGGACCGCGCTGGCGGCGCTGTGGCCGTCGGCCGACTACGAGCGCGTGCCGCTGGAGCCGGCACCCCGCTCCGCCCGCTGGCTGCACCCGCTGTCGGCCCCCTTCCTGCGGTGGGGCTTCGACGACCGGCTGTTCGTCGCCCAGCACGGCTGGCTGGTCCGCCGCTGGCAGGTGGTGCCGCACAACCGCGCGCAGTCGGTCCGGATCACCCAGGGCCCGGTCTCGCGCCGGCTCGGCCTGGCCGACCTGGCGGTGCACACCGCCGGGATGCACCTGGCGGTGCACGCCGAGGGGACGGACGCCGCCCGGCTGCGGGAGCGCGCCGCCGAGTTGCAGGTGCACCTGCACCAGCGCCCCGAGCACGACGTCAGCGAGCCGCCGCCGGTGGCCGTGACCGCGGAGCCCGTCGACGCGCCCGCCACGAACCCGTACCTGACTGCGCCGGGGCCGAGCCCCTACCTGTACGGGCCGGGCTCGAACCCTTACCCCTCCGCGCCGCCGGCCGCTGGGCCGCAAGCCCCGCCCGGGTGGCCGGACGGGTCTGCACCGCCCACCCGGCCCGGGCCGACCTGGCAGGCCTGAGCCGGCCGGTCAGACTGAGCGCCGCGCCGACCAGGCCGAGGCGACCATCTCGTCGACACTGTGCCGCATCCGCCAGTCCAGGTCCGCAGCGGCAGCCTCACCGGTGGCCACGATCCGGGCCGGATCACCGGGCCGCCGCGGGGCGAGCTCGGGCTGGAAGTCGATGCCGGTGACCCGCGCCATGGCGTCCATGATCTGACGGACCGACAGGCCCTCGCCGCTCCCCAGGTTGTACGCCGGGCGCAGCGGACGGCCCTCGTCCAGTGCGCGGGCCGCGGCGACGTGCGAGATCGCCAGGTCGCCGACGTGGACGTAGTCGCGGATGCAGGTGCCGTCGGGGGTCGGGTAGTCGTCGCCGTAGATCCGGGGCGTCCGGCCGTCCAGCAGGGCCTCGATGACCAGCGGGAACAGGTTGTGCGGGCTGGCGTCGTAGACCTCGTCGGTGTCGGAGCCGACGACGTTGAAGTAGCGCAGGCTGACGCCCCGGAAGCCGTCGCGGGAGCGGGCGACGTCGTTGATCAGCCACTCCCCGATCAGCTTCGACTCGCCGTAGGGCGACTCGGGCCGCTTGGGCGAGTCCTCGTCCACCAGGTCGCCGTCCGGGGTGCCGTAGACCGCCGCCGAGGACGAGAAGACGATGCTGTCCACCCCGGCGCGCTCCATCGCGGCGAGGACGCTGGCCGTCCCGGTCACGTTCTGCGCGTAGGTGTGCAGCGGACGCTGGACGGAGACCCCGGCGTACTTGAAGCCGGCGATGTGGATCACCCCGGCGCAGGAGTGCTCGGTCATCACCCGCGCGAGCAGGTCAGTGTCGAGGATGTCGCCGGCCACGAAGTCGACGCCGTCGGGGACGAACCCCCGCAGCCCCGAGGACAGGTTGTCCACGACGACCGGAACCATTCCCGCCGCGGACAGGGCCCGCACCACATGCGCCCCGATATACCCGGCCCCGCCGGTCACCAGCCACGTTGTCACGCGACGACTCTATCGACACCTCGCCCGGCACACGGGGACGGTTCTCCGGCACACGGGGACGGTTCTCCCGCACACGGGGACGGTTCTCCGGCACACGGGGACGGTTCTTTGGCACACGGGGACAGACCCCGCGATCTCAGGCGAGCGGGTCGGGGTGCCCCGCGGCGTCCGCCGCCAGCCAGGCGGCCCCGATGATCCCCGCCCGGTTGCGCAGCGTCGCCGGGACGATCGGCGTCTTCAGGTTGAGCCGGTGGAGGAACTTGTCGGAGTCTTTCGAGATGCCGCCGCCCACCACGAGCAGGTCGGGCCAGAACAGCGCCTCGAGCCGCTCGTAGTAGCGCTGCAGCCGCACCGAGTAGTCGGCGTAGTTGAGGCCGAGGTTGGTCTTCACCGATGCCGCGGCCCGGGTCTCGGCGTCGTGGCCGTCGATCTCGAGGTGACCGAGTTCGGTGTTGGGGATCAGCACTCCACGGTGGATCAGGGCGGTGCCGATACCCGTGCCCAGCGTCGTCACCAGGACGAGACCGGGGTGATCCTTGGCCGCGCCGTACTTCACCTCGGCAATGCCGGCCGCGTCGGCGTCATTGGCCAGGTGGACGGGGCGTCCGATCCGCTCGGCGAAGATCTTCTCCGCAGGGGCATCGATCCAGGACTTGTCGATGTTGGCCGCCGACCGGGTCGTCCCGTGCGTCACCACAGCCGGGATCGTCACCCCGACCGGCCCGTCGCCGATCAGGTCGGCGAAGTGCGCGACGATCTCGGCCACCACGTCCGCCACCGCCTCGGGGGTGGACGGGGTCGGCGTCGGGATCCGCAGCCGATCGGCCGCGAAGTCACCCTTGGCAAGGTCGACCGGAGCGCCCTTGATGCCCGAGCCGCCGATGTCGATCCCGAGAACTGTGTTGCTCATGGCGACACCCTAGCGAGGCAGCCGGACGAGGAGGATCCCCCCAACCGGCGGACATCGCGGGCGCCGGGCGATGAGGACCGTCCCCGTGTGCGGGAGAACCGTCCCCGTGTGCGG